>CACBTL010000025.1:0-2170 GCA_902542145.1 uncultured SAR86 cluster bacterium | reverse complement strand
TGTCAGGGCTTTACCGGTTCTCAAGCCACATTGCATTGTTCTCAAGCTATTGAATATGGGACAAGCATCATTGGAGGGGTAACACCAGGAAAGGGTGGAGAAAGTCATCTAGATCTTCCTGTATTTAATTCTACAAAAGAGGCTCAACAAGAGTTGGAAATAGACGCAACAATAATTTTTGTTCCTGCTAAGTTTTGTAAAGATTCTGTTCAAGAGGCTATTGATGCAGAAATTCCATTGATCATTTGTATTACAGAAGGAATACCTACTCTGGATATGATGAAGCTAAAACAAAATGCTGACTCTGCAGGTTGTAGAATTATTGGTCCAAACTGCCCTGGTGTGATTACGCCAGATCAATGCAAACTTGGAATCATGCCCGGGTACATTCATAAGCCTGGGAAAATAGGAATTGTTTCAAGATCGGGAACTTTAACTTATGAGGCTGTTGATCAGACCACTCAAGCAGGTTTAGGTCAAAGCAGTTGCGTGGGAATTGGCGGAGATCCCATTCCAGGATCGAGTTTTATTGATATTTTGCTGCTTTTTGAAGAAGATTCTGAAACAGAAGGAATCGTGATGGTTGGTGAAATTGGAGGAACTGCTGAAGAAGAGGCTGCTGAGTTCATTCAGTCTAATGTTTCCAAACCTGTGGTTGCATATATTGCTGGAGTCAGCGCTCCACCCGGAAAAAGAATGGGACATGCCGGAGCAATAATCGCTGGCGGAAAAGGAACAGCGGAAGATAAATTCTTAGCTCTTGAAAAGGCTGGAGTTCATACAACTAGAAGCCCTGCCAAAATAGGAGAAGAAATAAGCAAGCTAGTATGAAAAATTTCCATTGGTATTTTTTCATTGTCTTTTATTCAATTTTTTTTATCTGGTACACAAATCTTTCGGGCCCAATGAATGATGAAGAGATTGATTCCTTTATGAAAGTCATTTCTGAAAGAAGCGGCAATGACGAAGAAAGCATTCAACGTTTAAGAAAATTTATGGAAGAAGACGACGGAAAAGATTTCTTCATGGTTAACTTTTTAGACTACAACGAATCTCCAGAAACAATGCCAGCGACTGGCAAAGGAGCATCCTCTTCAAATCTTATGAATTACTACACGGAATACATGTATCCTGAAATGTTTACAAGAGCATCTCATCCAATTTTTTTCTCAGATGTTTTTTTTCAAGCTATGGATATTGTTTCTGCCGAAGGCATGGAGGAATGGGATAACGTTGCTTTCGTAAGGTATAGGAGTAGAAAAGATTTGTTGGAAATTGGCTTAAATCCAATTTTTGATGAAAGGCATCCATATAAAATAGAAGCCTTAGAGAAAACAATAGCTATACCCGTAGAGACACCTATCTTAAACGATTTAAGACTGATCCTTTTTTTTCTATTACTGACTTTGGGTTTAGTAATTGATCGGATTCGAACGTAATCTTATTTATGAGGTGTAACTAAATACTTCTCCCCAGTAGCCTGTTTTGCGTAAGTCAGAATTGAGTCTGCATCCAACATCTCAGATAGAGAAACCTCTTTAGTGTAGTTACTAGCAAAAGTTGTTGTAATCTCATCAGCCACGCGCTGCCTCATCTTTTGGAAAATTTCATTTCCTGCTTTTGCAATAAAGGGGGTCAGAAGCCACCCGCCAAGACCCCAATTAAGTCCATAAGATCTATTTAAAACTGTTGGAGTAGGGTCTAAGCCACCATAAATATAAACTTGTTTGTAAGTATCTGAACCATAACGGCTGTATTCTTTCATATTTCTATTTGCAGCAGTTTCCATGGCGGATAATATTTGACCGGCTAATTTACCTTCATTACCTCCACCTGTTGCATCAAATCCGAGAGTGGCGTTACTTTCAGCTATTGCATCAATGAGACTTTCCATAAAATTATCGTTCGTAAAGTTACAAACATGAGTAGCTCCCAGATCCTTGAGTAATTTTTCATGTTCTTCTTTTCTTAC
This sequence comes from uncultured SAR86 cluster bacterium, assembly GCA_902542145.1. Lineage (GTDB taxonomy): Bacteria > Pseudomonadota > Gammaproteobacteria > Magnimaribacterales > AG-339-G14 > CACNYO01. The sequence continues at coordinate 198 of CACBTL010000025.1, read as the reverse complement.
TATGTTCACCAGAGGAATGTTATCTGCCAAGCAAATCTTAACTAGCATTTGTCCTAAGTTTGAAGCAGCAGCAGTATGAACAAGAGAAGAGTGATTTTCCATTTTCATGGTTTCAATAAAACCTAAGGCGGTAAGAGGGTTCACAAATGAAGAAGCAGCATCTCTAGATGAAGTCCCCTCGTGCATCACAAGACAACT
>CACBTL010000024.1:0-2223 GCA_902542145.1 uncultured SAR86 cluster bacterium | reverse complement strand
TAGAGAAAATTCTGAAGATATTTATGCTGGCATAGAATTCAAGGCTGACTCTGAAGAGGCCAAAAAAGTTATCAAATTTTTTAAAGAAGAAATGGGTGTTGGAAACATTAGGTTTGAAGAATTTTGCGGTATAGGAGTTAAACCTATATCTAAGCCGGGAACTGAGAGATTGGTAAGAAAAGCAATTCAATTTGCTGTCGATAATGATCGATCTTCAGTAACTCTAGTTCACAAAGGTAATATTATGAAATTTACTGAAGGTGCATTTAAAGAATGGGGTTATGGTGTTGCTAAAACTGAATACGGTGCAGTTTCTTTAGATGGCGGTGAATGGATGAGTTTTATAAATCCAAAAACTGGTAGAACTATTGTAATTAAGGATGTTATAGCTGATTCCTTTCTTCAACAAATCTTAACAAGACCAGCAGATTATGATGTTATTGCTACCATGAATTTAAACGGTGATTATATTTCTGATGCTTTAGCAGCCAAAGTAGGTGGGTTAGGCTTAGCTCCAGGAGCTAACGTTGGAGATCATATTGCCTTATTTGAAGCCACACATGGAACAGCTCCAAAGTATGCTGGTGAAGACAAAGTAAACCCATCATCTTTAATTCTTTCTGCGGGAATGATGCTTAATCATATAGGATGGAAAGAAGCTTCAGATAACGTCATCAAAGGTATTAGCTGGGCTATTAAAAACAAGCTCGTTACATATGATTTAGCTAGATTAATGAAGAATGCGACAAAACTTAAGTGTTCAGAATTTGCAGATGAAGTATGCAAAGGAATGAAGATGGGGTATCTTAAATAGTATAAATTTAATGTTTTTTGATTTTAAATTAGAGAGCAAAAATCCAGAAGAAGAATTCGAAGGCGACTTATCAGTTGCTGTCAGACCTTCTGATCCAATAATAAAAAAACCTTCTTTATATAGAATTCTTTTGTTGAATGACGACTATACGCCCATGGAATTTGTAGTATACGTGTTACAAAAGTTTTTTAATTATGATCAGGAAAGAGCAACACAAATTATGTTAGCAGTGCACACTCATGGAAAAGGAGTTTGTGGTATCTTTACAAAGGAAATAGCTGAAACAAAATCATCGCAAATTAATGATTTTGCTCAACAAAATGAACATCCTTTGATAAGTGAAATTGAACCAGTGGATGACGAGGATTGATGTTAGAAAAGAATTTAGAAAATTGTCTTAATAACGCATTCAAGAAAGCACATAGCTCTAACCATGAATTTGTTACAACAGAGCATTTATTATTTTGCCTTTTAGATAATAACGAAGCTCTTAAGTTATTGTCTGCATGTAACGTTGATATTGAAAAATTAACTTTAGAATTAGATAAATTTCTAAAGGACTCTATTCCTGAAAATGCAGATTCTAATAAAGATGTTCAAGCTACTCTGAGCTTTCAAAGGGTAATTCAAAGAGCGGTATTTCACGTTCAAAGCACAAAAGGTGCAGAAGTTACAGGAGCTAACATAATTGTTGCTTTGTTTAGTGAAAAAGAGTCTTACAGCGTTTATTTATTAAAACAACAGGGCATGACAAGATTAGATGCCGTTTCCTACCTAAGCCACGGAGAGGAAGATGAATCTGAAGACTCAGAAATAGATTATCAAAATGAAGATGGCGAAGAATCTGAGCAAAATGCATTAATTAAATACGCTACTAATTTAAATCAAGAAGCAGCTGAAGGAAACATAGATCCGCTTATTGGCAGATCCAATGAATTAGAGAGAATTACTCAAATAGTCTCAAGAAGAAGTAAAAACAATCCACTATTAGTTGGAGAATCCGGTGTTGGAAAAACAGCTGTTGTAGAAGGCCTTGCAAAAAATATAGTTGAAGGTAATGTCCCTGATGTCTTAAAAAACCGTCAAATTTTTTCTTTAGACATGGGGACTCTTCTTGCTGGAACAAAATACAGAGGAGATTTTGAAAAAAGATTAAAGTCAATTCTTAAAGAACTAAAAAAAATTGAAGGATCTATCCTATTCATAGATGAGATACATACAGTAATTGGTGCGGGTGCGACGTCTGGTGGAGTAATGGATGCCTCAAATTTATTAAAACCTACCTTGGGGAAAGGTAGTTTTACTTTGGTAGGTTCTACAACTTACACTGAATATAGAAACATTTTTGAAAAGGATAGGGCATTATCGAGAAGATTTCAGAAAGTAGATATTGAAGAGCCATCTCAGGA
>CACBTL010000023.1:0-2469 GCA_902542145.1 uncultured SAR86 cluster bacterium | reverse complement strand
TTTTCCTTCAGAATTCTTAATTATTTTTGAGCCATCATCTTTTTCTGGAGTTTCATCAATTTGCTTAAAAATATCTTCTGCTGCTGCAATACCTTTCTGGAACATAACATTCGTAGAAGATAATTGTCTAATAGGTTTTGCCAGCATTCCTGCACTACCAAAGAAAGCTATAAATGTTCCTGATGACATTGACGTAATCACAGAGGGATCTAAGGCAAACCAAGTAATTAATGCTAATGCCAGAGATATTATTAATTGAATAAGCGGAGAAGCAATTGAGTTTGTAGACTCTAATTTCAAATTTTGAATTCGATTTGCATCACTTGCCTCATTAAATTTATCAATTTCAAGATTTTCATTACCGAAAATTTTTAATTCTTTATGAGCGTTTATAGACTCTGAACTAACATGAGTAACATCGCCCATGGCAGATTGAATTTTTTTACTAAGACGTCTTAATCTTTTCCCAGCAATAGAAACAATGAAGCCAATTAAAGGAGCTGCAATTATTAACACCAGGGTTAATTTCCAATTTAAGTAAATCAAGTAACCTAATAGTCCTATTACTATCAAGCCTTCTCTTATAATAATTTTGACTGCATCAGTAACTGCACTACTTACCTGCATAACATTGAAAGTAATTCTGGATAATAAATGTCCACTAGAGGATTTATCATAAAAACTCACTGGCATCGAAATCAATGATTTGAATAAATCTACTCTCAAATTGTGAATTAATTTATTCGAAATAAAGGCCATAAAAAAATTTGAAAGATAAAAACCGATACCTCTTATTAGGGCTATGGCTATAAGCGCAAGGGGTAAGATTGTTTGGACTGTTTGATTTGGATTTTCTATAAAATCAACTATTCTTCTTAACCATTCCGCTGCTCCTACTTGAGCTGCAGCAAATAATACAAACCCAAAAAAACTGATCAAGAAATAAGGGATGCTTGAAGAAACATAGCCAAAAAGACGTGCAAGATATGAAGTATTGCTTTTCATGCCTAAAAAAAGGGTTATTTTACCTTTTTAGAAGAATTTTATCTCTTAGCCCTCTATTAAATTGAGCTTACCTTGTTCGAGTGAATATTTTGAATTTGGCTTAAATTTCAAATTTTCATCATGAGTAGCAATAACCACAGAAATATCAATTTCATTAAATACATCGTCTATCAATTCCATGACTTCATCAGAAGTATTTCTATCTAAATCTCCTGTCGGTTCATCCATGACTAACAATTTTGGTTTATTAATTAATGCTCTTGCAATTGCACATCTCTGTCTTTCTCCGCCAGATAGTTGATCAGGAAAGTGATGTTTTCTGTCAGAAATTTTTAATTTCTCTATAAGAAAATTTGCAAAATCTTTATCAAGATTATGAGTTATGGATCCTGGGAGAATGATATTTTCATGAAGAGAAAATTCTTCTAAGAGATGATGAGATTGAAAAACTACACCAATATCATTTAACCTTAAATTTGAGAGCTCTTTATCCGATAAAGATTCTATAAGTTTGCCTGCAAAAATCATTGAACCATTAGAAGGAATCTCTAAAGTACTTAAAATATTTAATAGAGTAGTTTTTCCAGAACCTGATTTTCCATAAATAATTAATCTGTCGCTATCATTTATTTCAAGGCTGAGATCTATAAGAGGAGAGATTAGATTATCTCCAGTTTGATAATCTTTTCCAATGTCTTGCAATTTAACTAAGCTCATTATCTTAATATCTTAGCTGGGATAATTTTTGAAGCGGATCTTGCTGGATAGATGCTTGCAAATGATGTTATCAATAATGATCCTAATATAATTGAAATAATCCACTCTATTCTTAAATCTGTAGGAAGATAACTTATGAAATACCACTGCAAATAACCAGAAATAATGACATCAAAATATGATGAGGCAATAAAAAATGACATAAACAAACCTAAAAGGGTTCCAATAGATATTCCCCAAAAAGAGATTATCAAACCAAGATATAAAAATATTTGAATAATTTTCGTATCACTCATACCTACTGTTTTTAGGATTGCAATTTGTTCCTTTTTTTCATTAAGCATCATCATTAACATTGCAATTACATTAAAGGCTGCAATGACTATGATTAAACTAGTCAGCAAAAAAACTAAGCTTCTTTCCATGCCAACAGCTCTCCAAAGAGTCCCAAACTGAGAACTCCAATCATTAACTCTTAGAGGTTGTTCAGAATATTTCTGAGCTATTATTAAAGCATCATAAGTTAAATCTGGAGCGTCAAAAAGATCATCAAATTTTAGTCTAATGCCTGTCACATTTCCTGATAGTGAAAGAAGTTTCGAGGCATCATTAATGTTTATGAAAGCATAATTTGAATCTAGATCATTAGATCCCATGCTATAAATTCCAGAAATAGAAAAAACTTTAATTTTTGGATAAATTCCTGTTAAAGAAACTTTGGGATTTGGTAATAATAAAGTTACTTTA
>CACBTL010000022.1:0-3322 GCA_902542145.1 uncultured SAR86 cluster bacterium | reverse complement strand
CAGGCATCTCAGAAGCCGGTGTATTTGGTCTGGGAGAATAAATGAAACTATAAGACTCATCAAAACCTACTTCATTTACGATATCCATGGTGGCTTGAAAATCTTCTTCTGATTCGTCTGGAAAACCAACTATAAAGTCTGAAGAAAAACTCATATCTGGTCTTACGGATTTGATTCTATCTATCAGATCTAAATATTTCTCTACGGTGTATCGTCTTCTCATTAAGTTTAAAATTCTGTCAGACCCGCTTTGAACTGGAAGATGAACATGACTAACAAGCTCAGGCACGCTCCCATAAACTTCCACTAAGTCATCCTTAAATTCATGAGGATGACTGGTTGTAAATCTAATTCTTTCGATATTTTCTATTTTTGCTACTTCCACAATTAACTTCGCTAAGGATGATTTGTCACCATTCTGAAGACCTTTGAAATTATTTACGTTTTGACCTAGGAGGTGAATTTCTCTTGTTCCGTTATCTGCTAAAGCAGAAACTTCATTAAGGATATCATCAAAGTTTCTTGATACTTCATGACCTCTAGTGTGTGGAACTACACAAAAAGAACAATATTTATTACATCCCTCCATAACAGAAACAAATGAGGAAGGCTCTCCATAGTCCGGAGTTGGTATGTGATCAAATTTTTCTATTTTAGGAAATGTAATATCTATCTGAGATTTATCATTTATCTCATTGTTTTTAATCAAATCAGGAAGTTTATGAAGAGTCTGAGGACCAAAAACTATATCGACTGATGGCGCCCTTTTGATGATTTTTTCACCCTCTTGAGATGCAACACACCCTCCAATCGCTATTTTTAAATCAGGATTAGAATCTTTTATCTTTTTCCACCTGCCAATTTGATGAAATACTTTTTCTTGAGCTTTTTCTCTTATTGAACAAGTGTTCAAAATTAGGAGATCTGCTTGTTGCTCAGACTCAGCAAGCTCATAGTCTTCTTCACCTTTAAGAAGATCAAGCATTTTGGCTGAATCGTACTCATTCATCTGACAGCCATGCGTTTTAATAAAAACTTTCTTCATTTCAAATATAAGATTCGCAACTATATAGGCTTGAGAAAAAAAGAAAAGGTCTGATTATTGAGCAAAAATATGATCTCTATAAAATCGTAATTCCTCAATTGATTCGAATACATCCGGACGAGCGCGATGAGCAATTTCTTTAGATTTTGGCTTGGTTGCATCAGGCCTCCATCTTTTTGTGAGTTCCTTAACTGAACTTACATCAATGACGCGATAATGAAAATAGTCTTCTAGTTGAGGCATGTAGAGAGTTAAAAATTTTCTATCGTGCCAAACGGTATTGCCGCAAAGAGGTGAAACATTTTTACCGACGTGTTGCGATAAAAAATCAAGGGTCATCGCTTCGGCATCTTCTTGAGTTATTACACTTCTTTTAACTTCGTCAATCAAGCCTGATTTTTTATGATGTTCCTGATTCCATTCATCCATTTGATCAAGAATTTCATTTGGTTGCTTTACAACAAGGTCAGGTCCTTCAATAATTTCAGTTAAATTTTCATCCGTTACAGCAGTAAAGATCTCAATGATTCTCTCTGAGTTTGGATCCAAACCAGTCATTTCTAGATCTAGCCATATTAATTTGTTTTCCATAGAACTAATTTACAATACAGGATGAGTGAAGGTTCGTTACTATAGCAAATATGGATAAAAACAAAAAAGAATATACTGACTTTGGCTATAAAGAAGTGCAAAAGGAAGATAAATCCAAGCTTGTTGGTGAGGTTTTTAGCAGCGTTGCATCAAAATACGACTTTATGAATGATGTCATGTCTTTAGGCATCCATAGGCTTTGGAAAAAAGCTGCTATTGAATCCAGCCAAGTTATGCCTGGGAATTCCGTACTTGATGTGGCAGGAGGAACGGGAGACCTAGCGATAGAATTTTCAAAAATTGTAGGATCATCCGGGAGTGTCGTTTTATCAGATATCAATGAAGACATGCTTGCGGAGGGAAAAAAGAGAGTTCTTGATTCAGGAAGGCTAAATGTTGACTTCAAGATTGCTAACGCTGAAGAGTTACCATTTGAAAAAAATTCTTTTGATTGCATCTCAATTGCATTTGGAATAAGAAACGTTACTGATAAAGATAAGGCTTTAAAAAGCATGTTTCATTGTTTAAAACCCGGAGGGCGTCTTATAGTTTTAGAATTTTCAAAACCTACCTCGAATTTATTTTCACAAATCTACGATATTTACTCCTTTAATTTGCTTCCATTGATGGGGAAGTTAATTGCAGATGATGCCGATAGTTATCAGTATCTAGCAGAGTCAATCAGAAAACATCCAGATCAAGAAACTTTTAAGAAAATGATGCAGTCTGCTGGCTTTTTGGATGCTAGCTATGAAAACCTCACCGGAGGAATTGTTGCTTTGCACAAAGGAACTAAAACTTAAATGATTTTCATACAGTTCTTTAAGATTATTTTTATTTTTTGGAAATATAGACTCGATCTCTTATTACCTGAACTTAATTTAAATCTATTTTTTAAGATTTTGTATGTCATTAATCCATTACGTTTAATTCCTGTTAGAGGAAGTAAGGGAGAGCGATTATTCTCTGCGCTCTTAGCCGCTGGTCCTGTTTATGTAAAATTAGGTCAGATTTTATCAACTCGGTCAGACTTCTTTGATGATGAAATCATTCATGAGCTCACAAAATTTCAATCCAATTTACCTACTTTTGACTCAAGGATAGCCGTTAGGATTATTGAGGATGACTTGGGCAAACCAATTGGAGAACTGTTTGAGAGCTTTCAGCGAAAACCTTTAGCGGCGGCCTCAATTGCCCAAGTCCATGAAGCGGTTCTTTTTTCTGGAGAAGAAGTTGTAGTCAAAGTGATACGCCCAAATATTCAAAAAGAAATCACTAAAAACCTTGGTCTAATAAAATTAATTTCAAAATTATTGGATTTGCTTCTTGTTGATGCCCAAAGACTGCAACTGAAAGAATTAGTTCAAGAATATGAAATTGTAATTCAAGGAGAAGTAGATTTAAAAAGGGAGTCTGCGAACACACGTTTGACTGCAGAATATTTTGAAAATTCTAACCTGCTATACGTTCCAAAAGTTTTTTCAAAGCTTTCTGGCAGCCAAACTTTAACGATCGAAAAAATTAAAGGTGTTCCGATAACAGATTTCGAAACATTAGATAGGTTAGAAGTAGATCGTAAGCTTTTGTCCGAACGAGGAGTTAGCATTTTTTTTAAACAAGTGTTCGAAGATAATTTCTTTCATGCAGATATGCATCCAGGAAATATTTTTGTTGATGTAAGCAATC
>CACBTL010000021.1:0-3676 GCA_902542145.1 uncultured SAR86 cluster bacterium | reverse complement strand
CAATGGGTAATTATTGACCAGGACAATCCTGATCCTGCTACCGCTACGGGTAACGCACCGGATAACGGAATGGAATTCGATAGCAACAGTAAAGCTCCTAACGCCACACCTAGATCAAATCCGACTATATCTAATTTCCTAGTAATCGGTAACACTGTAAAACACGGTGAGCTCGTTCACTTAAGAGCAGGTACTTCGGCTACTTTGGTTAACGGAATCATTGTCGATAAATCTAATTTAGGACCTTGCATTGAGATTGATGATGCCGAGACTTTCACTGCCGCTGGTTCAGCTTCTTCCACTACACTCAGAGCTGTCTCAGTAATGATAGATTGCGGTACTAACAAGTTCAGTGGAGAGTCTTCTGGTGATGCATTTAGTACAGCTGCTTGGGCTACTGCGCAAGGAATCACAGAAGGTACTAATTCGTTAACTGGATATAAAAACGGTGCTACAGAGGCATCAGTGACAGTTAACACTGCGTTATTAGGGTCTTTCTTTGATACTCCAACGGAGATCGGTGCAGTTCCATCTACTGGATCTGACTGGACTGCCGTTTGGTCTGATATTTAAGACTAAAACAATTGATAAATTGAGCTACCACCTTAAAATGGTAGCTCAATTTTTTTAGGAGCTAAAAAAATGAAACATCTTTCCCTGATATCTTTATTTATTTTCTACTCTGTTCTTTCTTTTGCACAAGATACTGGTGACTTTGAAGAATTAGTCGTTTCAGGAATTTTTATCCCAGACGAAAAACGAACAACTTCTGAAATTTCAAATGTTATTGATTCGACTCAAATGTCTGAGGCAGGCGATAGCAATATAGCTGACTCTTTGAAAAGAGTAACCGGTCTTAGTTTAGTAAAAGGCAAATACGTTTACGTAAGAGGTTTGGGCGATAGATATTCAACTGCCTTGCTAGATGGTTCTTCGATAGCTTCACCAGAACCATTGAGTCGAGTTGTCCCTCTGGACTTATTTCCGACTAATATTTTAGAAAGCGTTTTAGTTCAAAAAACCTTTTCTCCAGAATATCCGGGAAATTTTGGGGGAGGTGTGGTGAATTTAAGAACGGTTGCAGTTCCCGAACAAGCATTCACTGATTTTTCTTTCTCACTAGGTGGAGACAACCTAACCACCGGTAAAAGTTTCTTAACAGCTCCAAACTATGATACAGATATAATTGGCATTGGTGCGGATGATAGAGCGATACCCAATGCATATTTAAAGGCGATATCAGAAGGTAAACTCATTAGAAGAAATAATAATTTTTTCACAGGCGGTTTAACTCCTTCTGAACTTCAGGAAATTGGTATTGCACTTGCAGCTAACATGCCTTCGAGAACAAAATCTTCTTCCTTGGATCCTAATTTTTCTTTGTCTCTGTCGACTGGTGATTCCTTTGATATTGATAAAGGAGATATGGGCTTAATCTTTGCGTTAAATTATTCAAACGCATGGGAGTCTCAAGAAAAAATGCGTAACTCAAATTCTTGGAATTCAGATGCTGAAGATCCAGAGGACGTTTTAATAGTTCTTGATAGAGAAACGTTTACCAATTCAACCAACACAATAAATCTATCTTCTCTTTTGGGTCTTGGTTTTAATATAGATGACGATAACACAATAAAATTAACCAGCTTTTTAACTCGAAAATCATCAGATACAGTGTCTTTTATTTACAGTGATTTAGCTCTTTCTAATTTTCCGATGGAGAGAACCTATGTTGAGTGGGTTGAAAGACAAGTATGGACCAATCAAGCTTCAGGAGAACACTTTTGGGGAGATTTGCAATTCAATTGGCGTACATCCTTTGCAGACAGCACCAGAGAATCTCCTAATAATCTCGATACACAATATGAAGTTTACGAAGATGGTACGAGATATTTTGGTAACAGAAAAGATAAATTTAGATTAAAGTTTTTTGATCTTCAAGACTCTGTTTTTGATATAGGAGCAGACATCAAATACTTTATAATCGCTGGCGATGTCAGCATGGATTTTAAAGCTGGCGTTTCGTATTATTACAAAGAAAGAGATAATCAAATATCTAATTTCGAATTCGCTCCTTCTCCAACTGCTACGACCTTATTTGATGAAACATTTCGTACTCAGCCTTTAACGGAGATTTTTGCAGAACAAAATATTAGCCCAGATACATGGGAAGTGAATGAGATTTCTGGTGCAGCTGATTATTACGATGCAGATTCGGAAATATTAGCTTTTTACGCTGGTATCGATGGTCAATTTACAGATTCTCTAAGACTGTCAATCGGATTTAGGTATGAAGATTCCGACATTAATGTTTCTAACTTTAACAAATACACTAAAGTTGAAAATGACAGAAGCGATTTAGCGCTAGATAAAGTTTTGCCTGCAATAACACTTACTCAAACCTTAGATAATAATATGCAAATAAGATTGGGTGTGAGTGAAACCGTGGTGAGGCCTAATTTTAGAGAATTAGCTCAGTCTGTTTTCTTTAATCCCGCCACTAACAGATCTTTCGTGGGAAACCCTGACTTAAAAATTACAGAAATTACTAATTTAGATTTTAGATACGAATGGTATTTTGGTGACGGTGGTCAGTATTTTTCTGCAGGATTGTTTGCAAAAGATCTTAAAAATCCTATCGAACAAGGAATTCAACCGGGGACTTTTTATAGAGAGTTTTTAAACGTAGATGAAGGTCAAATGACCGGTGCAGAATTTGAAATTTTTTATGATTTTTTCCCATTCTTCATAAGAAGCAATCTAACCTTTATGAATTCAGAGGTTGATACAACATCTCAGTTTGTTCAAGAAGAAAGAAGCCTACAGGGCCAGTCAGACTTTTTGGGTAACTTTACTTTTGGCTACGAAACGGATGCACACAAAGTTATTCTTGCATATAACTACACAGGAGAACGTATATCTGAATTAGCTCCAATTAAGGGAGCACCTGCTTATTATGAGCAAGGTACAGGAATTCTAGATTTTAATTACACTGCATATATCTATAACGGAAACAATGATCTCGAAATAGGTTTTAAGCTTGGTAATTTAACTGGTGAAAAATATGAAGTTTTTCAATTGGATGAAATGGTAGAACAATACGAATATCCAACGTCATATTCATTCAGTATTAAGGTTAATTTCTAAAAATTACTATGTTTTTAAGTAAACATATATAATGAAATTTATGATTTTTGGCATAAAGTTCGATTTTCAGAGTTGTTTTAATTACGCAACGGAATTTGCTTTTAAATTCCGCCTAGTTTTTGCTTCTATTTTTGCCATTTTTATTTCCGTGCAACTTTATTCATCTGTAAATAGTATATTGTTTCCAGACATAGATTTTAAAGCTTCTACTGTTGTAAATACTTCGCAACAGTACGTCGCGCTAAATTCGGATCCTTTTTCTTCAGCTAAGGCTAGCGCTATAAATCAATCCATAGCTAATTCTTCTGAAAGTAATAAAAAAGGTCCTGAAACTGATCTGAATATTAAATTGTATGGAATTGTAAAATCTAAAGAAGAAAATGTTGCCATTATTGGTCTTCCAAATGAAAAACAGAGAAGCTATAAAATTGGAGACAAAATTTCAGGTAATCTTGTTGTAGAGTCTATAGATGACACGTTTGTTAATCTCAGAAGAAACGGGAAACTTGAAAGCTTATCTTTTGCCGAAGTC
>CACBTL010000020.1:0-4113 GCA_902542145.1 uncultured SAR86 cluster bacterium | reverse complement strand
TCAGTCTGACAACTACTGGAACATCTACGCCTACTCCCTCTACAGCAGAAATTATTCCATCAGCCACCACATCGCACCTTACAATGCCGCCAAATATATTTACTAATATTGCTTTTACGTTCTCATCTTCCAAGATGATTTTAAATGCCTCCGCAACTCTTTTTTCATCAACTGCACCGCCAACATCTAAAAAATTTGCTGGCTCTCCTCCAGCTAATTTAATAATGTCCATAGTTGCCATTGCGAGGCCTGCTCCATTAACTAAACAACCAATGTTTCCGTCAAGGGATACATAGTTTAGATCCCATTCAGAAGCTCTTAACTCCTTTTCTTCCTCTTGAGAGATATCTCTTAATTCTAAAATTTCATCCTGTCTAAACAGAGCATTAGAATCGATATTAATTTTTCCATCTAAGCATACTAAGTTGTCTGATCCATTAAGAACTAGTGGGTTAATCTCAACCAAAGATAAATCTTTTTCGAAAAAAAGTTTAACCAAGTTTCTGAAAATATCTTTGAATTCTTTTGTTTGTTCTTCAGATAATTCAAGACCTTCTGTAAGAGGCAAATGATCTTCATTTCCTACTGATGGAGACTTAAGAAAGACTTTAAATATTTTTTCGGGATGATCCTCCGCCACTTTCTCTATGTCCATGCCTCCCTCAGAAGAAGCCATAACTGCTAAGGATCTTGTTGATCTATCTATTACTGCCCCAAGATAAAATTCTTTTTTTATCTCAGTACACTCCTCTACTAAAATACAAGATACTGGCTGACCCTGATCATCTGTCTGGTAAGTTACTAACTTATTGTTTATCCACTTGTCGGCGAATTCTTCAACTTCTTTTAAGTTATCCGTTACTTTTACCCCGCCTGCTTTTCCTCTCCCTCCGGCATGAACTTGAGCTTTGACGACCCAATTTGTATCGGAAATTTCTTTTGCGGAGGCTAATACTTCTTCGGTTGTGTTTGCAGTTAAAGAGTTGGGTACGGGAAGTCCGTACTCTTTAAAAATCTGTTTTGATTGGTATTCGTGAATGTTCAAGCTTTTATTATAAAGCTCTTTTCACTAATTTTTTCTTTATTTCGTTAATTGCCTTTGTGGGGTTAAGACCCTTAGGACATACGGAAACACAATTCATGATTCCATGACATTTGAAGACACTGAAGGCATCTTCAAGTTGATCAAGTCTCTCTTCAGTTGCAGTATCCCTACTGTCGCTAATAAATCTGTGAGCCTGAAGAAGAGCTGCAGGACCCAAAAACTTGTCAGGATTCCACCAAAATGAAGGACAAGCTGTTGAACAACATCCGCACATAATGCATTCATAAAGCCCATCTAGTTTTTCTCTTTCTTCAACAGTTTGCTTTATTTCTCTTTCTGGTTTTTCTTCATCGTTGATCAAATACGGTTTGATCTTTTTGTATTGATCTACAAACTGTTTCATATCAACTATTAGATCTTTTATAACTGGTAGCCCTGGCAAAGGCCTGAGAACAATTTTGTTGCCTTTCAAAGCCTCAGAAAGCGGAGTGATGCAACCCAATCCATTTTTTCCATTTATATTCATTCCATCTGAGCCGCATACACCTTCGCCGCAAGATCTTCTAAAAGATATGCTTGGATCTTGTTCTTTTGCCATATTCAAAAGATCCAAAACCATAATGTCTTGCCCTTCAGGAATGTCTATTGATAAATCTTGCATGAAGGGCTTTTTACCGCTGTCAGGGTCATACCTATAAATAGAAAGATTAATTGAAGAAATAGACTTTGAGGCAATTGCGTTCATCTTAATAACTTCTCACAATTGGTTAATAACTTCTCACAATTGGCTGAAAGGCCTGAACAGTTTTAGGACGAAAATTGACGTCTCTTTTAGTCACTTCCTTTGTATCAGCAAAATAAATAGAGTGTTTCAACCAATTCTCATCATCTCTTTCTTGGAAGTCATCCCTAGCGTGAGCGCCTCTACTTTCTTTTCTTTCATTAGCACACACAGCAGTAGCTTGGGCAACTTCTATTAAGTTCAGAAGCTCCAATGCCTCAACTCTAGCCGTATTAAATCTAGACGATTTATCTGTTAAATGTATGTTTTGTATTTTCTCTCTAATGTTCTCTAACTCAACTAACCCCTTTTCCATTAAGTCCCCGGTTCTAAATACACCGAAGTTTAATTGCATATTTTTTTGTAACTCAGCTTTTACAGTTGCAACATCCTCACCAGTTGAACTGATATTTACCCTATTTAAATTAACCAAAGCTTGGTCAATATCGTCATTGGTAGCTTTAGATAAAGTTATTCCATCTTTGAGTGCATTTTCGATATGAAGCCCAGCAGATCTTCCAAAGACAATAAGATCTAAGAGAGAGTTCCCGCCTAGTCTATTGCCCCCGTGAACAGAGACGCAAGCTGCTTCTCCTGCTGCATAGAGACCGTGAACTACATTGTCAGTTCCGTCTGTTGCTTGAGTGAGTACTTGACCATGAACATTGGTTGGTATTCCTCCCATTGCATAGTGGCAAGTTGGTACTACAGGAATAGGGTGTTCAACGGGATCAACGTGAGCAAATGTTTTAGAAAGTTCTGTTATGCCTGGAAGTCTTTTATGAACAATCTCTGGTCCTAAGTGATCTAATTTAAGGTAAACGTGATCTGCATCGGGGCCACATCCTCTGCCTTCAAGGATTTCAAGCATCATTGATCTTGCAACTACATCTCTACTGGCAAGATCTTTATAATTAGGTGCATATCTTTCCATGAATCTTTCACCATCTTTATTCACCAGGTAACCGCCCTCACCTCTGCATCCTTCAGTAACTAGAGTGCCGTGACCATAGATGCCAGTAGGATGAAACTGCCACATCTCCATGTCTTGAACTGGGAAGCCGGCTCTTAGAACCATTCCAGTTCCATCGCCAGTGTTGATCATCGCGTTTGATGTTGTTTGGTATATCCTTCCTGCTCCGCCTGTTGCTAAAACTGTAGCTTTAGATTTCAGAAAATAAGGCTCTCCTGTTTCTATCTCGAAAGCTATGACTCCAACGACTTGATTATCTCCATTTTTAACCAGATCGACTGCAAACCATTCACTTAGAAAATTTGTTCCGGCTTTAAGGTTTGCTTGATAAAGAGTATGCAAAAGAGCATGACCGGTTCTATCTGCGGCTGCGCAAGTTCTCTCTGCTTGACCGCCTTTCCCGTAATCCTTTGATTGGCCTCCAAAAGCCCTCTGATAAATTTTTCCTTCCTCTGTTCTAGAAAAAGGTAATCCCATATGCTCAAGTTCAAAAACTGCTTTGGGGCCTTCTTGACACATGTACTCGATAGAATCTTGATCGCCAATAAAGTCCGAACCTTTAACAGTGTCGTACATATGCCATCTCCAGTCATCATCTGGATCAGCACTTTGTATTGCACAAGTAATGCCTCCTTGAGCGGAGACAGTATGAGATCTAGTTGGGAAAACTTTTGAAACTACAGCGGTTTTGAAACCGGATTGGGCTAATTGCAAGGAAGCCATCAAGCCAGATCCACCGCCTCCTACGACAATTCCATCGAACTCTAGTACTTTCAGTTTACTTGCGTCTAATTCCTCACCTTTTCCGTTCATTGCCATAGAGTTAACTCACTAATAATAAAATTCCTACCGTAATTGAACCTAAAACTTGTATCCAACATAAAGCTAGGAAAGAGTTTTTTATAAATCCTGATACGTTTCCTAAAAGCCTAGGAGTCAAATAATCGTGTGCAATATTCAACATTCCAGACATTGCATGATAGGAAATTGAAACAAGTATCAAGAAAGTCCAAATTCTAAATAAAATGTTGTCAAATAATGCCGTTAAATCCGAAAAATTAACAGGTTCAACCTGAAACCAATAGAAGGATATAACCAAAAAATAGAGTGCCTGAAAAAGCGCCGTTAGTCTTATGACAAAGAACTCAAAAACTCCAGTTCTCTTAAATGTTCTTAACTTAGTTACCATATTAGAAAGCTAAAAATTATAGTCATAACTAAAAATAAAAGATAAACAATCATTGCGCTGTATCTAGAGGCTTTGAGTGTCTCCCAATATCCAAAATCCACCGCCAATTTCAGGAAGATTTAGAC
>CACBTL010000019.1:0-4266 GCA_902542145.1 uncultured SAR86 cluster bacterium | reverse complement strand
GATCATCCTGATGTAAAAGAATTTTTTGGACCTTTCAAAGGACAATCTTACGAAGTAAGAGAAACTTCAAGAAATTAAGTTCTTCTCCATTTCATCTGCCAATTTCACGCAACATACAAATATTTGCATTGCCTTTTCAAGCTCTTCAAATGAGACGTAAGTTGGTGCAATTCTGATATTGCTATTTTCCTGATCTCTTCTGTAAGGAAAAGCAGATCCTATAGGGGTTAGATTAAGTCCAGCCGTCTTACATAAATCAAAAATTTTTGATGCTTGTCCAGGCTTTGAATCAAAGGACACAAAATATCCCCCAGTTGGTTTTGTCCAAGAAGCTAATCCTTCTGGTAATGAATTTAGATATTTATCCACCAGCTCAAATTTAGGCTTAATGAGAGCTGCTAGCTTTTTCATATGGGCTTCTATACCCTTTCTATTCTTTAAAAATTTAACGTGTCTTGCTTGATTAACTTTATCTGGACTGAAATTAAATTTTGAAAAGTAATCAAGAAATAAGCTCATCAACTTATCGGAAGCCCCTAAAAAAGCTATGCCTCCCCCAGCAAAAGTTATCTTGCTAGTGCTGCCAAAAGTAGCAACATTATCAAAAGTATTAAGTTCTTGAGAAATCTCCTGAATACTAGATAACTTTTTTGAACTCGTAAAATCATGAACGGCATATGCATTATCCCAAAGAACTATGAAATCAGATGCGCCAATCAATGGCAAATTGGCAATTCTTTTAACGGTATCTTGAGAATAAATTTCTCCGGTAGGGTTTGAATGTTTGGGATTGCACCAAATACCTTTAATGTTGTCATCATTCTTGACTAAGTCTTCAACAATATTCATGTCTGGACCATCTCCTGTTAGAGGAACTTTTATCATCTTGATCCCGAGTTTTTCACATAGTGCAAAATGACGATCATAACCAGGAACTGGACAAATTATTGAAATAGTCTCCAATTCATTCCAAGGAGAATCCCCGCTGCCATTAAAAAGGAAGGCTGACAAAAGATTGCCCATCAAGGTTAAGCTGCTATTTGAGGAAGCAAGAATAAATTCTTCAGAATAATCCAATAACTGAGCTCCGAGCTTTCTAGCAGAAGGTAAGCCTTTTATTTCGCCGTAGTTTCTTATATCAACGCCGTCTTGAATAAAATTTCCATCTAAAATACCATCAAGCTCTTCAGATAAAGTCAGCTGTTCTGGAGACGGCTTTCCTCTAGTTAAATCAATTACATTTTTTTCTTTGCAAAAAGAATCAAATTGTTCTTTTAGATCGTCCATGTATTTATTTTAATATGTTAACGATAAATAATTTCTAATTTATTTTCCTGAGCAAATTTTTCTAACTTATCATCGGGGCATACAATTACATTTTTGGGGCTATATTCAACCAAAGGAAAATCGTTTATGGAATCGGTGTAAAAAATAATCTTTTCTTTGGAGATGTTTTTGCATTTGCACCATTCTTCAACATTAGCTTTCTTATCAGACCCAAAGTTTGGCGAACCATCTAACCTGCCAGATATTTTATTGTTTATGATCTCTGTTTTGGTCGCAATGCAGTCTTGAATACCAAATTTGTTGGAAAATTTATTTCCTAAAAAATCCATAGCCCCAGTAGCAATAATTGATAGGTCTTCTTTCTCCATCCTATCTAAAAGATTAAAGGTAACTTGATCTACTAATTGATCGAAGTACTCTTCAATAAATTCATCAGATAATTTTGATAATTCCTTTTCATGGAGACCCTGCATGGATTTCAAGATGTAAAGACAGTATTTTTCTGGATCAAAATTACCGGAACGATAATCTACTTCAAACTGTTCCATTATTGAGACGTGGTCTTCGTTAGCAAAGAAACCTTTTGTTGATAAAAAATTTATCCATGCTCCCTCAGAGTCTCCGCAAAGGAGTGTGTCGTCCAAATCAAAAACGTGTAATTTCATCTTTCACATTTGCTCTGCAAATTCTGTAAGCACCTTTCTATATGCTTCCTTTTTGAAGTCGATAATTTTTCCTAAAGGATACCAATATGTGACCCATTCATATCTGTCAAATTCTGGCTTAGTATCCTGATTCAAGTCTATTTTTTCTTTTGGGGAATCGAGATCCACAAAATACCATTTTTGAATCTGACCTTTAAATTTACCTCCTAAAACGTAAGATCTTATTGATGTTGGGATGTCATAAGTTATCCACTCTTTCGAAATAGCCGCAATATTAATATCATCTTTACCAAGCCCTACTTCCTCGTATAGTTCTCTATACATTGCTTCTGTAGTATCTTCTCCATTATCAATGCCACCTTGTGGAAATTGCCAATTATCTGATTCACATCTTCGACAAAAGAGTAACTTTCCGTTCGACGGATCTCTAACAATGACAGCCACATTCTTTCTATAGCCTTCAGGAAACTCTTTCATTTTTTATAGTAAATTCAAATTTATTTTCTTTGACAAAGCCCTTGTCATCGAAGACCCTCTCTGTAATTAAACATAAGTTTTCATGATCAATTGTTATGATTGTCGTTGCTCTCGTTCCATATATATCAGAATTTATAAAGCGCGCATTGAATTCGTTGCCATGATTACCTTTGATAAATGTATTTGAAAAAGCAAAAGGTTCATTAGCTGGCTCAGACATCAACTCAAGCAGTCCCTGATGAGTAAATTGAGATTTGAGGACATCATTAAAATCATCTTTTGCGCTTAAGAGTTTTTCACTTTTTGAATTATATTTTTTATTGCCTAAAACAAAGATCCCCTCACTCTGCTCATCTAATTCTGTGGCTTCGCTTGAAATAATACTTAACTTGAAATCTTTGATAAGAATCAGATTAAATCCTTGATAATTTGATCCATTAATTCTATTTGAATAATCTTTTATGGATATGTTTTCCTCAAGGAAATTTTTTACTAGGTCGCCTCTGGATTCTTTTTTTTCAGGTTGATTGAGAGCCTCTTCATCAGAAAAGTCTCTAACGTTGGTAACTGCTGCGAGACTTCCATTTTTATTTAAGCCTAACCACATCCCTTTTTTGAGCTCATCCTCTCCAGAAAGAATATTTTTGTCTGCCCTCCAAAACATATTTTTTGTTGGTCTTTCATAAAACTCGTCACGATTTGAGGCTAAGACAAGTTTAAACTCAGAGTTAGGATTTATTGCAGCAAGAATCAAACACATTTTATTTTGGAAAGAAGTTTATCAGAGCACCTCTATCATAGATAATGCATATAATGATAGAACTAACCATAGCTCTCTTGTTTCTAGGAATCTTTGCAGGGCTACTTTCGGGTTTCTTTGGGATTGGTTCTGGCATCATTCTGGTGCCGGCCTACATTTTCCTATTTGAATTTTTAAACTTCCCTAATGAAATTATCCCATTCTTAGCAACAGGCACATCAATGACTACAATGGCTTTAGTGATCCCCAATGCTGCCCGAACACATTATAAAAATGGAAATGTAGATACGGATGTTTTAAGGATTGTTTTTTTAGTGGGATTACTTTTTGCATTTTTAGGAAGATATATCTCGTTTTTTTTCGAAAGCACAACCTTACAAATTATCATTGCTGTTTCATTGACCTTGGCAGCCTTGCAATTAATTTTTGATATTTCTCCAAAACAAGCTTCTAAACAAATAAATAAAGTAGAGCTAATACTTGTAATTGCCGCAATAGCCTCTTTAACCTCAATTGTAGGAATTGGTGGAGGAATATTAATGATTCCTTATTTTAAATTCAGAGGATTATCTATGCATAAAGCAATTGGCACATCTTCTGTGATGGGATTTTCATTTGCTCTATCAAGCTCAATTGCAGTCTTTTTATTTGTTCCAGAGGCGGCTAAAGAATTAGATTATCTTATTGGAGCAGCTTTTTACCCTGCCATTTTAATTGTTGGATTGAGCAGTATTTATTTCGCTCGGGTCGGGGCAAATTTGTCCTCAAACACTCAAGGAGACATTTTAAAAAAAGCTTTTGCAATTTTGGTAATCCTTGCGGCATTTAGGGTCTTTTATTCAACTTTTTTATGATTATAAATATCGACCCAGTTGCATTTTATATTCCAGTTCCTGTGGTAGGTTGGTGGCCAGTTTACTGGTATGGCATATCATGGTTGGTTGCAATTTTAGGAGTAAATTTTGCTGCTAAAAGAATAGGTAAAGTAAGCAGAAGAATGTCACCTGCACAAGCTGAAGACTATTTAACTTATGGGATATTAGGAGCAATTTTAGGCGGCAGAATTGGTTACATGGT
>CACBTL010000018.1:0-7011 GCA_902542145.1 uncultured SAR86 cluster bacterium | reverse complement strand
ACATCCAAACCCGAAGTTCCCCAATCAATAACTACGACTGTTTTTAAAGTTCCTGGCGAAACAAACACTGACGATCTTTCTCCTGCACCGGATGCTTGGTCAAGACCAGATATTCCATTGCATGCTTTGACGATGTACAAAATGCCAAGACAAGGTTTGTCTAATGATCCTCTTGGAGAAATAAAAAAATTAAAAGAAAAAGGTCATCCTGTATGTCTCGTAGGTGATGTCGTTGGTACTGGATCTTCTAGAAAATCGGCTACAAATTCAGTCTTATGGCATATGGGAGATGATATTCCTTTCATCCCAAATAAAAGAACAGGAGGCATATGCATAGGAACCAAAATAGCTCCTATTTTCTTTAATACAATGGAAGATGCCGGTACTCTTGTTTTCGAAGCAGATGTTGAAAAAATGGAATCTGGTGATGTGATAACAATATTTCCTCACGAAGGAAAAATTGAAAATGAGAGCTCTGAAAACATTTCATCTTTTGAACTTAAGTCAGAAACTTTTCTAGATGAAGTAAGAGCTGGCGGAAGAATACCGCTGATAATTGGTAGAAGCTTGACTGATAAAGCCAGGGACTTTTTGAACTTGCCAGCAACAGATGTATTTGTAAGACCGGGGAAAGCAGATGAATCAAACGACGGCTATACTCTTGCTCAAAAAATTGTTGGTAAAGCTTGTGGTGTTGAAGGCATCAGACCTGGCACCTATTGTGAACCAATTATGACTACAGTTGGTTCTCAAGATACCACTGGACCTATGACTAGAGATGAACTTAAGGAACTAGCTTGTTTGGGTTTCACATCTGATTTAGTTATGCAGTCTTTTTGTCATACCGCTGCATATCCTAAGCCTGTTGATATAGAAACACAGCACACTTTGCCAGAATTTATCAAAACGCGTGGTGGAGTTGCTTTGCAACCCGGAGACGGGATCATTCATTCTTGGTTAAATAGAATGTTACTTCCAGATACTGTTGGAACTGGGGGAGATTCCCATACTAGATTCCCAATAGGAATTAGTTTTCCAGCTGGATCTGGACTTGTAGCATTTGGAGCAGCTTTAGGCGTGATTCCTTTAGATATGCCTGAATCTGTCTTGGTAAGGTTTTCTGGAGAAATGCAACCTGGAATAACTCTTAGAGACCTTGTAAATGCTATTCCTTATGCAGCTATTCAAAAAGGTCTTCTCACAGTTGAGAAAGAAGGAAAGAAAAATATTTTCTCTGGTAGATGTCTTGAAATTGAAGGATTACCAAATTTAAAAATTGAACAAGCTTTTGAGTTGTCCGATGCTTCTGCAGAAAGATCTGCATCTGGATGTACTGTTCTTTTAGATGAAGAACCAATTTTAGAATATCTAAAATCAAATATAGTTCTTTTGAGGTGGCTGATCTCTGAGGGATATGGAGATGCAAGGACCTTGGAAAGAAGAGCTCAAAAAATGGAACAATGGATTCAAAATCCTGTCTTACTTAAACCGGATAATAATGCCAAGTATGCAGCCACAATTGAAATTGATCTAAATGAAATAAAAGAACCTCTTTTAGCTTGTCCAAATGATCCAGACGATATAAAAACACTTTCTGAAATTGGAGAAGATAAAATTGATGAGGTATTCATCGGTTCTTGTATGACAAATATTGGCCATTTCAGAGCTGCTGGAAAGCTTTTAAAGGATACCTCTTCGCTTCCAACAAGATTATGGATTTCTCCTCCCACCAGAATGGATAAGTTTCAACTTGAACAGGAAGGCTTCTATGATATTTTCAAAAAAGCTGGGGTAAGAACTGAAGTTCCTGGATGTTCTTTATGTATGGGTAATCAAGCAAGAGTTGAACCTAATGCAACCGTCGTATCAACCTCAACAAGGAACTTTCCAAACAGACTGGGTGATGGCGCTGATGTATATCTCGCTTCGGCGGAACTTGCAGCGATTTCATCTATTCTTGGAAAACTTCCCACCAATGATGAATATCAGAGTTTTATGTCTGAAATAAATACTATGTCAGCTGACATTTTTCGATACATGAACTTTAACGAAATCAAGAGCTATAAAGATGCAGCTGATAATGCAAAACTTCCAGCTGTGACTATTGAATCTAATTAGATTTTATTTGAATCAGATCTCAAGACCTCAAGATTTTTCAAGTAATCAGAAGAAACTTGATCATCTAAATATTCACCATCAAAGATAGAGGTTTCAAAATTTTCTATCTCTTTATTTCCTTCTTTAGCGCTTCTAATAAGATCTTCTAAATTTTGATAAACCAGCCAATCGGCTCCTATATATTCTGCAATTTGATCTTCATCTTTTTGATGAGCAATCAACTCGGTAGTTGCAGCCATATCAATTCCATAAACATTTTGAAATCTAATTGGAGGTGCTGCGGATGCAAAAAAAACTTTTTTTGCTCCAGCTTCTCTAGCCATTTCCACTATTTGCTTACTTGTAGTTCCCCTAACAATTGAATCATCTACAAGAAGAACATTTTTGCCTTCAAATTCCATAGTAATTGGATTAAGTTTTCTCTTAACAGATTTTCTTCGCATCTCTTGTTTGGGCATGATAAATGTCCTTCCGATATATCTATTCTTCACAAAACCCTCTCTGTAAGGTAAACCAAGTTTCTTTGCTACTTCGTTTGCTGATGTTGTGCTGCTTTCAGGGATTGGTATAACTACATCTATTTCGTGTTCAGGATACAGACCAAGTATTTTTTCGCCAAGGTAAGTGCCCATTCTTTGTCTAGCTTTATGAACAGATACTTTATCAATAACTGAATCAGGTCTAGCTAAATAAACGTATTCAAAAATACACGGGCTATGCTTTGCTGCCTTTTGACTTTTGGATCTGCTCATTTTTCCTTCTTTTGAAATAAAAATTGTTTCACCAGCCGCAATGTCATCAATGATTTTAAAATCAAGTGCGTCAATTGCTGCGCTTTCGGAGGCAATCATATATTCTGCCCCCATAAGATCCTCATCCCTCTTACCTATGATTAAAGGTCTTATTCCGTGGGGGTCTCTAACTGCTACTAATCCCACATTGTTGATCATAATTATTATTGAGTATGCTCCAGATAATCTTGATTGCATCCTTGTAACAGCCTCGAAAATTTCTTCTTTAGAAGGTTGAACACCTCCAATCTGTTGCAGCTCATGAGCAAAAATATTAAGGATTACTTCTGAATCTGAATTTGTATTTAAGTGCCTTCTATCTGTCTCAGCAAGTTCTTCGCATAGAGAATCTGTATTCACTAAATTGCCATTATGAACAATACTCATACCGTATGGTGAATTTACATACATAGGTTGAGCTAACTCCCTTGAAGCCCCACCGGCAGTGGGGTACCTAACATGTGCAATACCAATTTTCCCAGTGAGTGACTGAATATGATGCTCTCTAAAAACCTCTCTAACTAGGCCAAGTTGTTTTCTTGAATTTAATCTTTTTTCCTCTGAAGTAGCTATACCAGCTGCATCTTGCCCTCGATGCTGAATTACTGTGAGAGCCTCATAAAGATCTGAAGCAACCTCATTTTTTGAGACAATCCCTACTACACCGCACATTTTTATTGAATCTTTTTGTTTATAGAATCTAGATTTTCTTGAAGTGGAAATTTTACCCCTTTAATTTTTTCAGGGACATCATATTCTTCAATTAATTTTGAAATTTCGATGATATGGTAAGAAAAATAACTCTCCTCCCACCATTCTTTATTTGCTAACTCTTCCTTTGAAATCAAAAAAAATAAATACTAAAACAACTAAGGCTCTCAATGCTCCGAAAGCTGATCCTAAAAACCTATCAAAAAATGAAAGACCGATAAGCTTCATTCCTTTTGAAATAATATTTCCAATTAGTCTGAATATAATAAAAGCACAAATAAAAATAATGATTGAACTTAAAATTTCTTTAGTGAATTCATTAAGGTTATTTAAAGGCAATACCGAAGATAAATTTAGTCTAAAGAAATATGCAAGAAAAATTGAACCTACCCACTCAACTACAGAAAATATTTCTTTTATTAAACCTTTAAAAGTTCCTACAACAAGAGAAAAAAATAAATATTCCTGCTAATAAGAAATCAATCCAATTTAAAGAAATATTTCCTTCAAGAATATCCATGATTGATTCTACATCATACTAAATTTGATTCTAGAAACTCTCCGACTAAATAGAATGATCCATAAATAATTATCGCATCGAATTCATTTTTATTTTTTATTTTCTTATAAGTAACTTCTAGACTTTCACCGTGAGAACCGATACTTTCATTATTTACTGAAGTTAAGAATTGCTCTGGATTCATTAATCTTCTTTCTTTACATCTGGGAAAATGCCAACAGTCAACCATTTCCTTAAGAGGAGAAATAAGATCATAACTATTCTTTGAAGATGCGAAAATTGCAGCAGTTTTTTTACCTTTAATTTTTTTATGGAGTTCTTTTTTTAATTTCTCTAATGCAGACAAGTTGTGGCAAACATCTAACAAGATATAAGGATCTTCTGAGATAACTTCGCATCTACCTTTAATAGAAAAAGAATCCAAAGCTTTTTGAATTTGGTTTTCTGAAATCTTGAATCCTAAACTTAAGAATGATCTTATAGCTACCGCTATAGATGATGAATCTATATTTTGTTTATCTTCAAGTTTGAATTGATTCTTCTTATCAAAAAATAAAATGCTTTCTTTGTTTTTCTTTACTTCGAAATCTTTTTTTAAAAAAGATGAGTTAGCATTTTTAATTTTGATTTCTTCTTTTAAAGAATTCGGTACATGGGAATGGCCATAAATAAAATTTTTATTTTCTTTAATAATTCCAGCTTTTTCTTTTTGCAATATTTTCTATTCCTTTCCCTAAAATTTCTTCATGATCAAGTTGAATATTTGTAATGATAGATAAATCTGCATTTAAAATATTTGTTGGATCTAACCTTCCTCCAATGCCAATTTCTATAATCCAGAGATCAATATTCTCATCATTAAAAATTTTCATCATAGCTAAAGCTAGGTACTGGAAAAAATTAAGTGGGATATCTCCTTTGGCTGCTTTTACACTTTCCAAGGATTTCAAAAATAAGTTGTCCGATATTGGCTCACCATTTATTTTTATTCTTTCGTTAATTCGAATTAAATGAGGTGAGGAAAAAGTACCGACTTTAAAACCTTTCTGTAAACCAAATTGAGTTAATATTTCACCTGTGGTTCCTTTTCCATTGGTGCCAGATATAAGAATAATCTTTCCTCTGGGTTGAATGTTGAGAAGATCATAAACCTTCTGAGGATTTCTAAGGCCCTTTTCAGAGTTATCTTCAGAAAAGAGGAATTTGCTTATCCAAGCTTCAAGCTTCGTCAATCTTTGGAGATAATTTTGATACTAAATTATAAATTTTTTCTTTTAATTCGGATCTAGACACAATCATATCGATCATTCCATGCTTTAAAAGAAATTCACTTTTTTGAAAACCTTCAGGTAATTTAACCCGTACAGTTTGCTCAATGACTCTTGGTCCTGTAAACCCAACCTGAGCTTTCGGTTCAGCTATATTGACATCTCCCAACATGGCAAGACTCGCTGCGACGCCTCCATAAATTGGGTCGGTAAGTACTGATATGAAAGGCAGCTTAGCTTGCTTAAGATCATTAAGAGCTGCAGCTGTTTTTGCCATTTGAAAGAGAGAAACAAGAGATTCTTGCATTCTTGCTCCTCCACTTGTTGAGAAGCAAATAAAAGGTAGCTTCTTTTCGACTGCGCAATAAACTGCATCAGTAAATTTTTGACCTACCACTGAACCCATTGATCCGCCCATGAATCTGAATTCAAATGCTGCGGCGACCATTTCTCTGTCTTTCACTTTACCGTAAGCGGATATAATGGCTTCCTTTTCGTTAATTTTATTTTTAGATTCAGAAATTCGGTCTTTGTACTTTTTAGTATCTTTGAAATCTAGCCAATCCTTGGTTTCTATGTCTTCTGAAATTTCTTGATAATCATTATTATCAAAGAAATAGCTCAATCTATGCCTTGCTCCAATTCTTATGTGATGGTCGCAGTTCGAGCAAACATAAAAATTTTCTTCTAAATCTGGTCCATAAATTATCTCATTACAATTTGGGCAACTCTGCCAGAGCCCTTGAGGGATTGGACTGGGTCTTTCTTCAGGATTTTGTCTGATAAAAGAAGGAAGGATTTTATCAAACCATTTTTTCATTTTTTTCTAACATCCCTTCTAAATTTTCTTAGAGACTTTTCTAAAAAACTTCAGTGAGTCATTCAATCTAAAATTATTTTGCTGAACAATATCAATCAATCTACTTCCAATAACCACGCCATCAGATATTTTTGACATTTTTTGAGCAATCTCCCCTTCTTTTATTCCGAATCCTACCACAACAGGAAGTTTTGTTTTTGATTTGATGTATTTAACGTTATCTTGCACTTCTTTGAAATTTGAAAGTTTAGCGCCTGTTACTCCCCTAAAAGATACATAATAGAGAAAACCACTAGAAAATTTCACTATTTTTTCGATTGTTTTTTTTGGGTGTTGTGGGAGAAATTAGCCTGATTAAATCCAAATCAATATCTTTAAGTTTATTATAAAAAAATTCGCTTTCTTCGTAGGGCAGATCCACAATGATCAAACCATCAACTCCAGCTTTTTTTATTTTTTTGAACAGACTCTCTCCTTGAGAGAGAAAATTATTCATGTAACCCATGAGTACAATGGGCTTATCTTGATGATGGATTCTCAACTCCTTAACTAGAGATAATATTTTTTTAAAGGTAATCTCGGAGGTTAATGCTCTCTCATGAGAGCGCTGAATAACAGATCCTTCAGCCATAGGATCCGAGAAAGGAACTCCAATTTCTATGATATCTGCATGAGATAATAAACTGAGAAAAACTTTTTTTGAAAAATTTAAATTGTTATCGCCAGCTACATAGTAGGTTATTAATGTCTTTGACTCTTGATTTTCTGCCCTTTCAAAAGAGT
>CACBTL010000017.1:0-9211 GCA_902542145.1 uncultured SAR86 cluster bacterium | reverse complement strand
AACTTCGTCTCCAAAAATTTTATGCAGGCCTTCGATAGATATTTTTTTTAGGTAATCATCTTCTGTTTCTCCATTAGGCGTCTCAAAGTCAGGAAGAATATATTTGCCTAGCTCAATTACAAGGTTACATTTTTGAGAAATCAAATAAGAATTTTCTAAAGCTTCTGGTATATCCTCAAACAACTCAAACATTTCATCTGTTGATTTAAAATATTGAGTTGATAAGTAATTCTTTTTTCTTGCAGGATCACTTAGAACATTACCAGTTTGAATACATACTCTAGTTTCATGAGCTTCAAATTCATCTTCTTCCATGAATCTAACCTGATTGGTTGCTACGAGAGGTATTTTTGCTTCGGCCGCCATAGATGAAACAATATTAATGTAATCTTCTTCCCTTTCCCTTCCTAGCCTGGAAATCTCAATGAAGAAGTCCTCATTAAATATTTTTTTAAAAAAATCTATTCTTGCTTCGGCTAGCTCAAAATTATTTTTTAAGATTGCATCAGCGATGTGTCCTTCCATATCTCCAGATAATAAAATTAATCCTTCATTTAAATCTTTAAGCCACTCCAATTTAAGATGAGGTATCGATCTAATTCTTCCTTCTATATGGGATTTGGAAACTAACTTTGTTAGGTTTCTATAACCTTCAAAATTTTTTGCATAAACAGTTAATTTGCCAGATTCATAATTATCGCTAATGTCTTTCACTGAATTAAAATTAACCCCACAAATTGGCTTAATGCCTTTGTCGCGCATTTCTTTATAAAATTTTACAAATCCAAATAAATTTGAATCATCTGTTATTGCAATAGATTCAAAATTTAAATCTTTTGCTTTGCTCGAAAGCTCATCTAATCTCACTAAGCCATCAGAGATTGAGTATTGAGAATGTATATTTAAGTGTGAAAATTTATTCATTTAGAAATTGCTTAATTGGCCTGAAAGATTTTCTATGAATATTGGTGACTCCATATTCCTTAATCATACTCTTATGAAGTTTGGTTGAATAACCTTTATGTTTGTCAAAAAAATAGCCTTTAAATTTATTTTCTAGTTCTGTCATGTATTCATCTCTATAGACTTTTGCAATTATAGAAGCGGCCATTACTTCTCTAATTTTAGTGTCTGCTTTAATTATAAATTCTACAGATTTATCATTAAAGAAATTATCGTTTCCATCAATAATTATTTTTGAAAAAGGTTTTTTTACTTTGCTTATTGCCCTTATCATTGAAAGCTTAGTAGCTTCACGGATATTATATTTATCTATTTCCTCTACAGAAGATAATCCAATAGACCACTCAAGAGATAGTTCCTTAATTTGATTAGAAAATTCTATACGTTTTTTTTCTGAGAGATCTTTTGAGTCCTTAAGCCCAAAGATTTTATTCTCTCCTAAAATAACCGCAGCAGACACAACCGGACCGGCGATGGATCCTCTTCCAACTTCGTCTACTCCAAGAATCATACTAAATCAAAAAGACAGTTAAATTTATCTTCTTGATTTACTTTCAAAGAATTATGAATTTCATGGAATTTTATTTTTATCCGATCTAAGTTTGTGGCCTCGCTCATATAAAGCAGCTCTTTTTCTATTTGATCGGCATTTACAAAACCTTGTCTCAATTCTGGGATTAATTTCTCCTTTGCAAGGATATTCGGGAGTGAAATGTATTTTGTTTTTAAAAATTGATTTAAAAGAAAGTTATTAAAAAAATTTGTTTTGTAACAAACTACTGGAGGGGCCTGATTTAAAAGGCACTCAAGAGTAGCTGTACCAGACACACTTACTGCAATGTCAGTCGCAGCAAGAACTGAATCTGTCTTATCGATAAATATTTTATAAGTTTTTGATTTTAAATTACCTAAATTCCTCGAAATTTCGTTTTCATTCTTTAAGGGAATTAAAAATTGATAATCTCCCCTTTTTCTCAGAGAGTTAATCGTTTCAATCATCTCAGGCAAATGAGCATTGATTTCAGATTTTCTACTCCCGGGTAAAAAAGAAAGCGTTTTTAGATCAGGATCCAAGTCTAATTCCAATTTATATTTTAATTTATCAATATTAGTTGAAATGTGGGATGCTTTAGGGTGACCAACAAAAACTGAATTAACGCTGAAATTTTGAAGAAACCTTTTCTCAAAAGGGAATAAATTTAAAACGAGATCTAAAAAATCATTAAATTTTTTAGCTCTGTTCGATCTCCATGCCCAAACCTGAGGACAAACGTACTGCACTGTTTTGATATTAGACTTTTTTTTTAAAATTCTGGAAATTCCTAAATTTAATGATGGGCTATCGATTCCTATAAAAATATCTATATTTTTATCTATTAGGTGATCTATGAGTTCGTTTCTTTTTTTAAGAATTCTATTTATCCTAAATATTGGATCAATCAGTCCCATTACTTGAAGTTCTTCATTTGAATCAAATGAATTAAAACCTTCTTTTCTCATTTCAGAGCCGCCAAGGCCAAAAAACTCTATTAATGGATCTTTAGATTTAAGGTTTCTAATTAAGTCTGAACCGAGAATATCTCCAGATGACTCTGTAGCACATAACCCCACTTTTAATGGCATTAGCGAACTATTCCTCGATCAGAACTTTGAATGGAATCAAGAAAAAGTTTTCCTTCATCAAAATCGGATACTTCTTTTTCAATCTCAGAGATGGCTTGATCAAGTTTAAGTTTTCTTAAATATACAAGCTTATAGAATTTTTTTAACAACGATGACTGGTCTTTTCCAAGATCTAATCTTTGTATTCCAATTACATTCAGTCCTCTTGGTATGGCAGGATTTCCACTGACTCTTACAAATGCAGGAATATCTTTTGAAACTGCAGATCCCATGGCACAAAAACTATATGGGCCAATATTGCAAAATTGATGAACTAAAGTGTATCCGCCTAACCTTGCACCTTTTGCAATATTTACAACTCCAGCTAAAGCAACATTATTAACTAAAACAATATCATCATCTAAAGTGCAATCATGAGCCACATGTGAATAAGCCATAAAGAGATTGTTATTTCCAATTGATGTTAAACCTTTCTCTTGGGCAGTCCCTCTATTTATGGTAACTCCCTCGCGGATTTGGTTGTCGTTACCAATCTTGAGGAAAGTTTCTTCGTCTTCGTATTTTAAATCTTGAGGATCTCCTCCAATGCTTGCAAAAGGATATATATGATTGTCTTTTCCAAGCTTTGAATTTTTATGAATGACTACATTTGATTCAATTTTAGTTCCTGAACCAATCTCCACATCTTTACCGATAGATGAATACGCACCAACGGAGGCATTTTTAGCGATTTTTGCTGAGGGATCAATTATTGCAGTTTCATGAATCATTTTGGTCTGTCTGCACATAAAATCGTAGCAGAACAAACTAAATTCTCTTCCAATGAAGCCTTGCAGTCAAACTTCCATATGCCGCGCCTATCCTGAATTTTCTTGGATTCTAATGTCAATATACTTGGAGGAACTACTGGAGATCTAAAACGAACATTATCAGCTCCAACAAAGTAGTAAATAGAACCCTCTTCAGGGGTCTTATTCATGGTAACAAAACCCAAAATTCCTGATACTTGAGCTAATGCCTCAATGATTATTACTCCAGGAAGTATTGGGTTATCAGGAAAATGACCTTTAAAATAATACTCGTCTTCTTTAACCTCTTTGAAACCCTTTATATATTCATCTTTAATTATTTCTGTCACGCCATCAACAAATAAGAAAGGTTCTCTATGAGGTAGATATCTTTTTATATCTTGCTTTTCAATCATCAATCTTTTTTTGATAACTTTTTATAAGTAGCTGAAGCTTTCAACCATTCTCCCCTTGGCATCAGCGGTGCAGAACCCGAGTATTTACCTGCCTTATTAATTGATTTAAATATGAATGAAACTGGAGATACTGTAACCCCATCAGTGATAACTAGATTGTCAGCCACACCGCAAAGTCCACCTATCATGCAGTTTTCTCCAATGATTGTGCTTCCTCCAATTGTTGCATTTGCTCCCATTATTGTAGATTTTCCAATTGTACAATTATGCGCAATATGAACTTGATCATCTAACTTCACATTTTCACCTATGATTGTGTCGTCAAGAGTACCCCTATCAATAGTACAATTAGATCCTATCTCAACATCATTGTTTATCACCACTTTTCCTAAGTGATTTATTTTTTTCCATTTATCGTTTTCGTCCTTGGCAAAACCAAGTCCGTCAGATCCAATTACCGTTCCTGAATGAATTATACAATTCTCTCCAATTGAAACATTTGAAAGTACAGTTACATTAGGTAATAAAATAGAACCTTTTCCTATCTCGACGTTTTTTTCTATCACACAACCAGGTCCAACAAAAACATCATCTGAAATTACAGCTTCTTTATTTATAAATGCTTTTTTAGATAAACCTTTTTTTTCGGATAAAAAAGTTGATTCAGCAAATAATTCAGTTGCTTTGGCATATGCCAGATGAACGTTATCTATTATTAATTTATTTCCTTTAAAGTATTTTGAGTTCGCAGTATCTGTAATAACAGCACCTGCATTAGTTTTTGAAAGGTCTTCTTTGAACTTATTACTGTAAAAAAATGAAATATCTTTATCAGATGCCGAAACCAGAGATTTCATGGATGATATCTCAATATCATCACCATCCAATGAAGCGCCGATATATTTTGCTATGTAACTAAGCTTATAGGCCTTTGAGGACAAAATTTAATCTTATTCTTCGCTATCTTGATTTATAAGCTCAATTACTTCAGGAGTAATGTTTATCAGTGGATTAGTTCCCTCAAATGCTGCTAAAGCCTCTCTTCTAAATAATAGCTTGATTTTCTTGGCAATAATAAGCTCATTAACGACTTTTTGAACTGTTTCTGCTTGCTCAGCTTGTAATTTTTGACCTAATTCTTGCTCGAGCGCCCCTCTCTTTTGAGCTAAAAACTGCAAATCTTGAGTTAACGATTGAATCTTTTTATAAAGATCAGCTTTTTCAGATTCTGACATTGTGGGTCCATCTTTTTCGAGCTTATCTGCAGCGTCCTTTCTTTCCCCATCTTTTAAGGCAATATCATCCGTGATTTCTTTATATTCATCAGACTCTTGGAGCTCTTCAAATGCCTGTCTTGCTGCATCAGTTCCAAAAAAGATTGCTTGATAGTCGATAACAGCCATTCCATCGGTATTTGCTAATAAAGAACTACCAAAAAAAAGTTGAGAAACTAGAATTAAAGCGGAAGTAATTTTTTTCATAATATGCCTTATCTCTTAATTTTATAAATTTGACGGCAAGTTTACATGATTGCGGGGCAAATTATCCAATAAATATTTTAGAATTGAGTGCCAATTTCAAATTGAAACTGCTCAATTTCTTCCAAGGGATCTCTGTTGAATACTTGTGAAATTGCAAATGATAAAGGACCTAATTGCGTTATCCAAGTCACGGCTAAGCCAACGGAATATCTGAGATTTTTTGTATCGAATTTAAAACAATTTCTTTCGTAAGCTTTGCAACCGTCGCTAAATACATTTCCATAATCAAAGAAAACAGAGCTTCTTACAGATCGAGTATCTTGGCTGATAGGTAATGGGAATATCCAGTCTACTCCGCCTTCAAGAGAGTATTGTCCGCCGATAGGTCTTCTTTCATAAAAGTAATACGGATTTGGTATTGGGTTACCATCTGAATCAGTTACGATTTGGCCATTTGAATCAATAACATATTCACTTGCTTCCGACCTTGGTCCTAAAGTATTTGCTCTAAAACCACGAACCGAGTTCATTCCACCGGCATAAAAATGTTCAAAAAATGGTGGTGTAGAGGTATCGCCGTATGCTGCAAGAATTCCTATCTGATTTCTGAAAGAAAAAACCCAATCATTTCCCATGGGAGCATAATATTTCATTCTATAAATTAGTTTTCCATAATTTAAGCTGCTGCCTGGAAGAGAGGTTTGGATACTTACAGCATGCGATTGACCGGCTGTAGGGAAAATACCTCTATTTAGAGTAACTCTAGACCATGTAGTGGTTAATTTATAAGTCTCAAATGTATCTCCTTCCTGATTAACAAAATCATTCAATTGCAAAGAAGAGAAATTACCCGCATCTAGCTTAGTATTATCGTAGGATATATTAAGATTTAATCTTTCAATTTCACTTATAGGGAAACCAAATTGAGCTCCTAAACCGTAAGAATCTGTTGAGTAAGAAGCAAGATTGTAAGAACCAAAGTCAGATGATCGGTAAAAGGCGTTGTACCCGAGGCTTACTGCATCAATGGTGTAATAAGGATCAAAAAAATTGAAGTTATAACTGGTTTGCCAAGCATTCTGATTGATTCCTACTACCAATCTGTTACCAGTTCCAAAAGCATTATTCTCGGAATAGTTAGCACCCAAAGTAAGTCCCCATGCACCGTATCCAATTGATCCTCCAATGGAACCAGAGAATTCTTCCTCTACGGTGTACTCAATGTCCACTTGATCACTGATACCAGGCACCGGCTTCGTTTCAACCTCAACTTGTTTAAAAAAACCTAACCTTTCTAAACGAAGTTTAGAATTTTCAATTAAAGCATTAGATGCCCATGCCCCTTCCATTTGTCTCATCTCTCGCCTAAGCACAACATCATAGGTCCTTTCGTTTCCAATAAATTCTATTCTTCTGACATATGTTCTTTGGCCAGGCTCAACAAAAAAAGTAAGATTTACCGCTTGTTCATCTTCTAAGATTTCAGGAACACCTGAGACTTCTGCAAAGGCGTAACCTTCATTCCCAAGCGTATTAGTAATAAATTCTTCGGATGCCGTTACGAGCTCCTGAGAGAATACTGTATCTGGCTTTACGAAAATTAAGTTTCTTAGATTATCTTTTGATAAAGGAAGATCTCCAGCTAATTTAGTCTCTTTAACTTTATAAACTCCTCCCTCTCTTACTCCTATGGTTATAAAAACCGATTTTTTATCTGGAGACACACTAACAACTCTAGAGTCAACTGAGAACTTTACATATCCTCTGTTTTTGTAAAAAGACTCTAGTGTCTCGAGATCTCCTCTCAACTTTTCTTGGGCATATTTATTGTCATTCGTGATGAAAGATAACCAATTACCCTTGCTCAGTTCAAAACCTCTCAAAAGTTCTTCATCCGTAAACGTCTGATTACCGACTATATTTATATCTTTAATTTGAGCCACTTCGCCCTCATCAACTTCGATTAAGATTGCAACTCTGTTTCTAGGTAGATTATTACTTTCCACCTTAACTTTTGCGCCGTATCTACCTTGAGCTACGTATTGTCTTTCTAGCTCTACACTTAACCCTTCTACTATTGATCTTCTATAAAGTTGGCCCTCGTATAAATCAGAGTTTCTTAGTCCTTCAATTAATGCATCAGTTTTTATTGCTTTGTTACCTTGAATATCTATAGATGCAATGGAAGGCCTTTCAACCAAGTTAATTAGTAAGGCTCCTCCATCCCTTCCAATTTCTATATCGTCGAATTTACCAGTATTAAAAATTGACTTAGCAACAAGTTGAATTTCTCTTTCATCTATTTCATCACCCACAGATACTGGCATCGAGGCAAAAACTGATCCTGCTGAAACTCTCTGAAGGCCAGTAACTCTTATGTCTTCAATTACCCAGGAATCTGCAAAAGTGCCAACAGAATATAAAAATAGAAAAAAGGATAATAATCTTTTCATCAAAATATCCTAGAAAGGTCATTAAAAAAGGTAAAGATCATAAGACATACAATAAATGCTATACCTAGCCTATAAGATATTCCTACAAAGTTTTCAGAAAGAGGTGAACCTTTTATTTTTTCTAAAGTCATCATCACGGCTTGGCCACCATCCAGAACCGGAATAGGTAATAGATTGATGATACCCAATCCGATGCTGACAAGAGCCATCAACATTAAGAAGGAAAAGAGACCCCCATATTTAATTGAATCTCCTGCATATTGACCAATCATAACCGGACCACCTAGATTTCTAGGCGAAATCAAGCCTTGTACCATCTTTTTTAGAAAAATTAATGATTCTGCAGATTTGGAATAGGTATCCACAAAGGCTTTAACTGAACCTTCAAGAAGACCATACCTTTTTTTTATAATCGAAGATGGGAGAATCTTCAAATTTGCTGCTATTCCAATTAACCATGCAGGTTCAGGGGATTCTCTATATTCAGGCTGAACAAGGTAATCATAGTTAGAATTATTTCTTGAAATACTAACCAATATTTCTTTTCCTTCAGATGAATTGATAAAAAATTTAAGATCTTCCCAAGATTGTATTTCATTAAAATCGATGGCATTAATTTTATCGCCTATCATCAATCCAGAATTTTCAGCTGGACCGTTTTCTGTCATTTGAGCAATGATTATTTCCGAAGGTAGATACATTCCTAAATCTCTCATTAGGTCATTTGGCTCCTGTCCTTTCAGCCACTCAGATATATATATTTGATGCGATGAAGTGGCGCCTTGAAAATCTACCGTTTCAATATTTATGATGCCAGTTTCCCCGAGCCGTCTTAACAAAGCAGATTGAACCTCCATTCTAGTTTCAACAAAAGATTGATCAATGCGGATAATTTTGGTTCCTGATTCTATTCCAGCGTTATAAGCAGGACTGTCTTTTTTAACCTGTCCGATGTCAGAGGATATTTCTTGAATTCCATAAAAGTTTAAACCGGCAAAGATTATGAAAGCTAAAATAAAATTAGCCATAGGACCAGCGAGAACTATGAATAATCTCTGATGATATGGTTTTGATTGAAAAGAATCTTTTTCGGAGGAGTTCTCACCTTCCCCTAGCATCTGAACAAATCCCCCGATTGGTAAAATTCTTATGTTGTAATTTATCTGATGCCTATCCTGTTTCTGCAAGATTGATGGCCCCATACCTATTGAGAAATCTAAAACTTTTACTCTGCAAATTCTTGCAGCAAAAAAGTGACCAGACTCATGAATAATGGTTATTACCGAAATCAGTACAATAAAGGCTATTAAGTAAGTTAGAACTGCTGTCATGGTTAGAAAGTATATCTCTCTGCATAAACTTTAGCCTGTTTTTTAGATAAGGCTTCTAAATGCAAGATTTCGTCAACACTATCAAATTTTATATTTATGTCTAGATTATCTTTTGCATCAAAAGCATGACTAATCAATTTAAAGATATTTGAATAA
>CACBTL010000016.1:0-14597 GCA_902542145.1 uncultured SAR86 cluster bacterium | reverse complement strand
GAAATTTCATGGGAGGAGAATTATTAGGACGGCCAACTGAAGTTTCTTGGGGAGTCATTTTTTCAAACGATCCTGAAGGCCTTTTACGACACCCGTCTCAACTCTATCAAGCATTTAGCGAAGGAGTCATTCTATTCATTTTGCTATACCTGTTCGCGCGGACTAATCCTCCAAGATGGTCCATAGCTGGTTTATTTCTGAGTGGCTATGCAGTTGTAAGAATTTTTACAGAAAACTTTAGAACACCAGATGCACACATAGGATTTGATTTATTGGAAATATTTACAAGAGGTCAGCTTTTGAGTTTACCTATGTTAATAATAGGTATATCTTTAATGATCTTTGCCTATAGAAAAAAACCTTCATGAGAAATTATTTAAATTTACTAGAAAAAATTATCAACGAAGGTGTTGATAGAGAAGATCGAACCGGCACAGGAACAAGAAGTATTTTTGGAGAACAATTAAGGTTTGATTTAGAAAATAATTTCCCATTATTAACAACTAAGAGGGTGCATCTAAAATCTATCATTTACGAGTTGCTTTGGTTTATCAAAGGGGAAACAAATATAAAATTTTTGAAAGATAATAAAGTAACTATTTGGGATGAGTGGGCAGATCCAAATGGAGAGCTAGGACCGGTTTATGGATCTCAATGGAGATCATGGCCAACTCATGATGGCAAAAAAGTTGATCAATTAACTCAAGTCATTGAAAGCATAAAAAATAATCCGAATTCCAGACGCCATATAGTAAGCGCATGGAATGTTTCGCTTATCGATGAAATGGCATTGCCGCCTTGTCATATTCTTTTTCAATTTTATGTGGCAGACGGAAAAATTTCTTGTCAGTTATATCAAAGAAGTGCAGATGTGTTTCTAGGAGTTCCGTTCAACATTACATCCTATGCTCTTTTAACAATAATGATTGCTCAAGTTTGCAACCTGAAGCCAAAGGAATTTATTTTGACTTTAGGTGATGCGCATCTATATCACAATCATCTTGATCAAGCTAAATTACAACTTGAAAGAGAGCCCAAAAAATTACCTAGCCTGGAAATAAATAAAGATGTTAAAGATCTTTTTGATTTTTCTTATGAAGATTTCAAAATAAAAGAATACGACCCTCACCCTGCGATTTCAGCTCCTATTGCCGTCTAATGACTGTAAGTCTAATTGTTGCCGTTTCTAAAAATGGTTTCATCGGGAAAGATGGTTCCCTGCCCTGGCAAATTTCTGAAGATCTAAAAAGATTCAGAAAAATTACGAGTAATTCAGTAGTGATAATGGGTAAAAATACTTTTTTATCGATAGGAAAACCTCTGCCAAATAGAGAAAATATAGTTGTCTCAACAACATTGAAATCAGCAGATGGCTGCGAAATAGTTAGATCATTGGAAGAAGCAATAAATTCATCAAAAGAAAACTTTCCAAATAAAGATATTTTCTTGATCGGGGGTTATGCTATTTATAAAAATGGGGAAATTTTTGCAGATACGCTTTACCTGACTAAGGTTGATATTAAAGTAGAGGGAGATGTAAGTCTGCCTGATTTTGATTGGGGAAACTGGAAGGAAATGGAAAGAGAAGACTTTTTTGATGAAGGCTCTGGAATAGACTGCGCTTTAATAAAGTACGTAAAAAGTTCTTAGGCGTTTTCTTCTAAATCTTTTCTTCTTAAGTTAAGAATCCTGACTCTCTCTCTTTCATTCTCAGTATATGTCAGCCACTTAAGAGCCTGGTTTCTTAGTTTGTCTTGCTTTTTATATGTATCTTCTTCGTTTTTCCCTTTTATATCGCTGACTTTATCTAGAGATTTTCTAAAATATGTCGTAGCGTCATCGAATTTTTGCTGTTCATAAGCAACTTGCCCCAGCAAAATATTCACAGATACAGGATCTTTTAACTTTCCTTTTTCAAGACCTTTTTTTAAGCTTTCTGAGGCCATATCTAATCTATCTGTAGCAAGGTAAATCTGTCCTAAGAAAACATATAATTCACCATCTTTGGCTTTTTCAGCTGCCTTTTTGTAAACGGGTTCAGCTTTGTCTAACTCCTGCGATAAATGCCATGCTTGCGCTAAGTATTTAAGATGTTTTTCGTTCTCTTCGACAATTTCTTCTTTGATTCCATAATCAATTACTTTTGCTGCTTTATAAGGTGCTTCAGCCCTCATTAAAAGTTGATATAACACAACGTACTCATTTTCTTTGTCGAGAAGTCTCTGGTCATGAGCGGCTTCTAAAGCTCCCAATTGTTTTGATTCTTCCTTAAATTCTCCATAAATTCCTGAGAGCTGAACCCAATACCTTTTTTTCGGGTAAAAACTTACCAGCTCTTCATACAAAGTTAACATTGACTGTGAATCTTCAATTTCGTTATACAAAGCTATTAATAAATTATAAGTACCTTCTCTTGGAATCTTTTGGTTAGCTTTAGAAATACACATTGCAGTCTCAGCATTTTTTAAAGCTAGTTTCTTTTCCTTTAGTTGCCAGTGGGCAGCAGCCATGATGTCGAAACCAGTTGAACTAGGAGCTTCTTCTATAGCAAGCCACTCTTTTAAGCGTCTTATTGTCTCTCTGTAGTCCTCGCTCGAATATGCTATTTGAGCAAGGCTAAAAATTACACCAGCCTTTAGTCTAGGGTCAGTATCAGGAATTGCTAAAAATTGTTGGTAATCGTATTTTGCGAGTCTAAGATTATCCTGAGAGAAATGAATATAGGCATAGTAATACCACATTTGTGCCAAATCAGTGTCGGTAGCTTTTTCGAGACCTTTAATTTGATCTAATAATAATAGAGCTTCATCCCATTGTTCTTCTTCTAAAAGAGGGAAAACATCAGCCATTATTCTTTGGACAGATCTGCTTAAAGTTTTTGCAGATCTTCTTTTGCTGACTTTCTTTGTATCAAGGCTCTTTAAACAATCATCAAGGTTGTAATCCGGAAATAGAATCTGTTTTTCTTTTGGCTGCTCATCTTGAACAAATGCAGAAAAGGAAATAAATGATAATGAAATTATTAAAAGGAACTTAATCATATCAATACATTTCTAGACAATTTTGAGGAATGTAATCAGGCCCCTTGCCCTCACCCTCTAAAATAAAAGTTATTCTTTGTTTAACTCCAGGAACTTCCACAGCTACACCATCTCTAATCATAGGTTTATATTTATATTTTAGTGCAGCTCTTTTTGCTGAGCTATTAAATATTCCAGAAGGATTGGCTGCTATAACTTCAGGATCTCTTACAGTTCCCATGGTAGTAACGGTGTATTCAACAACCACACAACCTTCAATTCCTCTTTCAGCAGCTCTTCTAGGATACTGAGGAGGGATTTGAAATATAGGAACATAAGCTCCATCTGCAAAGACTCCCTGTTTCCTGGCTTTAAAATTGAATTTTGGAGCTATATTTCCAGATAAATCTTCCATAGTATCCATCTCAACATCTGGAGGCAGCATGTCTGGTGGAGGTTCTTGTTCTTCAGGTCTCTCCATAGAATCATCCATCAGCTCAAGTTCTCTCTCTGGCATAAGGAAATCAGCTATTTTTCTAGTATTAATATCGTCGAGTGAAACATCTCCGGTAGCAATTAATGCAGCCATAAATAGCAGAGAAAAAATTGCAAAAGCAGTTCCGCCTGCGGCTATGAGACCGTATTTTTGATAATCATTTTTATTAAGACCAATTGCCATAATTAAAATTGAGGTTCCGATGCAAGAGAGATATTATAAACGCCAGCTTCTCTAGCGCCATCCATTACAGCCATAATTGTATCTGCTGTAGCTTTTTCGTCAGCTTGGATCACTACCGATCCCTGAGGATTTTCTGCTAGCAGTCTCACGACATTCGCTTTTACCTGACGCTTATCAATTCTCCTGCCATCCATATATATTTCACCAGCGTTACCTACAGCAATCAAAATCGCTGCATTTTCAGTAGGCTCTGCTGTCTCTGAGTCTGGTCTATTTACTTCGAGACCAGGCTCCTTAATAAAGTTTGCTGTGACAATAAAGAAAATAAGCAGGATGAATACTACATCCAACATAGGTGTAATATTTATTTCCTCTTCTTCTGCTACCGCTTGGCTTATTGGTGCTCTTCTCATTATTTATCCTCTTTAAATTACATCAAATTTTTTATCATAAGTTAATCTTTCTGTAAGAATCTCTATGTTCTTTTTAGCTGCTTGGTCAATAGATCTCAAAGCTAGCAAAGCCGGGATGGAGGCGAATAAACCTGCCATTGCGGGTATGGTAGATCTGGCTACTCCACCTGCCATAGCTTTAGCATCGCCACCGCCTGTAACAGCAAGAATATGAAATACTTCCATCATTCCGGTGATTGTTCCAAATAATCCAAATAGAGGAGCAACGGCTGTGCATACTTTTATCAGATCTATATTTGAGTTGATTGATGAGCTAGCCTGAGAAATAAGCATACTTCTTATCATATGACCTTCCCAAGATTTTCTTCCAGGACCGCCGTTTTCAGACCTTACTTGATCCCACTGATCTCGTGCATCTTGAATAAGTTGGGGTTTTGAAAACCTAAAAAACCATACTCTCTCAAAAATAAGAATCCACATGACCATAATGAGGACGCCTATTAAAAGCACAACAGGACCTCCTTTTTCAAGAAACTCGAAAAGAAGGTCTTGAAGATCGTAAAACCAACTCATATCAATACGCTAGGCTTTTCCTTCAGATCTTGCTGCTACCATTCCAGTACTTTGCTCTTCGATGATTGACAAAATACCTTTTGAATAATTAGCGAGAATTGCTGCCAT
This sequence comes from uncultured SAR86 cluster bacterium, assembly GCA_902542145.1. Classification (GTDB taxonomy): domain Bacteria; phylum Pseudomonadota; class Gammaproteobacteria; order Magnimaribacterales; family AG-339-G14; genus CACNYO01. The sequence continues at coordinate 9,804 of CACBTL010000016.1, read as the reverse complement.
GAAGACTGACGGTATAGCGCACATCAATCCTAACCAAGTTGTGACAAGCGCTTCTGAAATACCGCTGGCCATAGTTTTTGGATCACCTGTTCCGAACAAAGTAATCGCTTGGAAAGTATTAATCATACCGATAATCGTTCCAAATAATCCTAGAAGTGGAGCAACTGCAGCGATTAATTTAACTACCCAAATGTAAGCTTCTATAGCCGGTCTTTCTGCAAGAATTTGTTCAGCCATCTTGAGTTCTAAAGTTTCTGTATCGGCATCTTTTGCTTCTTCAGCTACTTTCATAACTCTTGATAACGCATTATTTCCAGAGCCTTTGCCTGCAGCCTCAGAGTTAACTCCCCTTCTTACTCCATATAAGATGTAAAAACGCCAAATGAATACTACTGCGGATATGGCTAACAAGACTAAGATCAAGTAACCAACAAATCTTCCTTGAGCAATTTTTTCACTAAAAGTTGGAAGAGTTATCAAATTAGAAAGCAAGGTACCACCTTGAGGTCCTGTTGGATCAACTCCAAATTGCACAAACCCAGAACTCTCATCGAATAAGTCATACGTACCACCGGTATATCTTGCAGGTTGTCTTGGAAGAACTTCATAAGCTCCTCTTGTCTTTAAGTAACTTAAGTAACTTCCCTCAGCAACGGCGTTAAAAGTTCCAACCCTCACAACATCCTCTTCAGTTGCATTACCGTTGTTATCGACAACTGTTGCGTTAAATTTTTCTACGGATCCGGATGCTTGCAGTTCTCTTAATAACTCAAACCAGAGCCTCTCTAATTCTGGAATTGATGCCAAAGAAACACCTTCGCTCATTTTCTTAGCCAAATCAGACAGGAATATTTCTCTATCTTTACCAAACTGAGCTGAAGTGATTGATTCTTCGAACCTTGCTAAAGAGTCACTTGCAGTACTTTGTAGATGTCCAAACATTTCATAGAGAGAACCTAGTCTTTCTTTAAGTTGCTCTTCAAGGACAACCAGCTTTGCATCATTAGCTTCAAACTGTGCTTCTAATTCTTCAGCTATTCTCTCCAGACGAGCCCTTTCAGCCTTTGCATCTGTTAAAAGTTTTTGCTGTCTGTTTCTTTCAGTTCTGAATCTATCTTCTCTTTCAGAAGCCTCTTCTGATTCAGCAAACCTTCCTTGTTTAACAAGTTCCAATAACTCATCAAGAGTAGCCGCTGCAGATTCTGGTTTTTCCTCTTCTTGAGAAAAAAGTGGGTTTAAAAATAACCCAACGATAAAAATCAATAGTAGTTTTTTCATTGGACCACCTCAGCTGCTGGAATTGGCATCTCTAGGATGTTAACTGTTTGAAGTTTTTGGGCAATACGAATACCATTTTTTACAGGATTTCTGTATCTAGATGGTAATTCTTCCCATGTATTTGTCTCTTTATTCCATACCCCAGTCTGATCAAGATCTGATGTTTGATAAGCTAAAACTAATCTTCCAACTCGAAGAATATTTACTTCTCGGTCTTGGCCGTCAATCGTGATTGTGTCTTTGTAGGTATCCATTTTCATTCCATATTCAGATTCAACTGTGTAACCTTCAAGAACCTGTCTTAATTGCTCCGCGGGAGAAACGGTTGGGTTATCTAAAGCTTTCTGAATAAATGATAATCTTTCTTCTCTTTCGCCAAGTCTGAATGGTAGGTCCAAAGAAATGAAACTTTTTAGGCCCTCATACATTCTTCTTGATAAGGGTGGAATTTGTCTCTGAAGAACCGATGCATCTTTCATGGTTGTTTCTATTTCTTCCATTCTTTCGACTTGTCTTTTTATTTGTTTTCTTTTTTGTGCGTTGTAGACCTTTAGCCCCTCAATTTGCTTACTGACTATTTTGTATTCAGAGGATAATTTATCTGTTTTATCTTGAAAACCATCGATAGCGGTTTGAGAAGTTGCAGCTCTTTCCGTTCTTTCATCATTGACCTGTAGAACAGGTTGCAGCTGCGCAAAAAGCATTCCTGAAAAAGAAAAGGCAATAATAAAGACAGTAACTTTTAACTTTTTAACTGTTTTACTAAACATTTCATCTCCCTATAAAAAGCCAACAAAAATTAATAATTAAATTTTTGCTGGGCGGATTTTTTTCATCATCTACTTTAGTAAGAATAACTTATCAAAGCAACAAACTTATTAGTTTTTCTTTTATTGGAATTCAATTAAAAAATCAACATCTATCTATGAAATTATTTGTCACTCTAATGTAAAATTCCCTATGGCTTCGATCAGTACGAATGAGTTCAAAAATGGATTAAAACTTATTGTTGAAGGGGATCCTTGCGAGATTCTTGAACATGAATTCCATAAACCCGGTAAAGGACAAGCAGTAATGCGCGTGAAATTCAAAAATTTAAAATCCAATAGAGTATGGGAAAAAACATACAAAACCGGGGAGTCGCTTGAAAAGGCAGATCTTGTGAATATACCCATGCAATTTTTGTACGAAAGCGGCGAAGAAGTTGTAATGATGAATAATGATAGTTTCGATCAAGAAACTTTCTCTAAAAGTGATCTTGGCGACTCAATTCAATGGATGGAAGAAGGTGAGTCTTATGAAGTCTTATTATTTGAAGGTTCGCCTTTATCTGTTGAGCTAGATACTTTTGTTGAAATAGAAGTAACTGAAACTGAGCCTGGATTTAAAGGAGATACTGCTACAGGAGCAACGAAACCGGCCATCCTTAAAAACGGTGTTGAAGTAAAAGTCCCATTATTTATTGAGATTGGAGATATCCTTAAAATTGATACCAGAACTGGCGAATATCAAAGCAGAGCGAAAGATTGAAAGAAGATATTCAAAACCTTCTTTTTGAAGAAATTAAGTCATCAAATCTCAAAGGAGTCACTAAAGCATCCCAAATTGAGGTTTTTGAACCCAAAAATATTGAGTTTGGAGATTGGACTTCAAATATTTGTATGAAACTTGCTGCTAATTCTGAAGATAATCCTAGACAAATTGCTGAAAGATTAATTAGGAACCTCACAAAAAATGACTGGATAACTAAAATTGAGATTGCAGGAGCGGGATTCTTAAATTTTTATTTAACCTCTGAACAAAAATATATTTTCATTCAAGAATGTTTAGACCAAGAGAAGCCCTTTTTAATTAAAGACAAAGCTAAAAAGAACATATTAATTGAATATGTTTCCAGCAATCCAACCGGGCCCATTCATATTGGACACGGAAGAGGAGCTGCATTGGGTTCAGCCTTAGCAAATCTTTTATCTAAAGCAGGAAGTGAAGTTACTCAAGAATATTATGTAAACGATCAGGGATTGCAAATAGAGACTCTTGGTCTTAGTCTTTTGCTTAATTATCTATCGCTTGGCGGTGAAAAGATTAAATTGCCCAAAGAGTGTTACCAGGGAGATTATTTGAAAACCCTCGCAAGTGATTTGAAAAAAAATAAACAAAATAAATACGAATTCACTCTTCCAAAAAAACTACCAACAAATTTTGATGGCTGGCTCATTTTGGCAAAAAAAGAGTTATCTGATTTTGAAGAGTTAGGAGTATTTGCGCTCACAAAAATTTTGGATGGCATCAAAGCCGACTTAAAAGAATTTAATACATTCCACGATGATTTCTTTTTTGAATCTAGTCTTTTTAAAGACTCTAAAAAATCAGAATTTAATAAAACTCTAAATTATCTCAGCAAAAAAGATCTCAGTTACGATAAAGACGGTGCTATTTGGTATAAATCAACGGATTTTGGCGATGAAAAAGATAGGGTTCTAATTAGAGAGAATGAAGCACCAACATATTTTGCTTCTGATCTGGTTTACCATAAAAATAAATTTGATAGAAAATTTGATGAAATGATAAATCTATGGGGGTCAGACCATCATGGCTATCTACCCAGAATAAATGCATCATTAAAAGGTCTCGGCTACGACAGCAAGAAACTCAAAACAATTTTTATACAATTTGTTTCTTTAATAAGAGGAAAAAATAAAGTTGCTATGTCTACAAGATCAGGTGAGTTTGTGACCTTAAAGAAACTTATCGATGAGGTGGGTGTAGATGCTGTGAGGTATTTCTTTTTAGAGAGAAGGTCAGATCAAACGCTTGAGTTTGATATTGAACTTGCTAAAAAGAAAAATAAAGATAATCCTGTTTACTACATTCAATATGCTCATGCTCGAATCTGTAGCTTGATGAAAGAGTTGCCAGAAAGGGGTTTTAATTATTCCAATGCAGAAGGTTTTAGAGCCCTATCATCTTTATCTTCTGATAAAGAGAATGAACTTGTTTCACAAATTAACAGCTACCAACATACTCTTGAGCGATGTTTTGATAAAAGAGAGATCCATTCTTTATGTTTTTACCTTAGAGACTTAGCGGCTATCTTTCATTCGTTTTACAACTCTCACCCGATCTTGGATAAAGATGACAATTCAAGAAATGCGAGGATTGCTGTTTCTTTGGCAACAAAAGCAGTGATTAATGATGGATTAGGTATTTTGGGGATAGTTGCTCCTGAAAAAATGTAATGGATATTTCAGACAATATTGCAAAAATTAACGACAAAATAAAATCTGCTGCAGCTCAAGCTGGCAGATCTTTAGAAGAGATAAAGTTAATTGCGGTTTCAAAAAAGAAAAGCACTGATTTAATCACTGCAGCTCATCATTGTGGATTAACAAACTTTGGCGAAAATTATCTGCAGGAATCGGTTGAAAAGATTTCATCCATTAATTCAAAAGAAATAGATTGGCATTTTATTGGCAACATTCAATCAAAAAAAAGTTCGCAAATAGCTCAATATTTTTCTTGGGTGCATACCATTGATAGAGCAAAAATAGTTAATGCACTGGATGCTGCCGGTCAAAATCTCAAAGTTTTAATCCAGATTAATGTCAGTGAAGAAAAGAGTAAGTCGGGCATAACTGAAAGCGACCTGATGCCTCTGGCGGAGATTGTTATTGAATCGAAATACTTGGAACTTAAAGGTTTGATGGCGCTTCCTTCGCCTCCAACAGATGGAAAGATTAATGAAAAAGAATATGAGAAAATGAATATGCTTAGCGATAAACTCAAAAATTATTATTCTCCTGCTAATGAACTTTCATTGGGAACCTCACAAGACTTTGAGTTGGGCATTAAGCACGGATCAACCATGGTAAGAGTTGGAGAATCAATATTTGGCAAACGATGAATAAACAAAACATTGGGTTTATAGGATGCGGAAACTTAGCTTTGCAGGCTATTAAAACTTTGTCCGGTTCTTATAATATTTTTTATTCAAACCTTTCGATTAATCAAGCCGCTGAAAACCTAGCAGCAGAAAAGTTAGAAACTATCGATTTAGCAAAAAAATGTGATGTTATTTTTATAACCGTAAAGCCAAACGTAACGGCAGAGGTTCTTTCTAGCATTGCCTCACAATTAGAGAACCAACTCGTAATTTCTTTTGTTGCTGGCATCACAAGAAGTAAGCTCGTCGATCTAGCAGGCGGTTATAAAAATATCGTGAGAACTATGCCATCACTTGGAATTGGTTTTAAAAATGGGCCTATCGCTATAGCGGAAATGGGAGATAAGGCATTGGTTGATCAAACCGAAGTGATCATTTCTGAGTTAGGAAGCACTTATGTATTGGAAGAGAAAGACATTGATGCATTCACAGCTATTTACGGTGCTGGGCCAGCTTATTTTGCTCTTGTAGCAGAAACAATGAGCAAGCTTGCTGCGGATAGCGGTTTATCCATGTCCGATAAAGACCTAGCATCAGTTATGTTCACTGCCGGAGAATTGCTTCAAGAGAATGAGTCAGCTGGATTTGCTGAAGTTCAAAATAAAGTTGCTTCAAAAAAAGGAGTCACAGAAGAAGCTTTAAATACAATGAAGTCTGCTGGAATTAATGAGATCATTTCACAGGCAATCAATAATGCAATTAAAAGATCAAAAAAACTAAACGATTAAAATGGCGAATAACTTTTTTCTCATAGCATTGGTAAATTTCTTTTCGGCAATTTTTTTGCTTTATCTACTCTTTAGATTGTTTCAATTAAGTTTTAATAATCCGATCGTTTCAAATTCCTTTAAGTATTTAGAACCTTTCCTTAAACCTTTTCGATTTGTTTTACCTATTTTGTTTGGAATAGATTTGTCTGCATTGGCATTGGTAATTTTGGCAAAATTCGGTCTGTTTAATTTGATTTTTAGTGCCGACCAGATCTTCGACACGATAGATGCTTTATCGTGGGCGGCTATTGGCTCTTTATACATGGCCTCGCAAATAATTAGATATAGTTTGTTTATCTCAATATTTGCCAGTTGGTTAGCGCCCATGTCAAATAATTCCTTTCTGAATATATGTCATGGTCTTACGCAACCTTTGCTGTTACCTTTTCAGAGATTTACTTCATTCTCGGGGATAGACTTTTCACCGATCATTGTATTTTTTCTCTTAATACAGATCGATAGAATTCTTCTAACTCTAGGCGCAAACTTAGAATTACCTCGGTTCATATAATGTCAAACGATTCACTAGGTCGGGTAGAAACAAAGAGTTTTATTCATAAAGATTCTTTTTCTTTGAAATCAGGTAAAACCCTTCAAGGATTTGAAATGGTTTATCAAACTTACGGAGAATTAAATGAAGCTAAAGATAACGCTATTCTCATTTGTCATGCCCTCAGCGGCAATCATCACGTAGCAGGGTTGAGTGAAGACGATAAAAAAGGCTGGTGGGATGATATGGTCGGTCCAAACAAAGCGTTTGATACAAACAAATATTTCATTGTTGGTTCCAATAATTTAGGCGGCTGCCACGGTAGCACAGGCCCAAATTCCATTAATCCAGAAAACAATACAGCTTACGGCTCCTCTTTTCCGATGGTGACAGTTGGAGACTGGGTCAAAAGCCAGGATTTGTTGCGTACTCATCTCGGACTGCCCTATTGGTATGCTGTTGTTGGCGGCAGTCTAGGTGGTATGCAAGCTTTACAATGGTCCATAGATTACCCCGACCTTGTTAAAAAAATTGTGGTAATAGCCGCAGCGGCTAAGCTGAGCGCTCAAAACATTGCTTTTAACGAAATAGCCAGGCAAGCCATCTTGGCTGATCCCAACTATGACTCTGAGGATAAGCTTCCGAAGACGGGTTTGGGGCTGGCGAGAATGCTTGGTCACATTACTTACCTATCAGATGATGCAATGCGAGAGAAATTTGGGCGAGATATGAAAAAAGGGGAAGTGAATTTCTCCTACGATGTCGAGTTCGAAGTAGAAAGCTATTTAAGGTATCAAGGCGAGAGTTTTTCTAATAGATTTGATGCGCATACTTACCTGCTTATGACCAAAGTTTTAGACTATTTTGATCCTGCTGAATCTCATGACGGAGATTTAGCTAAAACTCTTAAATCGGTTACTGCGAAAACTCTTCTTATCGCATTTTCATCCGACTGGCGATTTTCACCAGAAAGATCCAGAGAGTTAGCAAATGCTTTTATAGAAGCTGAAAAAGACATCTCCTTTTTAGAAATAGATTCTCCGCATGGTCACGATGCTTTTTTAATGCCTAGCGAAACATACGATAGTGCAATAGAGACATTCTTGGAGAAAAATGAATAAGTTGATAGGTAATTTTATCCAGATTAATGCCAGAGTCCTTGATCTAGGATGCGGTGACGGCTCACTCTTAGCATTTTTAAAAAAAAATAATCAAGTAAAAGGTTTAGGTCTAGAAATAGATCATCAAAAAATTCAAAAATGTTTACAAAAGGACGTCAGCGTTATCGATCAAGATATTGATTCGGGTTTGAGTAACTTTCAAGATCAAAGTTTTGATGCAGTCATTATGAGTCAATCAATTCAAGCATTAAGAAAGCCTGAAGTTGCTCTAGAAGAAATTATCAGAATAGGTAAAGAGGCAATAATCAGTATTCCCAACTTTGCAAATTGGCGATGTCGCTTACAGCTTATTTTTGGCGGCACTATGCCGGTATCTTCTGCACTTCCGCATGATTGGTATTCAACACCAAACATACACTTATGCTCTTTAAAGGATTTTGAAAAGTTATGCATTGATCACGGCGCAGACATCCTTGATAGACAACTTTTAAGTTTTGATGGAGAAGAACAATCGTTTATGAAGGTTGCTCCTAACCTCTTAACCGAAATTGCTCTTTACAGAGTTAAGGCCAGGAATTGAAAGTTGTCATAGCCACCTCTAATCAAGGAAAACTAAAAGAATTTGAAACCCTATTAGCGCCTTTGAATTGGCAGTTTTATTCTCTTCAAGATCTAGGAATTAATAGTCCTATTGAAGACGGTGCAACTTTCTATGAAAACGCACTGATCAAAGCAAAGCATGCAGCAACTATTTCGGGTTATCCAGCTATAGCTGATGACTCAGGTCTTTGTGTAGACTTTTTAAACGGAGAGCCGGGTATTAAATCTGCTCGTTATGCAGGGGAAAATTCAAGCGATGCTGAAAACAATATAAAATTATTAGAATCTTTAGAAAATGAAACGCAAAGAAATGCTGCTTTTGTGGCCTGCCTGGTGTTCTTCGATCCAAATTCAAATGAAAGTCCCTTATCTGCAGAAGGGAGGCTTGAAGGTGAGATAGCCAGAGACTCTAAAGGTGAAGATGGTTTTGGCTATGATCCAATTTTTTATATCTCTGAAGAAAGCAAAACCCTTGCTGAATTAGGCAAAGATTATAAAAATAAAAACAGCCATAGGGCTAAAGCAACAAGGATTCTTTTGAATAAATTACTTAAAGAGAAGTGATGTAATGGATCTGCCTGCTTCAATTCCCTTTCTTTGATATTTAGTAAGGGTCAACTGATTAAGAAGAGATAACTTTTCTAAATCTTGAAATTCTACTTTCTGGTCATTACAAATTTTTTTGACAGAATCTAAGTATTCTTTCCAGTCAGTGCGAAAAAAAATAAATCCCTCTTTAGAGAGATAACTTCGAAATTTGTTTAAATTATCTGAACTTAAAAGACGTCTTTTGTTGTGTTTTCTTTTATGCCAGGGATCAGGAAAGAGAAATAACAGCAAATCAAATGTTGTCTCGATATCTTTATCCAGCATTAAGTCGACAACATCGCCCAAGTATATTTTCAAATTTTTAATACCAGACTCCTCTATTTTTGAACAAGTTCTTGCAACGCCGGTTTCATAAACTTCTATACCAAAAAAATTGAGATCTGGATTGTTTAAAGCCATTTCAAAAAGAGAATTTCCTTCGCCAAAACCAATTTCAAGAATCTTATTCTCAGTAGTTCTTAATGTTTCCTCGAAACCTGACTTGGTGATCGCTGAGAAAAGAAAATCTTTCTCTTGGTTTAAAATTTTTTTATGATTAGCTGAGAGTCTTGACCTTGCTTTGGCAAAGCTTCTTATAGATCTCAAGAGTTAATAACTCCTTCTGTAGGTGAACTGGCAACGGCCTGATTAGATTTAGGCATGCGACCAGCAAGATAGGCAGACCTACCCGCTTTGACTGCTTGTCGCATTGCAGTTGCCATTAAAACTGGATTTTGTGCTCCTGCAATCGCCGTATTCAATAAGACTCCATCGCAGCCTAACTCCATTGCCAAAGTTGCATCTGAAGCAGTTCCAATGCCGGCATCAACAATGACCGGAACTTGAATTTTTTGAACAATTGCTTCAATTGCTTGTGGATTCTCTATTCCTCTTCCAGATCCTATGGGAGCGGCTAAAGGCATCACTGCAATGCAACCAGCATCTTCTAGGGCAACTGCGTAATTAAAATCATCGGTGCAATAAACCATCACCTCGAAACCTTCTTTAACAAGG
>CACBTL010000015.1:0-21827 GCA_902542145.1 uncultured SAR86 cluster bacterium | reverse complement strand
CATCAATAAATCTAATGATGGCCTCTAAGAGAACCATAGACGGAATTTCACCTCCTGTTAATACATAGTCTCCAATGCTAATCTCCATATCAACCTCTGCATCTATGACGCGCTGATCCAGACCTTCGTATCGCGATGATAAAAATATTAATGAATCCTCTTTAGAAAGCTCTCTAGCTGTCTGAGCTGAAAAGGTTTCTCCAGATGCTGATAGATGGATTACTTTTGATAAGCCTGAAAAAGTATCTTTAGCATGGTTAATGCATTTTTGTATCGGTTCTGATTTGAATACCATTCCTGGCCCTCCCCCGTAAACCTTATCGTCTATTCTGTCTTTATTACTTAAAAAATCTCTGGGGTTAAAACTTTTGATTTGAATTAATCCTGAATCTGTAGCTTTCTTTACGATTCCGGATTGAGAGAATGGAACAAAAATTTCTGGGAAAACAGAAATAAAAGCATACTTCTTAGTCAATGTCCCAATCCACTATTATGTGTTCGCTAATTTCAATTACAAACTTGCCTATTATCAAAGGAATTAGAACTTCTTTATCATTAATCTCGCATACAAGAACATCATTAGCTCCTGTAGGCATTATTTCTTTAACGTATCCATTAAAATTGTTGTTTAAACTTATCACTTTTTTCCCGATCAGGTCTTTCCAATAAAATTCGCCATCTGGAAGATCAGGTAGATTATCTTCATCAATAAAAAGATCCAGATTTTTGAGTTTTTCTGCTTCGGACATTGAGTTTATAGAATCAAACTTAATTAAGGTTTTTTTTTCCTGATTTAGATATTTTATCTAAAGTAAGTTTTTGGATGCCGTTGGCATCAATGAAAAATTCTTTATATTTAGATAGTCCGGATGGATTATCTGAGTGAGCTATTAGGTTAATGTAGCCTTTTAGGCCAACAGGTTTACCTAATCTTCCAATTAAAATGAGGTTTACTTCTTCAGTAAACCCCATTTTATTTATAAAGAAAGATAAATATTATTTGTCGTCGTCTTCGCCTGTTATTGAATCTTTTATAGAATCAACAACATTTGATACGCCTTCAACAGCTGCTTCTACAGTTTCGCTTACAGCCTCAACTGCTTCTTCAACAACTTCACTCGCACCTTCGACTACTTCTTTTGCAGTGTCAACTACGGTTTCAGCAGCTTCACCAACTATTTCTGCGGCACCTTCAACTACTTCTGAAGCAGTATCTGTTACAGCATCTACAGCAGCACCAGCTACTTCAGTGACGCCTTCAGCAACTTCTTTAACAGCTCCTTTTACATCACCGTCCATTACAGCATCAGCAATTTCTCCTGCAGCCTCAGCAACTTCGCTACCAACTTCAGCAACACCGTCTACGGCAGCTTCTACAGTTTCACCAACTGCTTCAACAACCTCTTTCGCTGTATCTACTGCACCTTCAGCTACTGCTCCCGCAGTTTCCACTACGGCTTCGACACCTTCTCCTGCAACTTCTGCAGCGCCTTCGATGGCTTCTTTAGCAGTTTCACCTACTCCTTCGATGCCTTCTTCAACAATATTTTTGTCGTTTTCCATATTGATTTCCTCGTTGTTAGAATTTTCTCCATCAGCAACTTCAACTTCTGACCCTTCATCACTTGATTCATCTGACGGACTGTCAATTTTATGTTGTTCAGATTTTTTTGCAATCCTCTTGGTCTTAATTAACTCCTTTTTTTCCTGTAGCTTGGAAAGTTGATCAGGGGTCATTTTGGACTCTTTCACAAGATTAGTAACTTTATCAGAAGTTTGAGCTCCTACACTTAACCAATATTCAAGTCTCTCATGATCAATTTTGAGACGAATTTCTTGGCCTTTTGCAAAAGGATTAAAAAAACCTAACCTTTCAATATAACCGCTGTCTCTAGGTCTCCTAGAGTCAGTCACAGTAAAATGATAGAAAGGCTTTTTCTTTGCCCCACTTCTAGATAATCTAATTGTTACCATTTGCTAAAAAATAAGATGGTCATTCTAAGTTAATTATTTATCTATTCAAGGAAAACATTCTATAATCTGGAAATAATTAACTACATAAATTAAATATTGAACGATCTCCCTATCTGGCTTCTCCTGGCTAGTATTTTCATCTTACTTATTTTATCTGCTTTTTTTTCTGGTTCAGAAACTAGCATGATGGCAATTAATAGGTACCGTCTGAAATACCTAGCGAAAGAAAAAAATAAAGCCGCCATAAGAATAGAAAAATTATTAAGAAGGCCTGATAGATTGCTGGGCATAATCCTTATAGGTAATAATTTTGTAAATATTCTTGCATCTGCTCTGACAACTATATTGTTTATGAAACTTTACGGAGATGTGGGAGTTTTGATTGGGTCAATTCTTCTTACGATAGTGATTTTAATATTTTCTGAGGTTACGCCAAAAACTTTTGCTGCAATAAAACCCGAGCCATTGGCATTTTTTTCTTCTTTTCCGCTAAAAATTTTGCAGAAAGTTCTTTTTCCATTGGTTTCAGTTATAAATTATTTTTCTAATTTCTTGCTAAGGTTTTTGGGGATCAATAGAACTGAGAATGACGGAGAGGATGTGTCTCCAGAAGAGCTGAAAGCTATATTGGAAACATCAGGAGATTTAATTCCGACAAGATATCAAGATATGCTCTTAAGCATTCTGGAGTTAGATAAAATTTCTATAGAAGAAGTCATGACTCAAAGATCTGAGATTATTGGCATCGATTTGAGCGATGACTTCAATGAAATTCTAGAACAACTACAAAAAAATCAAGTTGATTTTCTACCGATTTTCGATCAGAACCTAGATGACTTGAGAGGAATGCTTGATCTATATGGAATAACAAACTTTCTATCTCAGGATCATAAAGATTTAGATAATTTGGTTGAAGCGTCAGATGATGCTTATTTCATTCCCGAAAATACTTCATTGAGTCAGCAATTATTTAATTTTCAAAAAGAGAGAAAAAGAGTTGGAATCGTTATAGATGAATATGGTTCTGTGAAAGGTTTGCTTTCTTTAGAAGATATTTTGGGAGAAATTGTTGGGGAATTAGCTAAAAATAACGATGATTCAAAGTTTGAAATAATGGAACAAAGAGATGGGTCTTTTTTAATTGATGCAAGTGTTCCAATTAGGGAAATTAACAGAAAGTTACAATGTGATTTACCTCTTAACGGACCAAGAACTCTTAATGGACTTATTCTAGAGCAGATAGAAACTATCCCTGAAGCCAATGTAAGCATCACTATTCAAAATGTCATTATTGAAACCGTTCTCGTCAGAAATAATATGATAAAAATAGCTAGGCTGATTAAATCAACTGAAGAAGAAGTTTCCGAAGATTAAATATAGAAAGATATGCCTGAGAAAACCACCGTTAGCGCAAGGCTCGAAGTAATAACACCTCTTACCGATGCAATGACTGGATACATTTTTCCATAGATTGCATTAAGTTCAATCAAGGCAATCACTAAGCAAATAATTAGAAAGTCGAGACCTAAATATCCTGGATCTGTTCCAGTGGCAGGCGTTCCCATAAAATAAGATTTTACAGGACTGTGTGCAGAAGAAATCATAAAGTACAACATCGGAAGGGAGAATAAAGTATTAGTTCGGGATGCTAGGCCAGCTTTTGCACCTGCCGCAACAGCATCACCTTCTTTTAGACCAATTACAATTTTTTGATTTCTCCAAATGATGCCCCAGACGTTAAGCATCATTAAAGTTCCCATTATTGAACCAAGAACAATTTCAGTTGTTGCTAAAACTTGCAAATAATACAAAAGGGTTACTCCAGTCAGGAAGGTAAAAAAGGCAGCCCATCTAAACCACCATAAAGCATTTGGAGCTAGTTTTTTCATAACGTCAGACTTAGCATCGGGATCAGCTACTTTTACATATTCTGTTTGAACAAAATTAAAATAATAAAGTAGACCTATCCAGGCTATCCCAAAAAGGGTATGCCCCCATCTTACTAAAACGCTATAAATAAATGTTTCTTCCATCTGTGTACCTCTAATATATGGTTATTATAAAACGAATTTTCTATTTTCAAAAAAAAAAGGGGCATAACACGAGCCCCTTTTTTTTCAAAGATGAAAGTAATTACATCATTCCATCCATTCCGCCCATTCCAGGAGGCATGCCAGCAGGCATAGCTGGAGCTTCTTGAGGAATTTCCGAAATCATTGCTTCTGTAGTTATCATCAAACCTGCTACTGATCCTGCAGCTTGTAAAGCAGTCCTAGTAACTTTAGCAGGGTCTAAAATTCCCATTGCAATCATATCGCCAAAATCTCCTGATGCAGCATTGAATCCATAATTTCCATCTTCTGATTTTATTTTATCAACAACAACGGAAGATTCTTCACCGGCATTTGTGACTATCTGCCTGATAGGAGCTTCCATGGCTTTAAGTGCGATAGAAATTCCAATGTTCTGATCTTCGTTATCTCCTTTTAGCTTTGCGCATCCTTGAAGAGCTCTAATTAAGGCAACTCCACCGCCGGGAACGACTCCTTCTTCAACCGCAGCCCTGGTAGAGTGAAGTGCATCCTCAACTCTAGCTTTTTTCTCTTTCATTTCCATTTCAGAACCAGCACCAACTTTTATTACAGCTACACCACCAGCAAGTTTTGCAACTCTTTCTTGAAGTTTCTCTCTATCATAGTCAGAAGTAGTTTCCTCTATCTGAGCTCTAATTTGGTTTACTCTTCCAGAAATATTATCTTGAGAACCTGCTCCATCGATTACAGTTGTATTTTCTTTTGATAAAACAATCTTTTTAGCTGTACCTAAAGATTCAAGAGTGGCATTTTCCAGTTCAAGACCAACTTCTTCAGAAATTACAGTCCCTCCAGTAAGAATAGCTATGTCTTCGAGCATAGCTTTTCTTCTATCCCCAAAACCAGGCGCTTTACATGCAGCAACTTTCACCACACCTCTCATGTTATTAACAACTAATGTTGCTAAGGCTTCTCCTTCAATGTCCTCTGCAATTACAAGAAGAGATCTTCCTGCTTTTGCAACGCCTTCTAACAAGGGAAGTAAATCTCTTATATTAGAAATCTTTTTGTCGTGCAAAAGAATAGCCGGATCCTCAAGTTCTGTAATCATTTTCTCTTGGTTATTAATAAAATAAGGTGAAAGGTATCCTCTATCAAATTGCATACCTTCAACAACCTCCAGTTCATTTTCAATTCCGCTTGCCTCTTCGACAGTGATAACACCCTCTTTTCCAACTTTTTCCATCGCTTCAGCAATAATATTTCCAACCTCTTCATCGCTATTAGCTGAAATTGTTCCAACTTGAGCTATCGCATTACTCTCTTCACATGGTTGAGACATTTGCTGAACGCTTTCAACTGCTTGAGCAACTGCTTTGTCTATGCCTCTCTTTAAGTCCATAGGATTAAAACCAGCTGCAACAGACTTAAGTCCCTCATTTACTATAGATTGAGCTAACACAGTTGCAGTAGTCGTTCCATCTCCCGCTGCGTCAGAAGTTTGGCTTGCAACTTCTTTTACCATTTGAGCTCCCATGTTTTCGAATTTATCTTCTAGCTCGACTTCTTTGGCAACTGAAACACCATCTTTAGTAACGGTGGGTGCACCAAATGATTTGTCCAAGACTACATTCCTTCCCTTGGGTCCTAAAGTTACTTTTACAGCATTTGCTAAAACATTTACTCCTTCGAGCATTTTGCTTCTTGCTGAATCACTAAATTTTACATCTTTAGCCATTTTTACCTCTTTAAATTAATAATATTTAAGAAATGGTGCCGAGAATATCGCTTTCACTTAAGATCAAAAGCTCATCACCATCAACTTTGACAGTATTGCTTCCAGCATATTGCCCAAAAACAATAATATCTCCCACTTTAACGCTAACTTCTTGAGTTTCACCTGAATCCAGAACCCTTCCAGGGCCAACTGCTAAAACTTCTCCTTGAGATGGCTTTTCAGCAGCACTTCCAGGTAAAACAATTCCTCCGGCAGTAGTTTCTTCTTCATCACTACGCTTTACAAGGACTCTATCTCCTAAAGGATTAAATTTCATATTAATACTCCTTAATGAATTCAATGTAATTAAGTGCGGCATTGTATGCGACACAACATTCAATAACAATAGGTATATGTAGTCTTAGAAAGAATTTTCAATGAATTTTAGATAAAAAAAGTTAAAAAAAATGCCTAAATAGTTAAAAAAAAGGTCTGACAATGTAGTATCTCTATATGGAAGAAAAAATTGGATTATTTCTGTAATCGGAGCATAAAAACTTATGAATATTGAAGCTATAAAAAAATTTGTTGCCTTTGTTAAGAATAAAGATAAAAGAAAAAAAGCTGAAAAATGAAGCAAATAGTCAGGAATTTTAAAACTCGATTCAGTGCCTGGTTCAGAGAATAAACCATAAGATACCAAGGCCAAAGTAAAACAAAATAATATCCGCCAAAAATTTAAAAGCATTCTTCAATCTTTTAATGATAATTTAAAAGAGGTATTGACCAAAATAATTGTAAATATAATTGCTGGAATTCCAGATAACGCACATACGATAAAAAATTCTCCAAAGCCGTATGAATCAACAATGAAACCAGATGAGCTTGAAATTAATCTTGAAGGCAGAGTTCCTAACAAAAATAAACCAGCATATTGAGTTGCTGTATAGGTTTTGGATACAACACTGGAAAGCAAAGATATTACGACCACGACAACAAACCCTTGAGTAAAATTATCAGCAGTAATCGTTAAGATAAGAAAGCTTAAATCTTTGCCTGCGTTATTAAGCACTAAAAAGAATAAATTAGTCAAAGGAGCTAAAATTGAGCCTGCGATAAGCATGCTGGCAATTCCAAATCTATGAATTAACAAGCCCCCAAATAAACCTCCTGCAATCGTCATGGAAAGACCATAAAGATTGGTATAGGTAGCCACCTCAGACTTAGTAAATCCAAGATATTGGTAGAAAGGCATTGCCATAGGACCAAGAAAAATATCACTTAATCTATAGGTAAACATAACCAATAACAGAATAATTAAATGATTTTTGTACCTCAGGAACAAATCAAAATATGGATCTAAAAAGCTATCTTTAAGCCATTTACCAAAATTAGTGAATGGGGATAGCATGGGTTTCACTTGTCGCTCTGGCTCCTCCAAAAAATAAAAAGTGATAATGGAGAAGCTGATGAAAAATACTCCTAGAAAAACATAAGTACTCTGAAATCCAAAAATTTCAGCAAGATACAGACCGACAACCTGAGAAATTAAGACTGCTCCAATCCGATAACCTATCACATAAACTGATGATGCTTCTCCTAGCTCTTTTTTTTGAACAAGTTCTATCCTTAGTGCATCAACACAAATATCCTGAGTTGCAGAAAAGATGCTAATGAAAATAGCTACATAAGCAAAAAATAAGATATTCGAATTAGGTTCAATTAACCCCAAGGAGATCACGAAGCAGCCTGTTACAATCTGAGAAAAGATAAGCCAGCTTTTTCTTTGCCCAAAACCACTGAGTATCGGTAAACTTAATCTATCAATTAGTGGAGCCCATAAAGCTTTGATTGTGTAAATGATAAGAATCAAACTAAAAAGACCTATAGTGCTTTTTTCTACACCAACCTCAGCAAGCCAATAATTTAAAGGATCTATCAGTAATCCTAAAGGAATCCCAGATAAACAACCCAATAATATAATTTGTAGATTTTTCTTCTGAAAATAAGCCAGAAAAGATTGACTCAATGAAGCCATTAATCCCTAAAATTTTTAAATTGCAAAGGCAGCTCAATATCAAGCGATTTAATTTCAGCCATAATTGATTGCAAGTCATCCCTCTTCTTTCCAGAAATTCTAACCGCATCCCCTTGAATAGAAGACTGAACTTTGATTTTAGAGGATTTAACAGCTTGGTTTATCATCCGACCAATATCTTGAGAGATGCCTTCATTAACAATAATCTCTTTTGATGCTTGGTTATTGGATTCAATTGTTGCATCCTCAGAAAGACATTTAATATCAATACCCCTTTTAGCGAGAGATTCTTTCAGTATCGGAAGCATTTGATCGATTTGAAAAGATTGTTGAGACTTCAAAGTAATTTTATTTTCATTGTGAAGAATCTCAGAATCAGTGCCTTTGAAATCAAATCTATTTCCAATAACTCTATTAGCTTGATC
The DNA here is from genome assembly GCA_902542145.1 of uncultured SAR86 cluster bacterium. GTDB lineage: Bacteria > Pseudomonadota > Gammaproteobacteria > Magnimaribacterales > AG-339-G14 > CACNYO01. Next base: position 13,640 of record CACBTL010000015.1, on the reverse strand, counting down.
TATGGCATTGGTCAGCTCATGTTGATCAACTTTGGATTCGATATCAAAAGAAGGCATTATTTGATTATTCTATCTTTAAATTTATCCCAATCGAACCCTTTTCCTGGATCAGATTTCCTTCCTGGAGCTATATCACTATGTCCAACAATTCGATCGAGAGTAATTCTTGGAAGCTCTGACATTAAGGTGCTTGTAAGAGATACCAGGGATTCGTATTGATTCTCCTCAAAAAAATCAACATCAGTACCCTCAAGCTCAATTCCAATTGAGTAATCATTACAATCTTCTCTTCCTTCAAAACTTGAAACCCCTGCGTGCCAAGCTCTGTCTAAAATTGAAACAAATTGGGTAATTTCTCCTTCTCTTTTTATCAAAAAATGGCTTGATACCTTCAAATCTTTTATTTCTTGAAAATATTTGTCTTTTGAATGATCAAGTTTATTTTGAAAAAAGTCTTCTACAAAGGTATTGCCAAAAATTCCCGGTGGAAGACTTATAGAATGGATCACAATTAAATCTATTTCTTCGTTGGATCTGACATCATAATTAGGAGAAGGACATCTGTTTGCTTTATCCAGCCAGCCTTTTTCAAGTCTCATTTAATATTTTTTTAGCTAATATTTCTGCGGTCTCTGCACTAAGTGTCCATCCAAGATGCCCGTGACCAGTGTTATAAAAAATATCTCCAAGATTGCTTTCAAAAAGAAGCGGCATCATATCTGGAGTCATTGGCCTAAGTCCTGCCCAAGGTGTGTAGCTCTCAGTACTCACATCTGGAAAATATTTTTTTACCCAGTTTAGTAAAGGTCTGACCCTGTCTTGTCTTATATCTTTGTTGTATCCTGCTAACTCTGCTGTTCCTGCGACCCTAAGCCTATTGCCTAATCTACTTGAAACAATTTTTACTGGATCATCGATCAAGGAAACTTTAGGAGCTGCTTCCTGAGAAACTTGATCATTTAGATTGATGGTTACGCTGTAACCTTTTACTGGATAGACTTGCATTCTATCGCCTAGTACATTGGCAAACTTTTGAGTGTCAACACCTGCACAAATCGCCACCTTATCAAACTCCAAACCTTCAGTAATATTTCCATCAGAAATTGAAATAATGACACAATCTTTCTCTTTATAAATTGTTTCTACCTCAGAATTAAATTTAGAAATGAGTTTATATTTATCTTCAAGCACCTTATGAAGATTCACGCAGAATTTATGTATATCTCCGCTTGCATCTGATTTTGTATAAATACCGCCGACAATTTTTTTTGTATTTTTATCTGTTTTGAATGCTGGCTCCAAGTCCTCAATCTCATCAAGATCTAAATAATCCCATTCCATTCCATCTTGCTCAATCCAATTCTTTTTTTCTCTAGCAGCTTGCAATTCATTTTCATTATCGTAAATATGAAGTAGTCCCTTTTTTAATAAATTAAATTCAATTTTTTCATCATCAGCAATTTTGAAGTAATGCTCTCTTGCTTTTTTTGCCATATCTATTGTTTTTAGGGTATTAAATTTGTGCTTACCGGAAAAAGTTGCTGCAAGAAATCCAAGCATCCATTTGTACTTATTCAGATTTGGGGTTGGATTAAAGAGAAGAGGAGCATCCTTCTGGAACATCCATTTTATTCCATTAAATAAATTTTTTGTTGTGTTCCATGTTTCAGCATTACTGGCGCTTAATTGGCCTCCATTTGCATAACTGGTGGCCATTGCAGGATATCTTCTGGCATCTATAAGCGTAACTTTATGACCCCTTTTAGCTAAAGAATAAGCAGTTGTAATTCCTGCTATACCTGACCCAATGACACCAATTCTTTTCATGAAACTAATTCTTTTGGAAGTTTAAAATTTACCGATTCTTTTAAGCCGTCAAGTTCCTGAGACATTTCGAATCCCAATTTTTGACATTTTGAAACAATGCTTTGAACTAAAGACTCGGGAGCAGAAGCCCCTGCGGATATTCCTAATTTAAAAATTCCATCCAGTTGTTCAGGAGCTATCTCATTAGGATCATCAACTAATATGGATTTTACGCCACAATTTTCTGATAATTCCTTAAGTCTATTTGAATTAGAACTGTTGTTTGAACCTACAATTATTATGAGTTCTGTTTCTAGTGCGAGCTGTTTTACAGCATCTTGTCTATTTTGTGTTGCGTAACAAATATCATCTGAAGATGGGCTTATTATTTTAGGGAAACGCTTTTTCAAAACATTTACAATCGATTTTGTATCATCGACAGATAAAGTTGTTTGAGTAACCATAGCCAGATTGGATGGTTGATCTATTTCTATATTTTTTGCATCAATTTCTGACTCAACTAAATAAATTTTACCTTTTGAGTCATGAGGAAATCTTCCCAGAGTTCCTTCCACTTCAGGATGGTTATCATGCCCAACTAAAATTATATCCAAGCCTTGCCTTGCATATCTGATGACCTCCATATGAACTTTTGTGACCAGGGGGCATGTTGCATCAAAATAATTCAAGTTCTTTGTTTCAGCATCATCGACAACTTTTTTAGAAACCCCATGAGCAGAAAAGATAGTTATTGCACCTTCTGGTATTTCATCAATTAGTTCAACAAAAATTGCTCCTTTTGATTTTAAATCTTCTACAACATTTCGATTATGAACTACCTCATGTCTGACATATACTGGCGGACCGAATTTCAATAATGCCTGATTTACAATTTCAATGGCACGATCTACTCCAGCACAGAATCCTCTTGGATTTGCTAACTTAATCTCTCTTTTCAAAAATTTTGCTCCTTAACATTAAAATAATTTATCAGATAAAGTACTATTCCAATTGTTATAAATACATCGGCCAAATTGAATACATAAGGGTTGAATGTAATAGCAATAAAATCAACTACATGTCCTAAAAAAACCCTATCAAACAAGTTACCAATTCCTCCTGCAAGAATTAGACTCAATGATATCAATTGAATTTTGTTAGGCCTTTCTTGGTTTATAAATATCAACCAAACTAAGTAAAGGCAGATTAAAAAGACAAGCAAGCTAAATATAAATCCTAGATTCAAGCTTTCATTATTAAGGATATTGAAAGCTACTCCGTAATTAGGGATGTACACAAAATCAAGGAAATAAAAAACATTTTTATGTTGGAAAAGGTCAAAATTTATCCTTATAAGGTATTTTGAATATTGATCAAATATAAAAAGTATCAAAATTAATAATCCCGCATAGGCCTTCATATCATCTGTCTTGCTTCTCCAGGAAAAGATAAATTCGATATGCAACGAGAACAAATTTTATTGCCTTCATGATCAGATAGATCAGCAACATGATGCCAGCATCTCTCGCATTTTTCATCGATTGAAACTTTTATATCAATTTTAGGCTCATCCAAATCTTTGTCAGAAACAGATAGACTCACATTAGATACTAAAAGGAGAAACTTAAGTTCTTCTCCAAATCTTGAAAATTTTAGGAAATCATTCTCGCTAAAAGTTATGTGAACTTCTGCATCGAGAGAAGAACCAATGCTTCCTTCCTCTCTTAAAATTTCAATATTCTTATTTACTTCGTCTTTTAGATTAATTAAATCATTCCAAACATCTAAGTCTGACTCGAGCGGTTCTACCAACAAATACCATTCTTTCTCAAAAATTGAACTTCCATCGTTTGAAAATTCTTTCCATGCTTCCTCTGCTGTAAAACTAATGATTGGACTAATCCATCGAATGAGCATTTGAAGTAAATGAAACATTGCAGTTTGAGAAGATTTTCTTGCAGGTCCGTCTTGATGACATGTATAAGCTCTATCCTTGATTATGTCTAAGTAGAAACTACCTAATTCATTCGTACAAAAATTTAAGATTTTTTGAAATGCCAAATGAAAATCAAAATTTTCATAATCGGCTACTATATCCCTCTGGATTTCTATTGCCTTAGCAACAATAAACTGATCTAACTCAATCAGTTCATTGATCTTTTGCTGTTGATTATTTTCATCGAAATCATACAAATTACTCAAAAGAAATCTAATTGTATTTCTTATTTTTCTATAAGAATCAGTCGTTCTATCCAAAATTTCATTTGAGAAATTCATCTCATTTCTAAACTCTGTTGAAGCAACCCATGCTCTTAAAATATCCGCCCCTTTTTGATTCCAAATAGATTGAGGAGAAACAACATTTCCCAAAGATTTAGACATTTTTTTCCCTTCGCTATCAACAACAAAGCCATGAGTTACTACATTTCTAAACGGCGGTAGCTTATTAATTGTCATGCCTGTAAGGAGAGATGACTGGAACCAGCCTCTATGCTGATCAGATCCTTCTAAATATAAATCTGCAGGTTGAGACAAACCTCTTTGTTCATTAAGAACACAGTAATGTGTGACGCCAGAATCAAACCATACATCTAAAATATCCATTACTGGCTCATACTCATCACCAACATTCACTGATTCTAATTTTTGATCAAACCAAATGTCTGTTCCTGAGTTTTCAATTTCATCTGCTACTTTTTGCATAATAGAGACGGTATCTGGATGAAGCTCTCCGGTTTTCTTATTTATATACAAAGCTATGGGAACACCCCACGTTCTTTGTCTTGAAATACACCAATCTGGCCTCTCTTCCATCATGCTTGTAATCCTGGATTTACCCCAATCTGGCATCCAGTTAACAGAATCAATAGAATTCATAGAATTCTCCAATAAGTTTTCTGCCGTCATAGATATAAACCATTGAGGAGTTGCTCTGAAAAATAGCGATGTTTTGTGTCTCCAGCAGTGCGGAAAACTATGTTGATAAGGATCTTTAGAAAGAATGTTTGATTGTCCTTCTAACATTTCGATAGATTTTTTATTGGCTTCCTCTAAATTCATTCCAGAAAAATCAATAGCTGTTTCTAAGAATCTTCCATCCGAGCCAACGTGATTTAGTATCTCAAGTTTATATTTATTGCTTGCATGAAAATCTTCTAGACCATGAGCTGGCGCTGTATGAACAATTCCAGTACCCATTTCGGTAGTGACGTGATCTCCCAATATAACTTTAGACTTCCTATCAAAATAAGGATGTTTAGCTTCTGCAGACTCCAAAATAGATCCAGGTTTTGTCGATAAGATCGTATAGTTTGATATGGAACATCTTTCAAGAACGCTTTCTACTAAATCCTTGCAAATAATCAAGCATTGCATGAAGTTATCTTTGTTGACCTCTAACAGAGAATAATCGAGATTTGGGTTGACTGATAAAGCTACATTTCCTGGGATAGTCCATGGAGTTGTTGTCCATGATAAAAAGGATGTTTTGATATTTTCATCCACTGAAGTATTAAAAATTTCATTCACACTTGATGTCTCCATCTCAAAAAGGAAATCTATTGAGGTGGAGGTTTTATCTTTGTATTCCACTTCTGCCTCAGCAAGTGCAGAGTTGCAATCAGGACACCAATAAACAGGTTTATCCCCTTTGATTAGATGACCCGATTTGACTATCTCTGAAAGAGCTCTGATTATCCCTGCCTCGAAAGAGTAATCCATTGTCTTGTAAGGATTATTCCAATCAGCCAAAACACCCAATCTTTTGAAATCCTTTTTTTGGATAGCGATTTGCTGGTTAGCATAATCACGACATTTGGCCCTAAAGTCCTTGGCAGGAATATCTTTATTTGGCTTACCTGATTTTTGCTCCACGTTTAACTCAATAGGTAATCCATGACAATCCCATCCAGGAATAAAAGAGACGTTGTAACCGGATAATAATCTAGATTTGCAGGCAATATCTTTTAAAGTTTTATTGATGCTTGTACCCAAATGAATTGGGCCATTGGCATATGGAGGACCGTCGTGGAAGGTAAATTTCGGTTTATCCTTATTTTGTTCCTGAAGAGCGTCATACAAATTAATCTCCTCCCAGAATTTAAGAATCTCTGGCTCTTTTTGAGCCAAATTGGCTTTCATGGAAAATTTAGTCTTTGGAAGATTTAGGGTATCTTTCATAGATTCGAATCAAATGTATTCAACGTGTAGGAAATATCTTTTTTTATTTGTTCTTTAAGTTGGTCTAATCCAGAAAACTTCTTCTCATCCCTAACTTTAAAACAAAATTCTACTTGAATTCTCTGGCCATAGATATCTTCTGAAAAATTAAATATATGGACCTCTAAAACTGGCATTGTTCCTCCAATTGTTGGACGCAGACCCATGTTGGCTATGCCTAAAAATTTTCTGTTTTCTAATTGAATTTTTACTCCGTAAACCCCTTTGATAGGTAAATTTGTCTTAGGCAGCCATAAATTAGCAGTAGGAACATCAATTGTTCTGCCTAGTTGATTTCCATGGACTACTTTTCCAGAAAAGGTATAGGGCCTATCAAGCAGTATTTTAGCCTCTTCAAAATTATTATTTATCAAAGCTTCTCTAATTCGGGTGCTGCTTACTCTTTTATCATTAATTTTAAATGTTTCAGTTTTTAAGACATCCACGCCTTTGTTCTTTCCCCAATTAACTAGAAAATTAAAATCACCCTTCCTATCCTTTCCAAATTTAAAATCATCGCCAATCATTAAAGACCTTATCTGAAGATTTCCAAGAATATCGTCTGCAAAAATTTCAGGAGTCATTCGTTTTAAATTACTGTTGAATTTAAGAAAAAAAGCTACGTCCACTCCATTTTTTTTGAGACTTAAATATTTATCTCTCCAAGGTGAAATCCTTGGTGGAGCTTCCACAGATGAAATTTCTTCAGCAAAAAATTCTTTCGCATGGGGCTCGGTAAAAATAACCATTCTCTTTAGCTTTTTTCTTTTTGCAATTAAAAGCATATTTTTAAGAATTTCTTTATGACCTAAATGTAAGCCATCAAAATTCCCTATGGTTGCAATGAATGAATCTTTAGAGTGCTTTTCTCTAAAAAGCTCTATGTTGGATTGACCTCTAATCAAATACATTATCTTCTAAAAAAAGATGCTCTGAATCCTAATAGATAAAGGATTAAAAAATAAAATATAATTAGAAATAATATCCCAAACAAAAGAACTAGGTTTGATAGCCATTGATCGTTAATAGCTGAAATATTGTTTGCAAAGAAATTAATAACAAAGTAGAAAATTATATTTGCACTTAGTATTTTTATTATTGAGATTAAACTTTCTTTGGTTACTTCAATAAAAGAATTTCTTGATAAGATTACATAGTAAATTACTACCGAAACTATGGAAGCAATAGAGCTTCCCAAGGCAAGTCCAACATGTCCATATCCAAGATAAAAAGCCAAAAAGTAATTCAGAAAAACATTCATCACAAAAGAAAGAATAGTAATAATTAAAGGCGTAAAAGTATCTTGTCTTGCAAAAAAACTAGCTGATAAAACTTTAATCAACATAAAAGCAAATAGGCCAAGCGAAAAAGCTTGTAGGCTCATAGCAGTCATAATTGCATCACTTTCATTAAAGTTTCCTCTTACAAAAAGTAATTCAATGATTGGCAATCCCAAATAAAAAAGAGCAACAGATGATGGGATTGCAAAAATTAAAATGAGTTCTATTCCCCATTTTAAATTATCTTTAAATTCTAGATATTTTTCAGCGACATACTCACTTGATAATTTAGGAAGAATTACAGTGGCGATGGCAATTCCAAAAATTCCAAGAGGAAGTTGTATCAACCTATCGGAGAGGTAAAGCCAAGTTGGGCTCCCTGTTTCAAGAAGAGAAGCGAAAATAGTATCAATTAAAATATTCAACTGAACGACTCCACCAGCCAAAATGCCAGGGATCATTAAATTAAATATTTTTTTTGTACCTTTATTGAAAATTTTCAAATCAGGTCTTGGCAGAAGTTTTAAATCTAACAAAAATTTTATTTGAAATAATAATTGGACTATCCCAGCGATTAATACACCGTAAGCCAGTGCAAATACTGGACTCTCAAAATAGTCTCTAAGATAAATTGCACAGAGAATGATACTTAAATTAAAAAAAATAGGAGTGGCTGCAGGAACTGAAAATTTACCAAATGTATTTAAAATACTGCCCGATAAGGCAACCAAAGATATAAAAAATAAATAAGGGAAAGTTATCCTTAGAATATCTTGAGATAAGACGAGCTTAGACTCATCGTAAAAAAAACCTGGAGCAAAAATAAAAACGAATACAGGTGTAAAAATAAAAACCAAACCCACCAAAATTCCTGAAGCTAAAAATATGAAAGTAAATGATTTATTAATAACCCCTTTTGTCTCTTCAAAACTATTTAAATTTTTATACTCTGTGAGTACAGGAACAAAAGCTTGATTAAAAGCCCCTTCAGCAACGAGTCTCCGAAAAACATTTGGTATTTTTAACACGACCACAAAAACATCATGTGCAAGTGATGATCCTAAAAGACTGGTTGTAACAACGTCTCTAATCAGACCGAAAATTCTAGAAAGAAAAGTCCAAAATGAAACTAAGCCCGTTTGAAAAAATAAACCTTTTTGAGGGCTCTCCAATTTAGAAGGTGTAGTCAAAATTATTCTTTTTCTTCAGGAATAAAATCTAGAGCTACTGAGTTTATGCAATACCTTAAACCTGTTGGTTGTGGTCCATCGTCAAAAACATGACCCAAATGAGCAGAGCACTTAGAACAATGAACTTCTTTTCTTAAATAACCAATTTCATAATCATCGTTATAGGCAACCGCCTCTTCATCGTTCGGCTCCCAAAAGCTTGGCCAACCAGAACCAGAATCATACTTTGAATTGTGATCAAAAAGCTTTACTCCACAACAGACACATAAATAATCTCCAGGCTCTTTATTATCATTTAAGTCTCCAGAGAATGCTGGCTCGGTTCCATGTTGCTGAGTAACAAAATAGGCTTCTGCAGAAATTTTCTTGTCTATATCTTTTTTTGCCATTAGTTTGCTGTTAATACTTTTTTGAAGACTTCTCCATAACCATCAGCAATTTCCATTTTAGATGTATGGCCCTTTGCTCTGAGCATTTTGTGGGCCATTGGTAAGTTATACCAAGGACAAAATGTAAAAAGGTGATGTTCAACATGATAATTTACGTTCAGAGGGGCTAGAAAGTAGCTTAAATACCATGGCACTTTTGTCGTCCTGGTGTTTTTGAAGTCATCGCCACCTTCCACGCCTGAGTGTTCAGTAATACTTCTTATTCTATAAAAAAGGCTGAATAGAGTAATCATCGGTACCCACCATAAAAAAAGGTAAAGCCAAGGATTTCCACTCAGATAAAGAATAGTGAAAAGAATCAAGTTAGTTGTGAGAAATCCATACATTTTGCTTAAAAATCTTGAAATGTGAGCAGATAGGCTCAAGTTTGATCCCCAGGCAGACTTTAGCGCCCCAAAGTATCTTCGTAGTCCTGCTACTCCAGTAAGATCCCTCGTAAATTTTCTGATGAGGCTTGCTCTGGATGTAGGAAAAGCTTTGGTTAATCCTATGTCAGGATCTTTATCTGTTTCGGTATATTTATGATGCTGTGAATGTATTTTTCGATAAGGAAAAGTATCAGTCATCACTGGAAAAGCACAAAACCACTGAGATGCAAAGTCATTTAATTTTCTATTTTTATACATTAAACCATGAGCACCATCATGCATAAGAACTGTCATTTGGAACTGCTTGGCAGCTACGATCACGGAAGAAATTATAAAAGTTAAGGCATTTGGCAGATAAATAAATAAAGAAAAGGCAAAAAGAACCTGAGCCCACATTGAAATAATTGTCATTGTGGTTTTCCAATCTTTTTTTTCTCTTAAAATTGCAATTTCTTGATCGCTTAGAAGAGAATTGTAATCATTCATATGCTAATTATAACTAAGTGAGTTTTTTAGGAAAATTTTTCTTTCTTTTGATTTTTAAAGCCAGAAAGCTCCATTCTTTGTAAAAGATCTTTATCCATAGGTACATCTATATAAATTTGATCAAAGCCTTGCCTCAATTTTGATTTTCTAAGCTTTTCAAATTCCTCTGGCCCAAATGTTTTACCCATCTCGTTGTATTCACTCAAGATGGCCCTAAATTCTGCGGCGATTTTTCTCGTTGAAAAAACTTCTAAAACGATGGATTTGAGATCTATATTCTTTGAATTTATTAATTTATCAGAAAGACAACTTGAAAGTTTTATAAACTTTTTAACTTCTTTTCGTTCTACAGATTTAGAAAAAAGATCATTAAACTTTTCTAAAATTAAATCAATCTGTCTTTCTTTAGATGAGAATGTATAACCCGCTATGTGAGGCGTACCAAAAGCATTTGAGTGATTCATGAAAGAATAAATATCATTCGAGGAAATTTTTGGTTCATTGGCCCAAACATCATTGAATATTTCCGATGATTTAGCTATTTCAGAATAATCAATTACCTCTCCTCTTGATGAATTAATTACTAATTTACTTTTCGGTCTATGTTCTTTTGAGATTAAATTATGAGAAGGATATTTTCCTTCCTTTGAATATGAGCAATTGATGCTCAATACCTCGCACGATAAAACTTTATTCAACTCATCTTCCGAATGGTCATATAAATAAGGATCATAAATCTCTACCTCGTATCCAAGTTTATTTAAACTAGAATCGATTTTTTTTCCAACGTGTCCGTGACCCACTATGCCAACCGAACATGCCTCAAAATCATTTTCTAATATACAACTGAGCACATATTCAAAAACAGCTTGAGAATTTGAACCTTTGGCAGTTTGTATTAAACATTCACTATCATCTAATAAATCATTAGAAATATGGTTTTCTCCAGAAGCAAAAGATCCGACAAATGAGATATTAGATTTTGAAATGAGCTCCTTGTTTACTTTAGTTGTAGTTCTAATAAAAAGAGCATCAGCATGTTTAATCGTTGAAGAATTTATTTTGTCGAAAGGCAAAAAATCAAAATCAATATTCTGGCCCTCAAAAGATTCTTCTGAAATAGGGATATTTTTATCTATTATTAGTTTTATCAATTTTTGCTTGAGGGCAAAATTTTGCTTTTAATCCATCCAAAAAAGGTATTGCCTTTGAGATTATATCTATCAAGAGCTAAATACAAATCATCCATTTCTTTGGGGTCGGAAAACATATCTTCTCTTGATTTCATTTTTGCTGTTTGATCTAACTCTTTTACAATTTTTGCAGGGTTCCCAGCTACAACAACGTTTGGTGGCACATCCTTGGTGACTATCGCTCCGGCACCCACAATACTATTTTTTCCTATCGTTACTCCCTTACAGATTACCGCTCTATCTCCAACCCAAACATTTTCTTCTAGTTTAATAGGTTCTGATTGTCCAACTGGTTGAGCTCTATCATAAATATCGTGCCAATCTGAATCTGATACGTATGCATTATTAGCAAACATGCAGGAGTTACCTATCTCAATGTTTGTGGCAGCAGAAATTCTGACTCCAGGGCTAATTAAACAAAAATCTCCAATAGTTATTTTTCCTTCATACCCGCCGCTTATCCAAGTAGTAAGATGAATATAAGCATCTGGTGAGGTAATTAGAGTCGCAAAATCACCCATTTTTATTCCTGTACCAAAGATTTGAACATACTTAACACCCATGATCATAGGAGCCTTTCCAAGGTAGTCAAATTGCGGTCTGATAATTTTTTCAATATAAAGTTTATCCAAAAACCAATGAATTCTTTTTAACCAAAATGGTCGATTATCTTTTCTAATTTTATAACTCCTGCTTTGGTGCTAAGTGATATGATAGCGTCCTTTTATGTCAAATACTGCTAGATTAATTTACGAAGGACCAAACAAAATTCTGCCTATAGTTGCGTTTGAGCTATCAAAATTTAGCCAATTAGCCATACCAATGTTTTTTTCTCAGCTTGCAGGACATGCAACAGGAATAATTGCAGCTCTGATGACAGGAAATTACAGCACTATAGATCAAGCAGCGGTAGCTACTGGAAATATGTTTTTTTTCCCAATCTCTATGGGATTGATGGGAACCTTATTCATTGTTACCGCAATGGTTGCTCAAAATTTTGGAGCCAATACTTTAGAAAATGTTGGAAAAATAATACGGCAGTCTTTCTGGGTAAGTATTCCTCTGATTATTTTAGGAATTTGGGCAATGAGTCAATCTTCTTGGGCTTTTAACTTACTTGGTACTCCTGAAGAAGTTAGAGAGATAACCAGAAAATATATGTATGGATTAATGGTTGGGCTTCCTGCTTTATATTTTTTTCAACCTTTGAGGTCGATGAGCGAAGGTATAACAAAACCCTTGCCTATAACTTACATAAACCTTTTTATGGTAGCTGTGAATGCAATACTCAATTATGGATTCATTTTTGGCAAATTTGGCTTGCCTGAGTTAGGTGGCGCTGGTTGTGGGATTTCTTTTGCGGTATCAGCATGGCTATCTCTAATTATTTTAGCAACCTACATTTATACGAGCGATAATTACAAAGACTGTGGGCTCTTTGACCAGTTTGACCTACCTGATTTTAAAATCATTAAAGAGATAGTTCTTTTAGGGCTGCCGATTGGAGGAACACTTTTTGTCGAAATCAGTATGTTCAGCGGCTCTGGATTAATTTTAGGTCAACTAGGGGCGGACGTAATAGCTAGCCATTCTATTGCCATGCATGTTTCAACAGTGACATTCATGATACCGCTAGCTATTGGCTTAGCAGCTTCTGTAAGAGTTGGAAATCTAGTAGGCGCAAATGCTCTTCAGGATTCTAGATTTGCAGCCTTTTGTGGAATAGGATTTTCAATAGCTCTTGCCTTTATAAATGCCGCAATTTTGATTCTATATGGTGAATACCTTGCAAGTTTTTTTAATCCCAACAGCTTGATAGTTTCTTTAGCTTCTACCCTCTTAATTGTTGCAGCCATCTTTCAAATCACCGATGGCATTGCATTTAGCGGTATGGGTGCATTAAGGGGCTATAAAGACACAAGAGTCCCTCTTTTAATAATGATAATAGCGTATTGGGTCGTAGGTATGCCGCTTGGTTACAACATATCGTTAACAGATAATATTATTGAGCCCATAGGAGCGCTTGGCATGTGGATTGGAATGGCAGCAGGAATGTTCATTTTATCTATCCTGGTCCTTTGGAGATTAAATTTAGTATCCAAGAATTCCACTCAGTTCCAACAATCTTATGAAAGTAATTGACGCAAAAGGTCTTAAATGTCCTGAGCCTCTTATGCTTTTACATAAGGCAATTTATGAAGCTGAAAGCGGTGAAGAAGTTCTCTTGATTTCTACCGATCCCATGAGTGTTCCTGATGTTAAGAAATTCTGTGAATATTTAGAGCATAAATTGAAAGAAATAAAGGAATCAGATAATCTATTTGAATTCACGGTTATAAAAAAATGAAAAAACTCATCTTAAGCTCGATGATCTACATGGCTTTGTCTGTAATGTTGATCTTAGCTGTAGTCCAGCTTTTTTCTTAAATCAAAGGAGATTAAATAATGGGAGAAATGTCAAAAGAAATTAGGTCTGAAATCAACTCGGATGGATTATTAACTTTATCCATTTCCTCTTCGGAAATTCCAAAACCAAAAGACCATGAAGTTTTAATTAAGGTCGAAGCTTCTCCAATAAATCCATCAGATCTTGGATTATTAATAAGTTTTGCAGCCGATGTCACATCCTTGAAAGTTGAAGGTGAAGGAG
>CACBTL010000014.1:0-22939 GCA_902542145.1 uncultured SAR86 cluster bacterium | reverse complement strand
GAACTAAATGAAAACAATTAAACAATTAAAAGTAAAAATGCCCAGTTCAAATTATTCCATTTATTTTGGTAATGATTTTGTTAAAAGCTTTCCTTTAAAAAAAAATATCCAACTCAAAAGAAATTTTTTTTATTTTTGACTCAAAAATGCCTGACTTATCAATCAGGAAAGTAAAGAGTTTCATAAGGAAATCAATGCCGAGCAAATTTGATTCCTTTAAATTTATTGCGAATGAAAAAAATAAATCTATCGAAACATCTCAAAAAATTATAGAAAAATTAATTGATTTAAAATTCTCAAGAGATTCATTGATTGTTTCTTTTGGTGGCGGCATAACAACAGATCTCGCAGGTTTTGTAGCCTCAGTATATCTTCGAGGAATTGAAGTTATGCATATTCCAACCACTCTTCTGGCCCAGGTCGATGCTTCTGTGGGAGGTAAAACAGGTGTTAACAGTAAAAAATTTAAAAATATGATTGGTGCATTTAAGCAACCTGAAGCAGTATTGATTGATACATGTTTTCTCAAATCGCTGAGTAAAAGACATTTAGCAGCAGGTTACTCAGAAATAATTAAACATGCGCTGATTGAAGATAAAAATCTGTTATCTAAATTAGATAACTTTGATCAGAATATTGAAAAGAAAGGAAACATTACCGAATTATCTAATCTCATAAGGATATCAACAAAAATTAAGGCAAATATTGTTGAGCAAGACGAAAGAGAGAAATCAGTAAGAGCTCATCTCAACTTTGGTCATACTTTCGCACATGCCATAGAAAGCGTTCAATCTTTTAAGGGATTGAACCATGGCGAAGCAGTTGGTGTTGGAATGGTTTGTGCAGCCAAATTATCCTTATTGTTGGGCAAAATAAATTCACAAGAGTTTGATAAAATTAAGTCGTTAATTAAAAAATTCAACCTACCCACAAAGCTTCCCGCTAATTGTGAACCTGCGAAGATTCTTAAAGCCATGCAATCAGATAAAAAAAGTAAAGACGCTACTTTAAGATTCATTATTCTAGATGGAATAGGAAAGGTTAAAATAGTTGAAAACGTTGACAAAGAGAAAATCTTAAATAGCTTAAAAATATAAAAAACATTTCTTTTATAATATAGAGTAAAAATTGGTCTTTTTTATTATTTTTTGGTATAAATGATTAAGAAAAAAATTAACATTCTTCCCTGAGATCTTGGGCTTAAGATCAATCGTTCATCCTTATTTGGGGACGGAAGTAGGTAAAAAATCAAACCGAAGGAACGCATCTTTCTATCAGGAAGGATGAAGCATTGACTCGATGGTAAAAGGTATAAATAAAAAACTAATAGAGCGTCCAAAAAAGAAAGGACTTTATGATCCAGCTAGCGAGAAGGATTCTTGTGGCGTTGGCTTAGTTGCCAACATAAAAGGAATCCCTTCAAGAGAAATCATGGATGATGCCTATCTTATAAACTCTAGAATGGATCACAGAGGAGGATGTGGTTTTGAAGAAAACACAGGAGATGGAGCTGGCATTCTTCTTGCTTTACCGGATTCTTTTTTTCAAGATCAGGCAAAAAAAATAAATATTAATCTTCCTGATTTTGGTTCTTATGCTGTAGGTAATATTTTTCTGCCCCAGGATCAAAAAGAAAGATCTTTTTGTAAAAAAATTGTTGAACAAACTATTAAATCAGAAGGACAGAAATTTTTAGGTTGGAGAAATGTTCCTATTAATCCAAAAAAGGCAGACGTTGGACCTGCTGCTAGAGATTGTCAGCCTGAGATAGAACAAGTTTTCGTTCAAAAATCAACCAAACTTGATCAGGAAGCTTTTGAGAGAAAACTTTACTTAATTAGAAAAATTTTCACTAAACGACTTAGATATCAGGAAAATTTGAGTCAAGCCTCTCTGTTTTATGCCTGCACCCTTTCATCGAGACTGATTGCTTACAAAGGTATGCTTACCCCAGCTCAGCTTTTCCCTTTTTTCCCAGATCTTGAAAATAAAAAATTCGAGACTCATTTGGCAATGGTTCACTCGAGATTCAGTACTAACACCTTCCCTTCTTGGGATAGAGCTCAACCCAACAGGTATATGTGCCATAACGGCGAGATAAATACCTTAAAAGGAAACATGAATCAAATGTATTCTCGACAAGGACTCGCGAAAAGTGATTATTTTGGTTCAAAAATTAATAAATTATTCCCAATAACGGAACCAGACTGCTCTGATTCAGGTTCGTTCGATAATGTTCTTGAGCTCCTAATAATGTCAGGAAGAGAACTTCCAGAGGCTGCCATGATGATGATTCCTGAAGCTTGGCAAAATGATAAAGAAATGAGTCCAGCCAAAAAAGCCTTTTATGAGTATTCATCCTCGTTTATGGAACCTTGGGATGGCCCTGCATCGATAGTTTTCACAGATGGAAATTATGTGGGAGCCGTTTTAGATAGAAATGGTCTTAGACCGAGCAGATTTTATGTGACTGATGACGACAAAGTCATCATGGCTTCAGAGGTAGGAGTTCTTCCGGTTGATCAAGCAAAAGTTTTATCAAAAGGAAGGCTTCAGCCAGGAAAGATGTTTCTGATTGATTTTGAGGAAGGCAGGATGATTCCAGATGAAGAGATCAAAAAAAGGGTTTCAAAAAAACTTCCCTATAAAGATTGGATTAAAAATCAAATCATAGATCTACAAGATCTAAAAAAGTCCAAGGCAAAATATAAAATAGACGATCTTATTTCAAGGATGCAATCTTTTGGTTACACCACTGAAACACTTGAGTTCATGCTGCTGCCTCTTGTAACTGAGTTGAGGGATCCTCTTGGATCAATGGGAAATGATGCGGCTTTGGCATGTTTATCTGATAAACCAAGAATGATTTATGACTACTTCAAGCAACTTTTTGCTCAGATTACTAATCCAGCAATCGACTCAATAAGAGAGGAGGTGATCATGTCACTGGAATGCCTAATTGGTCCTGAGAGTAATTTACTTGAATCTTTAGAAGAAAATGCACATCGATTAAGATTGAAGCATCCTATTCTTTCAAATGAAGAACTCAGTAGCATAAAGAATAACCAAGATTATGGTTGGACCACTAAGACAATCGATATTACATACGAAAGAGGTAGCGGAGCTTCAGGCTTAAAGAAAGCTCTAAAAAGAATCTGCACTGAATCAGAGGAAGCAATAATGCAGGGATATTCATTTGTTCTTTTATCTGACAGAAATCTGTCGAAAAGTAGAGTTGCTATAAGTTCATTACTTGCATGTTCCTCCGTCCATCATCATTTAGTTAAAAAAGAAAAAAGAACACAACTAGGACTAATTATTGAATCTGGCGAAGCGAGAGAGGTTCATCATCACTGCCTTCTTATCGGATATGGGGCTGATGCGATAAATCCTTACTTAGCTTTTGAAGTTTTGGATAAATCTTTAAAAGATCAAATACTGCAAGATAAAAAATTGAGAAGCACCTCAGATTTAGTCAACGCTTATAAAAAAGGAGTTGCAAAGGGTATGTTGAAGGTAATGGCCAAAATGGGAATATCTACACTTCAATCTTACAAAGGTGCCCAAATTTTTGAAGCGGTTGGTTTAGCTGATGAAATAATAGATTTTTGTTTTCCAGGGACTACTAGCAGAGTACAAGGTGTAAATTTTGAAGTTTTAGCTGAAGAAATAGAAAGAAGACATGCAATAGGTTTTCCTGAATACGATCAAAACAAAGTATCTGTACTTCCTAATCCTGGAGATTTTCATTGGCGTAACGGGGGTGATTCGCATATGTGGGATCCAAAATCGATTTCCTCTTTACAGCTAGCCTCTCAAACAAATGATGAGAGTAAATATTGGGAATTCTCCAATCATGCAAATGAACAAACCACAAAGAATAGTACTTTAAGAGGTTTAATGAAATTCAAATATCCTAAAAAGGGCATACCTTTGGATCAAGTTGAATCTGAAAAAGAAATTGTTAAAAGGTTTGCAACAGGTGCAATGTCACTGGGCTCAATTTCTACAGAAGCTCATGAATCGCTTGCATTGGCAATGAATGAACTTGGAGGTAAATCGAATACTGGTGAAGGAGGAGAGGATCCGATTAGATTTAAACCATTAAAAGATGGAAGATCTAAAAGATCGGCAATAAAACAGGTAGCCTCTGGAAGGTTTGGTGTAACCATGTGGTACCTGACTAACTCCGATGAACTTCAGATAAAAATTGCACAGGGAGCAAAGCCTGGAGAAGGCGGAGAACTTCCTGGAAAGAAGGTTGATGAATACATAGCAAAGATAAGGCACTCCACACCAGGAGTTGGACTGATAAGTCCTCCTCCTCATCACGATATCTACTCTATTGAAGACATTGCTCAATTAATACACGATCTCAAGAATGCCAATAGAAAAGCTAGAATCAGTGTGAAGTTAGTCTCAGAAATTGGAGTTGGTACCATTGCAGCAGGTGTAGTAAAGGCGAAAACAGATCACTTAGTTATTGCTGGTCATGACGGCGGAACAGGGGCATCTCCCTTAACATCGATCAAGCACGCGGGCCTTCCTTGGGAGCTAGGTATTGCCGAAACGCATCAAACATTAGTGATGAATAATTTAAGATCGAGAGTTGTTCTTCAGACAGATGGTCAATTGAAGACTGGAAGAGATGTTGCCGTAGCAGCCATCTTAGGAGCTGAGGAATTTGGTTTCTCAACCGCTCCGTTGGTTACTTTGGGATGTATCATGATGAGAAAGTGTCACTTAAATACCTGCCCCGTTGGAATTGCCACTCAAGACAAGGATCTAAGAGAAAAATTTAAAGGCAAGCCAGAAAACGTTGTTAACTATCTTTTCATGGTAGCAAAAGAGTTGAGAATGATAATGGCTAAGTTAGGAATCAAAAATCTAAATGAAATGATTGGAAGAGTCGATCTTCTTGAATTAGATAGTGCGATCAATCATTGGAAAAAAGACGGTATTGATTTATCCAATCTTCTTACTCCTGCTGAAAAAGTATTCAAAGATACTGATGTATTTAAAACTCGAGATCAAAATCATAACCTAGATAATTCACTGGATCTTAAGCTGCTTAAAAAGTTAAAACCTTCTATATTGAACAGAGAGAAGATTAAAATAAGTCAGGAAATTGGGAATACTAATAGAGTTTTCGGCACCATTATTTCGAACGAAATCTCTAAGATCTGGGAAAACAAAGGATTACCTGAAGACACAATTCATATGAAACTTAATGGATCTGCCGGGCAAAGTCTTGGGGCTTGGACTTGCAAAGGGATGACCATTGAGCTTGAAGGGGATGCGAATGACTATGTTGGCAAAGGATTATCAGGCGGAAAGATAATCATCTATCCGGATAAGAAAAGTAAGTTCGTAGCAGAAGATAATATTATCCTTGGAAATGTTGCACTCTATGGGGCTACAGGCGGAGAAGCCTATTTCAGAGGAATAGCTGCAGAGAGATTTTGTGTAAGAAACAGTGGAGCTAAAGTTGTAGTGGAAGGCATTGGAGATCACGGATGTGAATATATGACCGGTGGAGTGGCAGTAATACTTGGAGATACGGGCAGAAACTTTGGTGCTGGCATGAGTGGAGGAGTCGCGTATGTTTATGATCCTAAAAACTCATTCAAAAGAAAATGTAACACCAGCACTTTTGAGCTAGAAAAGTTAGAAAATGAGATTGATATCAAAGAGCTTAAGCAACTAATTAAAAATCATAAGAAATTTACTGGTTCAGCTGTAGCGACTAGAATTCTAAATGATTGGGACATTACAATGTCAAAATTCTTAAAAGTAATGCCTACAGATTACAAAAGAGTCATGATGGAACTAAATGAAAAAAGACTTAAAGTGAGTTGAGATGGGAAAAGTAACTGGCTTTAAAGAATTCTCTCGAGAAGTTGAGCCTTACAGGCCAGCCAAGTCTAGGGTTTTGGATTTCAAAGAAATCTACACTGATCATGACGATAATCTCCTGAATACTCAAGCAGCTAGGTGTATGAATTGTGGTGTACCCTTCTGTCAATCAGGTGAAGGCTGTCCTGTGTACAATTTAATTCCTGAGTGGAATGATTTGGTCTACAACGAGCAGTGGGAAGATGCATTTGATAGGCTTTTCAAAACGAACAATTTTCCAGAAGTTACCGGAAGAGTTTGTCCTGCAGTCTGTGAAGGAGCTTGTGTTTTAGGTATAACTGAAACTCCTGTCGCCATTAAAAATCTAGAATTTGCAATCGCTGACAAAGGAATAAAATCTGGATGGCTTAAGCCTAAAGTTCCAGAAGTCAGAACCAATAGAAAAATAGCTATAGTCGGATCAGGTCCTGCTGGTCTTTCTGCAGCTCAACAACTAAATAGCGTTGGCCATTCTGTTGAAGTCTACGAAAGATCTGACCGCATCGGTGGATTAATGATGTATGGAATTCCTAACATGAAACTCGATAAGTCAATATTAGATATGAGAATTGAGATTATGGAGAAGGAAGGTATAGTTTTTCACACAAATAATGATATTGGTGCTCCGAATTCACCCTCTCTTGAAAACCTTATCAACGAGAATGATTCTGTCCTCCTTACCACAGGGGCTACTAAACCCAGAGATCTAGCCATTCCTGGCAGAGATGGAGATGGTGTTCATTTTGCCATGGAATTTCTTGGCAAAAACACTAAAAGTCTTTTAGACAGCAAACTCAAAAATAATAATTTTATCTCTGCTAAAGGCAAGAACGTAATTGTCATCGGCGGAGGAGATACTGGAAACGATTGTCTCGGTACCTCATTAAGACACAAGTGTAATAGTCTTCTTAATTTTGAAATAATGCCTGAGTTGCCAAAAGATAGAGCAGATAATAATCCTTGGCCTCTTTTTCCTAGAATACATAAAGTTGATTATGGTCATGAAGAATCAATCGAGGTATTAGGAAAAGATCCCAGGGAATATTCAATCTCTGGAAAAGAATTTTTAAGAAATGAGTCTGGAAAGTTAATAGGAATCAAAACAGTAATGGTTGATTCAGCTTTCAAAGAAATAAAAGGAACTGAAAAAACTTGGAAAGCAGATCTTATTCTTCTAGCGATGGGTTTTCTGGGGCCAGAAAACTATATCAATCAAGAAGTGGATATAGATCTCGATGAAAGATCTAATTTTAAGGCAGATCATAATATCCATAAAACCTCACATCCAAAAGTTTTTGCTGCTGGGGATTGCAGAAGAGGTCAATCACTTGTTGTTTGGGCGATAAATGAGGGAAGAGCCGCTGCGCGAGAAATTGATAAAGAATTAATGGGCTCTACTGCTCTTATTTAGAGTAATCTGAGTCTATCTTTCTCATCAATCCTTCTTGGATAGCTGAAGCTACCAATACTCCATCCTGTGTATAAACACTCCCTCTGTTGAAACCTTTTGCATTACTTGCACTGGGACTATCTGTTACATATAACAACCATTCGTCCGCTCTGAAAGGTCTATGAAACCACATGGCATGGTCAATACTCGCAGCCATTACTTTTCTGTTCATACCTCCCCAACCGATACCATGCGGAAGTTGTGCTGTGCTGAGCAAACCAAAATCTGATGCGTACGCTAATATGTTTTGGTGAACAAGAATATCATCTGGAAGCTTTCCATTTGCCTTCATCCACGTATGCTTATAAGGAGGTTTTTTTTCATTATTCAACGGATTGAATTGCTCTACTGTTCTTAATTCGATTGCCTTCTCTCTAAGAAATCCATCTCTGTACTCTTCTGGAATTTGATCCATCATTGACTCTCTTAATTCCCTTTCACTTTTGAGCTCTTCGGGCCCAGGAACATCAGGCATGTCGAATTGATGTTCGAAGCCGCCCTCGTCCTTTTGAAAAGAAACAGACATATTAAAAATTGCCTCGCCGTTTTGAATTGCATCAACTGTTCTCGTTGTAAAACTTCCTCCATCTCTTATTCTTACTACTTGATAAACAATAGGGATGTCTATTCTTCCAGGCCTTAAAAAATAAGCATGAAAAGAATGAGCATATCTTTCCTCTTCAATGGTGTTATAGGCTGCACTTAAGGCTTGGCCTAAAACTTGACCGCCGAAGACTCTGCCCCATGCAGTTTTTTCGCATTCACCTCTGAAAAGGTTCTCTTCTAATTTTTCTAAATTAAGCGTTTGAACTAAATCATCTAAACTTTTTTGTGACGACATTAATTTTCCTCAATTGTGTGATCAACTTCAGTCCCAGGAGTTTTTATAGAAGTCTTACCAACTACTTTTGCTGGAACACCAGCCACGGTCATGTGTTCAGGAACATCTTCTAGAACCACGCTTCCAGCAGCTATTTTTGCACCTTCGCCTATTTCAACATTACCTAAGATCTTAGCTCCTGAACTTATTAAGACTCCCTTCCTTACTTTGGGGTGTCTATCCCCTATCTCTTTTCCTGTTCCACCAAGAGTAACTCCCTGGAATATAGAAACATCATCCTCAATCACTGAAGTTTCTCCAATCACTATTCCAGTAGCATGATCGAGCATAATTCCTTTTCCAATAGTAGCTGCAGGATGAATATCTACGCCATAAACTTGCGAGGTTCTGCTTTGTAGAAAATAGGATAAAAGAGTTTCTTTTTCCCAATGATAATTAGAGGCCCTGTAGGCCTGCAAAGCTGAAAATCCTTTCGAAAATAAGAATGTCTCCAAAATGGTATTTGTTGCGGGATCTCTGGAAATAACTGCATTAAGATCTTTTTCAATAGCTTCTGAAACATCTTTGGTATTAAGTGCCTGAAATATACTTGGAAATAATTTTTTTTCAGAAAAAGACCATGCTTGAGATAAATCTCGGGATAATTTTAGGCTAATGGAAGATATAAAATCATCATTAGATAAAACCAAAGACTCCAAAAAGTCTTTATAATCTTCATTGGATTTAATATAGTCCTCAGCCTCAGATTGAAGCTTTGTCCACATATTGTTATCTACGGTATTCATAAAAAAAAAGAAGTCTAGACGAAGTTAACAAAAAGTCATAGCTATATATTTGAAGTTATAGGGTATAAAGGATAATAATTTATAAAAGAATAATATGACAATTTCAACTTCCCAAAATATAAGCGCTACTCCAGATATTAAGGTCAGCGTTGGAAACACCTTTGGCTTTGACTCTAATCTAGAAGTACCGGCCTTTTCTGAACCAAGTGAATACGTTCCTGCTTTTGATCCCGACTATTGTTTTGACAAAGAGACAACTCTCTCAATTCTTGCAGGATTTTCGCACAATCGTCGAGTAATGATTCAAGGTTTGCATGGTTCTGGTAAATCAACTCACATTGAACAAGTCGCTTCAAGATTAAATTGGCCTTGTGTGAGAATTAACCTAGATAGTCATATCAGTAGACTAGACTTGCTAGGCAAAGATGCAATTGTTATTGAAGATGGAAAGCAATTAACAAAATTTGTAGAAGGCATACTTCCTTGGGCAATACAGAATTCGGTTGCGTTAGTTTTTGATGAGTATGATGCAGGAAGACCGGATGTAATGTTTGTCATTCAAAGGGTTCTTGAAGCTGAAGGAAAGTTAACCTTGTTGGATCAAAATAGGGTTTTAACGCCTAATCCGTATTTTAGATTATTTGCAACAGCAAACACCGTAGGTTTGGGAGATAGTACTGGCCTTTATCATGGGACACAGCAGATAAATCAAGGACAAATGGATAGATGGCAAATCGTGTCAGTTTTAAATTATTTAGATGAGGAGCTTGAGCAAAAGGTCATCCTTTCAAAAGTAAAAGATCTAGATAACAAAGAAGGAAAAGAAACTGTCCTAAATATGATTAGACTAGCCAACTTAACAAGAAAAGGCTTTGAGAGTGGAGATATATCAACATTAATGTCGCCTAGAACAGTCATTAGTTGGGCAGAAAATTATTCTATTTTTGAAGATTTGGTTAAATCATTCGAGCTGAGTTTTCTCAATAAGTCAGATGAAACTGAAAGACCAATCATTTCAGAATATTTTCAGAGATGTTTTGGTGCTGAAACCAATAGTTCCATAGGCTCTGAATCCAATTAAATTTTGTTAGAGAAATCTGATAAACAAACCATAAAGGATGCGCTTGCAGCTTCGGCTAAAGCTATTTCTGAAGATACAGAATTAAATGTAAATTTTGGAATAGAGAACCTTAGACAAAGTTCTTTGCCAGAACCGCTTCAGCCAGTTAAAAACTTTAATGATCTCAGAGCGAAGTCTGATCAAGTGGCTCTTATAAATAAATATTCAAGTGATAATTTATTCACACATAAAGATGCAAAAGTAAATGAAATCATCAAGGACTTAGACCTTACTAGAGTCGAGCTGCTGGGATCAAAAAAATTTCTAGGAGTTTCAAAAAACCTTGAATTTCTTTTTCGGAAAAATATTAATTCTTTGGATGCAAATGAAGACTCTTCTTCTGTAGCTATCTCGCATTGGTTGAGATCTGAACTTCTCGGACAAGAATTAGGACGTCCTGATTCAAAAAAATTTGAAGATCTTTATGAGAAACTCATTTCTTTTAAGGAGAAATATTTAGGGCAATTAGAAGAGTCTTTAGAAAGTTCGTTGGACTTTTCTAAAGTCATCTTTTCTTTACTAAAAGATCTTGAGATTAGCGTGGATGAGCAACACCCTGAAGAAGAAAATGATGAGAAAAATGAAGAAGAAAATGAAGATGAGTCCAGCGAAGAAGAAAATCAGGAAGAGGAAGAAGAAACTGACTCAGAGGATGGGCAAAGTGACGAGCAGGATACTTCTATAGAAGATGAAGAAATGGAAATCGAAGAAGGAGAAATAGATGCTGATGAAGATTCATGGATTGAAAATAGATCAAAATTAGAAGAACTTCTTAAAAAAGTTGGGGAACAAGAATATAAAGTTTACACAAAAGATTTTGATGAAGAAGTTAAAGCAGAGGAGTTATGTGACTCTCAAGAATTAGCTAGATTAAGAGGAAGATTGGATCAATTAATGGAATCCAGTAAAAATGCTATAGCGAAATTAGCTAATAGACTGCAAAGATTATTATTAGCTCAACAGAATAGATCTTGGGAATTTGACAAGGAGGAAGGTCAGCTAGATCCCAGCAAACTTCACAAAATTATCGTAGATCCTCTTACCCCACTGAGTTTCAAAATTGAAAAAGACTCAGAGTTTAAAGATACTCTAGTTTCTATTTTGGTAGATAGCTCTGGATCTATGAGAGGGAGATCAATGACTACTGCAGCGATATGTGCAGATATCATTGGCAGCACTCTTGATCGATGTAACATAAAAACAGAGATTCTTGGATTTACAACTAAGCACTGGAAAGGTGGAGACTCTAGAAAGTTATGGTTAGAGCAAGGTAAAATCCCTAATCCAGGGCGCTTAAATGACTTGAGACACATAATCTTCAAACCTGCAGATCAAGCTTGGAGGCGGGGACGAAAAAATCTAGGACTGATGCTCAGAGAGGGGCTTTTAAAAGAGAATGTAGACGGAGAAGCATTGATGTGGGCTCAAAACAGACTAAACAAAAGACCTGAGCAAAGAAAAATATTAATGGTTATTTCAGATGGAGCCCCTGTTGATGACAGTACGCTTTCGACAAATTCTACTAATTATCTTGATACTCATCTACGAGACGTTATAAAAAAAGTAGAAACCGCATCTGAGACGGAACTAATTGCAATAGGTATTGGACATGATGTTACAAGATACTATAAAAAAGCAGTCACCATTCACAGAGCAGAAGAGTTAGGAGGGGCTATGCTTGATCAATTAACCTCACTGTTTGAAACCTGATTAAATTGACCCTCGGCATTCAAAATGCTTTAATAAATTTTTAAAAAGGTACACATATGGAAATTGTTAAAAGAAACGGACCACCTGAAGATTTAATATATTTTGATGATGAATTGCCTCTAGAAGAGAAGCATGTTCAAGATGTTATTGAAATCTTTAATACCCCCCTAACCGGAGCATACAACTGGGATTACACAGTAGCAGAAAATAGAATTAAAAGACTTTATGAATTAGGTAAAGAACTAAATTGGAACGGTTCTATTGATTTAGATTGGAGTTACAATCATCCCAAAGATAAGCCTTTAGTTGGTGGAGAATTGTTTGAGCCACCTCACGAACAATTAGATGCTTGGAAAAATCTATCTGATGAAGAAAAAATAGAATTTGATAGACACGAAACAGCTGAACTCCTATGTCAGTTTTTGCATGGCGAACAGGGTGCGTTATTAGTTGCCTCACAAATTGCAAGTTGTGCACCAACATATAATGCAAAACTTTATGCTGCTTCACAAACTTTTGATGAAGCAAGACACGTTGAAGTTTTCAACAGATATCTTCAGGAAAAAATAGGTTTTCATTATCCTGTTAATGCAAACTTAAAAGCGTTGCTTGATAAAATTTTGACTGATGAAAGATGGGACCTTAAGTTTATTGGTATGCAAGTAATTATAGAAGGTCTTGCCTTGGCCGCATTTACTAACTTAAAACTAGATACTAATTGCGTACTTCTCAAACAACTACTTCATTATGTAATCAGAGATGAGGCCAGACACGTCACCTTCGGGATTAATTATCTAGAAGAATACATAAAAACTTTAAGTCCAGAGGAAGTAGAAGACAGAGCACAGTTTGCATACGAAGCATGTGTCATTTCAAGAGATAGAATTATTAACACCACTGCTATGCAGAAATTTTTGAAAATGTCTCCTGAGGAAGCTAGGCAATTTACTTTAGAATCAGGAGCCATGGAAACTTTTAGAAACTTCTTATTCTCAAGAGTCATGCCTAATCTATCAAAAATTGGACTTTTGACAGACTCCATCAGACCAAAATATGAAGAATTAGGTTTACTTGAATATGAAAATGCTCCCAGTGATTTTGAAATTGATTGGGCTGAGATAACAAAACCTCTCGAAAGCTCAGAGCAAATCGTCAAAGAATCAAACGAGCAAGCCAAGGCTGTAGCAGAAATGCTAAACCAAGCTTAAGTTTTATTTAATTTTTAATCTTAGATAGAAAGTCAGGTTAGCCTGACTTTCTGCTTTTATGTTATTGAGATTCTCAACAAGAAATAATTTAAGTCCAAATTCAGAAAAATCATTTATTGGAGATGAATAATTAGCTGAAAGCACTCTTTCTCTATGTGCAGGCGCCAAGTTAACTTTCACTGTACCCACCGTGGAATTACCAAAATAGTCTCTTCCAGATATAAATTGAAGGTCAGCTGTACCTTTTTCTATAGATAAAGGAACTAAATAGTCCAATCTAAAACGATCTTTTTTATTGAAAATATCTTTACCAAGAATGCTTAGGTTTGTTGATGTAAGAAATGATGAATCCGATCTAATATTGATAAAAGAGAAATTTTCATAAGGTTCAGCCCTCATGCCTGTCAACGATATAAAGGCTGAGAAATTCTCATTAATAAAAAAATCTGAATCGACTGTTAATATTGAAGAATAGGAATTTTTTGAAGTACTTTGTCCACTTAAAAACATCATCCCAAGATAAGAAGAATCTTCCTGAAGGCGTCCCAACTTGATGGATGTTTTATTATTTTTTGAGAAGATATTTAACTGAGTTGAAAAATACTTCGAATAAGCCTTATCGTGATCAGTCCAAGGATTCCAACCTTGGAAACCTTTAGAAAAACTAAAACCGTAACCAAATCTTTTATCTTTGAATGAATATTTGATGCTTGGCCCATTGGATACAAAATTTTTAATTGGATCGTAAGAATTACTTAGTGATGAATAATAATTATTCTGATTTAAAGATAAATTAAAAGAATTATTGGGATCTAAAGAAAGAGCATAAGAAAAACCACTTTTCTGAGTAGTTTGATTAGATAAAAAATCATAATTCTCTATTGTGGAAAATAACTGTAAATATTCATTTTCTGATGTCGGTAATTGCGAGTTTGGAAATCTAGGTAAATAGCTATTCTCTGGATTATTATTTCTTAAGAGTTGACCAGCATTAATTGAAAAAGGGGCTCCAAGCTCATCAAAATAAGTTAAGAATAGTTTGTCGTCTAAGTTATTTAGACTTCCAAATAATGGCGAACTCAAAAAAATGTTGGCCTGAGAAAAAGTGGTTACCATGTTTGTTATGGGTGAAATAAAATATGTTTGTCCAATCGGTTCTATAGCTTTTTTTAAATCAAGAAGACCTTGACCGTAAATATCAGAATTTGAGTAAACTCCTTCTTTATTTGCTGTTACATAAATACGTTGAAGTATTTCTTGCCCAGTCAGCTGACCCCTAAATTTTTCTGTTAATAAAGCTATTGCACCGCTGACGAAAGGAGCTGCAAAGGAAGTTCCTGAACCTGTTCCATAGTTATCATTTTCAGGATATTCAGTCGTAACATAAGCCCCAGTAATATTCTCGCCCGGAGCAGCAACACAAAAATCTTTTGCTAAGCCACAACGATTAGAGTGATCTGCAATTAGGCCTTCTTCGTTAACAGAAACAACTGCGACAGAGGTATCCTGGAGCTCTTCGATAAAATAGACCATTCCTGGAAAAATTTCTGGACTGGAGTTATCAACTTGTTGTTCTGAGTATCCTCCTGCATTACCTGCACTCCATACAAAAATAGTTTTATTAATTTTATTCTGTTGCGCAATAGTTTCTATTACAGTAGGGAAAGATGCTCGAACTGCAGACTCCACATAATCTGCAATGTTTCCTTGCATTCCATAACTATTATTCACTGCCGTAACATATCTAGATGTAAAGTCTTTATAAAAAGAGGCATATGCCTGATCAAGACCACTGTAATCCTCTGCATTTTCTTCAGTGACTTCTACAGGTTCATAATTATCATCAGGTTCTGCAAGAGGGATAGCAATAAAATGAATTTGGGCATTATAAGCAACTCCCTGAATATCATTAGGATTATTGCTTTCATCTCTATCTCCTGCAGCAATTGACGCAACAAAAGTTCCATGAGTTTTATCATCCGCTGTGGGTGCTCTATACCCCGAAAAATTTGAATAATCTAAAACACTATCAGTTGTAATTTTGTTCTGCGAATCAAGCTCTACATGATTTGTTTCAATTCCACTATCCATTATTCCAATGGTTGTTCCAGCACCAGAAAGATTATTTGCATATGGTTCTGCAGCATTAATCATGGCAAGCCCGTATTGATTAATATACTCAACTGAACCTGTAAATTTTGTCATCAACTCTACGTAAGATGCAGTTGAGTCTGAACTACTAGAGTCTTGAGAAGATTGTGTTTGACTTGAATTTGATTGTGAGTTCTGAGGAGGAACGTCATTATTTGGGGAAGAAGGCTGTGTTGAACTACCCTTCCCTCCGCCGCCACAGTTAGCCAATGCAATTATAAAAAAACAAATTGTAATAATTTGCTTAAAATTCTTCATGTATGATGTAAACAAAAAAAGTTCAATGAAAGTAGGAATTGATTTTGGTATTAGTTTCACAGATTTATCTATTCTAGATGAATCTAAACCAAAGTTTATATCTTTCGATTCTAAAGAGTTATCAGTTTCTAATATTTCAAAACAAATACATAAACTAGTTAATTTTGATGATGTCGAATTCATAGGTGTGACAGGGGGAAAGCACTATGATTTACCTTCAAAGATTGCTGGAATTGAGCTATCGCATGCAAATGAAATAGATGCCATAAGTAAAGGTACAAATTATTTGACTAAAAATGATAAAAAAAAGTTAATTATTAGCTCCGGATCTGGAACAGCTTTCGTCTTAAGCGACGGAAACATGATATCTCATGCAGGCGGAACAGGCGTTGGAGGAGGAACTATAGTTGGTTTGTGTAATCTAATTAACGATGAAAATAATCCAGATGTAATCAATAAACTTGCAAATCGAGGTAAATTAGAAAAGGTTGATTTATTACTAAATGAAGTTGTATCAGGACCAATCGGCGAATTACCCAAAGATGCAACAGCTGTAAATTTTGGAAAAGTAAGATATAAAAATAAATCAACTAAAGCAGATATAACAGCTGCAATAATGAATTTAGTCGGACAAACTGTTGCGAGGATGGCTTCTGCAACTGCAGTAGCATTCAACTGCGAGAATGTTTGCGTAGTTGGGAGAACGCCTCAATATGATCTATACAAAAGCGTCCTAAAAAGGTGGATTTCTTTTGCTGGATTATCAGCCGATTTTCCAAAGAACGGAGAGTTTGCGAGCTCTTTAGGGACTCTTATTGATTAAAGAATTATCTCTTATGGATCTAAATTCGTTGTTTTGGTACCAATTAGGGAATTCTCTCGAATTTGCTAAATCCTTTGTCATTGAATAGAAGATATCAATATCTTCAGCTATTCCATCATAATTCCAATCTTCGTATACTTCATCTGCTACCTGATGATAGAGATTGCTAGTATATTCTGCTGCATACTTCATGCCTTTTTCCAAACCACCATCAACAAGGTCGTATCCCGGATCTGCGTACAATACAGGGATTCCTTTTTTGGCAAAACTTATGTGATCTGATCGATAGAAAAATCCTTTTTCAGGGAACAAGTCTGGCGTAATGACTTTTGAATATTTCTTTAGATGTCTCTTGAGAACATCTTCTAATTCAGATGCTCCATAGCCAATTACTAAAATATCTTTTGTTTTACCAATTGCGGGTATTCCGTCAAAATTCATTCCTGCAATAATTTGAGAATAGTCAAATGGAAAATTCTCAGCTAAATACGCTGAACCTAATAATCCTGATTCTTCAGCAGTTAAACCAAGAAACATAACAGACCTTTCTGTATCTTCATTTTTTAATCTTTCAGCTACGCTCATAATCAAAGCTGTTCCGGTAGCATTATCAACAGCTCCATTATAGATTTGGTCTCCATCTAAGGAAGAATCCTTACCTAAATGATCCCAATGAGCCATCAACATTATGAATTCATCAGGATAAGTTTTACCTTTTTTTATGCCCACTACATTATGAGAATTTGAATTTTTAATTTGATTATTAATTTTTGCACTGATTTGAAAGCCTTCCAGCTCGATGGCTTTAAAGTCTTTCTTCAAAGCAGCGCTTTTCATTTCTTCGTAGGAAGATCCAATAAGAGAGAAAATTTTCTCTGAAGTTTCTTTGGTAATCCATCCTTCAATCTTTGCTCTATGGACATTCTTTGATTCTGAATATAAATCCAATTGAGGTCCTGTGTTACTTGTCTCTACAACGTTCCATCCGTATGCAGCTGGAGCAGTTTCATGAATGATGAGCATCCCTGTAGCTCCTTTTTTGGCAACTTCTTCAAATTTGTAGGTCCATCTACCGTAGTAGGTCATGGCTTTTCCTTTAAATATATTTTCATTTTCCAGCTCAAATCCTGGATCATTAATTAAAGCTACAACTACTTTTCCATTTAAATCGGCTCCTTCGTAGTCATTCCAATCGTATTCAGGAGCATCTACGCCATAGCCTATAAAAACCATTTTTTGATTTTTTAGTTCAACTTCATTGACTTGCCGTTTCGTCCAAAAAACATAATCAGTTCCAAAGTTTATATTTAACTTCTTATCATTATGAGAAATAGAAAAAGTTGATGAATTTTTAAGTGTAATTTCAGTTAATTTGACATCGCTAAGATAACTGCCGTTTAAACCTTCAAGACCAAATTCTGAAAACTTTTCTGATATAAAGTTCTTAGTTTTAATTCCTCCTAGTGTACCCGGAGCTCTGCCCTCAAAATCATCTGAAGATAGTGTTTCTAGATAGTCGATAAAGTTATCCATATATTCTGTAGAAACAGTTGGAACTTGAGTGCAAGAAAATAAGAAAAGAAAAATAAGTAATGAAAAGGTTCTCATATTGAGAATATAAACGAAATGCTCGACGATGTCCTACTCTCGCGTAACAAAAGCTACACTACCATCGGCGCTAAGTGGTTTCACTTCTGAGTTCGGGATGGAATCAGGTGGGACACACTTGCTATTGTCATCGAGCAAAATTCGTTTTTTGTATTGAATTCCAAATATTCTGGCTTAGTTTAGAAAAATTTCTAAATAACTAAAAATATACGGTTAAGCCTCACGAGCAATTAGTACAAGTTAGCTCAATGCCTCACAGCACTTACACACCTTGCCTATCAACGTCCTAGTCTTGAACGGCTCTTTAGGAACCCGAAGGTTCAGGGAGATCTTATCTTGAGGGGGGCTTCCCACTTATATGCTTTCAGCGGTTATCCTGTCCGAACATAGCTACCGGGCAATGCCACTGGCGTGACAACCCGAACACCAGAGGTTCGTTCACTCCGGTCCTCTCGTACTAGGAGCAACTCCTCTCAAATCTCCAACGCGCACGGCAGATAGGGACCGAACTGTCTCACGACGTTCTAAACCCAGCTCGCGTACCACTTTAAATGGCGAACAGCCATACCCTTGGGACCTGCTCCAGCCCCAGGATGTGATGAGCCGACATCGAGGTGCCAAACACCCCCGTCGATGTGAACTCTTGGGGGGTATAAGCCTGTTATCCCCGGCGTACCTTTTATCCGTTGAGCGACGGTCCTTCCATACAGAACCGCCGGATCACTATGACCTACTTTCGTATCTGCTCGACTTGTCAGTCTCGCAGTTAAGCATCCTTATGCCATTGCACTCATTGCATGATGTCTGACCATGCTGAGGATACCTTCGCACTCCTCCGTTACTCTTTGGGAGGAGACCGCCCCAGTCAAACTACCCACCACACACTGTCCTTGATCCGGATAACGGATCTAAGTTAGAACCTCAAATGTATAAGGGTGGTATTTCAAGGTCGACTCCACCAAAGCTAGCGCTTTGGTTTCAAAGTCTCCCACCTATCCTACACATATAAATTCAAAGTCCAGTGTGAAGCTATAGTAAAGGTGCACGGGGTCTTTCCGTCTAGCCGCGCGTATACGGCATCTTCACCGCAAATTCAATTTCACTGAGTCCTGGGTCGAGACAGTGTGGCCATCGTTACGCCATTCGTGCAGGTCGGAACTTACCCGACAAGGAATTTCGCTACCTTAGGACCGTTATAGTTACGGCCGCCGTTCACCGGGGCTTCGATCACAAGCTTCGTCCGAGGACTAACCTGATCAATTAACCTTCCGGCACCGGGCAGGCGTCACACCCTATACTTCCACTTACGTGTTTGCAGAGTGCTATGTTTTTAGTAAACAGTCGCAGCCACCTGGTATCTTCGACCTCTTTCCGCTTAGAAAGCAAGTTTCATCACGTAATAGAGGCGTACCTTCTCCCGAAGTTACGGTACCATTTTGCCTAGTTCCTTAACCCAAGTTCTCTCAATCGCCTTAGTATTCTCTACCTGATCACCTGTGTCGGTTTAGAGTACGGTTCCTTGCAATTTAAGCTTAGAAGTTTTTCCTGGAAGTAAAGCATCAATCACTTCTTTTTCATAAATGAAAAATCGTCATCAGTTCTCAGCATAAAGTATCCCGGATTTACCTAAGATACATGCCTAAGACCTTAAACAGGGACAACCATCGCCCTGCTGACCTAGCCTGCTCCGTCACTTCATCGCAATTACAAAAAGTACAGGAATATTAACCTGTTTCCCATCGACTACGGCTTTCGCCCTCGCCTTAGGGGCCGACTTACCCTGTCCCGATTAGCGTTGGACAGGAAACCTTGATCATTCGGCGGAGAGGTTTTTCACCTCTCTCTCGTTACTCATGTCAGCATTCTCACTTCTGATACCTCCAAAGAACCTCTCGGTCCTCCTTCATTGGCGTACAGAACGCTCCTCTACCATAGATGTAAACATCTATCCGCAGCTTCGGTTTATGGTTTAGCCCCGTTAAATCTTCCGCGCAGGCCGACTCGACTAGTGAGCTGTTACGCTATCTTTAAAGGATGGCTGCTTCTAAGCCAACCTCCTAGCTGTTTGTGCCTTCCCACATCGTTTCCCACTTAACCATAATTTGGGACCTTAGCTGGCGGTCTGGGTTGTTTCCCTTTCGACTACGGACGTTAGCACCCGCAGTCTGTCTCCCGTGCTCATACTTCTTGGTATTCGGAGTTTGCGTCGGTTTGGTAAGTCGGGATGACCCCCTAGCCGAGACAGTGCTCTACCCCCAAGAGTAATACACGAGGCGCTACCTAAATAGCTTTCGAGGAGAACCAGATATCTCCGAGCTTGATTAGCCTTTCACTCCGATCCACAGCTCATCCCCTCATTTTTCAACATAAGTGGGTTCGGGCCTCCAGTGAGTGTTACCTCACCTTCACCCTGGCCATGGATAGATCGCCCGGTTTCGGGTCTACTCCCTGCGACTCAACGCCCTATTAAGACTCGGTTTCCCTATGCCTACCTATTAAAGTTAAGCTTGCCACAGACAGTAACTCGCTGACCCATTATACAAAAGGTACGCCGTCACTCCGTGTATCCGAAGATACACTTAGAGCTCCGACAGCTTGTATGCATACGATTTCAGGTTCTATTTCACTCCCCTCTCCGGGGTTCTTTTCGCCTTTCCCTCACGGTACTGGTTCACTATCGGTCAGCTGAGAGTATTTAGCCTTGGAGGATGGTCCCCCCATATTCAGTCAAGATTCCACGTGTCCCGACCTACTCGATTTCACTTTGAAGAAGAATTCAAATACAGGACTATCACCTTCTATGGTAGAGCTTTCCAACTCTTTCTTCTTTCTTCATCAAAGCTTAAGGGCTGTTCCGCTTTCGCTCGCCGCTACTAACAGAATCTCGGTTGATTTCTTTTCCTACGGGTACTTAGATGTTTCAGTTCCCCGCGTTCGCTTCATTTATCCTATGAATTCAGATAAAGATACTTGAGTTATCTCAAGTGGGTTTCCCCATTCGGAAATCTCCGGATCGAAGCTTAATTGCCAGCTCCCCGAAGCT
The DNA here is from genome assembly GCA_902542145.1 of uncultured SAR86 cluster bacterium. Taxonomy (GTDB): domain Bacteria; phylum Pseudomonadota; class Gammaproteobacteria; order Magnimaribacterales; family AG-339-G14; genus CACNYO01. Next base: position 2,047 of record CACBTL010000014.1, on the reverse strand, counting down.
TATCGCAGGCTTTCGCGTCCTTCATCGCCTTCAGCTGCCAAGGCATCCGTCGTATGCACTTAATTACTTAACCATATATTTTTAATTACTTAAAAATTATGAAAGTTTTCTGATTACTAAGCGCCAGAATTTGCCATTAGCATTCTGAGATAAATCTCAGAATATTACTTGGTGAATTATCAAAAAATTTTGATAAAACAATCAACAATTGATAACAAAAAATTGTTGATCATGAATGAATAAATTCATTCATATTTTGGAATTACAATACTTTTAAAGAACTCTTAAGATCTAAATAGTGTCAATTTAGCGATCTGTAGAAAATTCAAGTAATTCGAACGGACACTCACAATATTAAGTCGTGTATATATTTTAGGAGGTGATCCAGCCCCAGGTTCCCCTAGGGCTACCTTGTTACGACTTCGTCCCAGTCGCGTATCACACCGTGGGGGCCGCCCTCCAAAGGTTAGGCAAACCACTTCTGGTGCAACACACTCCCATGACGTGACGGGCGGTGTGTACAAGGCCCGAGAACGTATTCACCGTGACATTCTGATTCACGATTACTAGCGATTCCTGCTTCATGGAGTCGAGTTGCAGACTCCAATCCGGACTGAGGAAGACTTTTTGGGATTAGCTCCAGCTCGCGCTTTCGCAACCATCTGTATCTCCCATTGTAGCACGTGTGTAGCCCAACCCGTAAGGGCCATGATGACTTGACGTCGTCCCCGCCTTCCTCCGTGTTATACACGGCGGTCTCCTTATAGTTCCCACCCGAAGTGCTGGCAAATAAGAATAGGGGTTGCGCTCGTTACTGGACTTAACCATACATCTCACGACACGAGCTGACGACAGCCATGCAACACCTGTCATAGTGTTCCCGAAGGCACAAATCTATCTCTAGAAATTTCACTAGATGTCAAGGGTTGGTAAGGTTTTTCGCGTTGCATCGAATTAAACCACATGCTCCACCGCTTGTGCGGGCCCCCGTCAATTCATTTGAGTTTTAGCCTTGCGGCCGTACTCCCCAGGCGGAGAACTTAATGCGTTAGCTGTACCACTGAATCTAAGATCCAACGGCTAGTTCTCATCGTTTACGGCGTGGACTACCAGGGTATCTAATCCTGTTTGCTACCCACGCTTTCGCACCTCAGCGTCAGTGTCGATCCAGAGAGTTGCCTTCGCCATTGGTATTCCTCCTGATATCTACGCATTTCACCGCTACACCAGGAATTCTACTCTCCTCTATCGTACTCTAGTCTATAAGTTTTGAATGCAGTTCCTAGGTTGAGCCTAGGGATTTCACATCCAACTTGACAAACCGCCTACGCGCGCTTTACGCCCAGTAATTCCGATTAACGCTTGGACCCTCCGTATTACCGCGGCTGCTGGCACGGAGTTAGCCGGTCCTTATTTTGTAAGTTAAGTCACGGAATATAGGTATTAACTATATTCTTTTCGTCCTTACCTAAAGTGCTTTACAACCCTAGAGCCTTCTTCACACACGCGGCATAGCTGGATCAGGGTTGCCCCCATTGTCCAATATTCCCTACTGCTGCCTCCCGTAGGAGTCTGGGCCGTGTCTCAGTCCCAGTGTGGCTGATCGTCCTCTCAGACCAGCTAGAGATCGTAGTCTTGGTAGGCCATTACCCCACCAACAAACTAATCTCACGCAGGCTCATCTAACAGCGAGAGCTTCCAAGGATAGGCCCTCTTTCCCCCTTAGGGTGTATGCGGTATTAATTCGGGTTTCCCCGAGCTATCCCCCGCTGAAAGGTAGATTCCTACGCGTTACTCACCCGTCCGCCGCTTTACTAGCTACCGAAGTAACGTTCTCGCTCGACTTGCATGTATGAGGCTTGCCGCCAGCGTTCAATCTGAGCCATGATCAAACTCTTCAGTTTAAAAATGGACGCTCAATAAATGAACATCAATTACGAGTGTGAGTTGTCGTGTAACAACTCATCAAATGAAGTTTTAAAAAACTTCTAAAAAAAAATTGCACGAACCTTAATATTAAAGGCAAGTGCCCGCACGAATTACTTGA
>CACBTL010000013.1:0-26371 GCA_902542145.1 uncultured SAR86 cluster bacterium | reverse complement strand
TGTCGAGTCATTGAAAGACAGAATTCTTGATTCTGATTGCCAAACGATAATTACAGCAAATGAATGCTTAAGAGGAGGTAAAAAAGTTCCTCTAAAAAACAATGTGGACTCCGCAGTAGAACAATGTCCAAATGTTCACACTGTTATAGTTGTTAAAAATACAGATACAGCAATTAATATAAATCCTGAGATTGATGTTGCCTACTCTGACGTAATTTCAAATTTTGAACCTTACTGTGAATGTGAGCCAATGGATTCTGAAGATCCACTTTTTATTCTTTACACGTCTGGTTCAACCGGAAACCAAAAGGAGTCTTGCATACAACTGCTGGATACCTTCTCTCTTCTGGAATAACTCACGAACTTGTATTCAATTATAAAAAAGACAAGGTTTATTGGTGCACGGCGGACGTAGGTTGGATAACCGGTCATACTTATATTGTTTATGGTCCTTTGATGAACTGTGCTACCTCAGTTATTTTCGAGGGAGTCCCAACTTATCCAAATTATTCAAGATTTTGGGATATTGTGGATAAATATAAGGTAAATATTTTTTATACAGCTCCAACAGCGATAAGAGCATTAATGGCTCATGGTGATGAGCCTGTAAAAAAAACTGATAGGGGATCTTTAGAAGTACTAGGAACCGTAGGAGAACCAATAAATCCAGAAGCTTGGGAATGGTATTTTAATGTGGTGGGTAATAGTCAATGTCCAATTGTCGACACCTGGTGGCAAACAGAAACTGGAGCAATGATGATAACTGGCCTAGCAGCTTTAACATCTCAAAAACCTGGCAGTGCTTCTAAGCCATTTCTTGGAGTAAATCCTGTGCTTCTGGATGAAAATGGCAAAGAAATATCTGGAGCAGGTTCAGGTAATTTAGCCATCAAAGATCCATGGCCCTCTCAAATCAGATCAGTGTATGGAGATCATCAAAGATGCATTGATACATATTTTAAAACTTACCCTGGATATTATTTTACTGGGGATGGAGCTAAAAGAGATGAAGATGGATATTTTTGGATAACAGGAAGGGTTGATGATGTTTTAAATGTCTCAGGACATAGGCTTGGCACCGCTGAAATAGAAAGTGCATTAGTCTTGCATGAGGAGGTCGCAGAAGCTGCTGTTGTTGGTTATGAACATGAAATAAAAGGGCAAGGAATTTACTGTTACGTTACCCTAATGGTAAGTTCGTTGGGTGAAGACTCTCTAAAGAAAGAATTAGTGGATTTGATAGCTAAAGAGATTGGTGCCATCGCTAAACCGGATATTATTCAATTTTCTCCTGACTTGCCTAAAACGAGGTCAGGAAAAATTATGCGAAGAATTTTGAGAAAAATTGCTGCAAATCAGATCTATGATCTTGGAGATACGACAACTCTTGCTGATCCTAGTGTAGTTGACCATTTGATCAACAATCGATTAAATAAATAGATATGTTTTTTATAGATAGATCCAAAAAAATCCTAATGGTGAATGAGCAGGATTCTCTCCCTGGGAGAATTGATGAAATGCAGTACAATGAAAGTCACTTTGTAAATAACTCATCAATGAAAGGACCCTTTCCTGAGGGTATGTCTGAAATATTTCTTGGAATGGGCTGCTTCTGGGGGGCTGAGAGACTTTTTTGGAATATAGAAGGAGTTTATGTTACTTCGGTTGGTTATGCAGGAGGCTTTACGCCTAACCCTCTTTATGAGGAAGTTTGTAGTGGCCTTACCGGTCATACTGAGGTTGTACATGTGGTGTTTGATCCCAAAACTATATCCTTGCAAGAAATACTTAAGATTTTTTGGGAGGGTCATGACCCTACTCAAGGGATGAGACAAGGCAATGACATGGGAACGCAATATCGATCTGCAATTTATTACTCTGATGAAACTTTATTGGATCAAATCAAAAAAAGTGAAGTGAATTACAGCGAAGCACTAAAAAAAGAAGGATACCCTGAAATCACCACTGAAATTCTTCCATTAAAAGATTACTTTTATGCTGAGGATTATCATCAACAATACCTTGCGAAAAACCCAAACGGTTATTGTGGTATTGGGGGCTGCGGAGTAAAACTTCCGGATCAAAGTTAGCCCCAGATATAAATATCTTTATCTTTAGTTACTTTTTCTTCTTCTATCAACTTTATTAAGTGAGCCTCTAGGGAAGATTTTGCTATGCCATGCAAGTGACTTCCAACATCATCATAAACTTTTGGCAAAAGTTCATCTATCGTGCATCGATTTAACTCAGTTATTGCATCAACTACTTTTTTCTCTCTAAACATCCTATGGCTTACTATCCAGTCAACAACTGCATTAGCATCTCGCATCGTTTCGCCATGTCCAGGTGCAATGGTTTCGATACCAAGTGCTTTCAGCTTTTCTAAAGAATCAATGTATTCCCTCATGTTTCCATCGGGAGGAGAAATTACAACCGTAGATCCCTCCATGATGTGATCTCCAGTAAATAACATTTTCTCTTCTTCTAAGAAAAAACAAATATGATTGGATGCATGTCCAGGAGTATGAATAGCAATCAAAGTATGATCGACTTCTTTGATCTCATCTCCTTCTGAAAGTTCTTTGTTTGGTTTAAAAGTTCTATCTTGATGCTTTGGATACTTGGCATACATACCCATCACTGGAGCCGCAGTCCTTTGGTGAAGTAATTTTGCCCCAGGGGAGTGATCTGGATGCGTGTGTGTCACAAGAATCTGTGAAATATCCTCTCCACAAACTTTTACAATATTTTTAATATGTTCTTCAATGGCTGGTCCGGGATCGATGACTGTGAAATTTTCTTTACCTACTATATAAGTATTTGTTCCGGGTCCTGTAAAGATACTTGCGTTGCCTGCGGTTAATCTTTTTACTAAAGGTGATAGCTCAGTGATCTTCATAACCTTCATCCCCTGGCAAAAGTCCTACCAGCTTTCCATCTTCCATGAAAAATTTTGGAAGTATGGAGGGAGACTTTTGGTGATTATTTTTAGATTTATCGTCTAGAAGATCCTCAGTTGTTGAAAATCCTGAAATAGCTTCAAGATTTTTTATGGTTGGCATGATAATCGGAAAAGTTCCTTCAGCACCTTTTGTTAGTGCTTCCTCTGGAGTAATCCAAGTGCTCTTAACTCCCTCGCCACCATCGTGCTCTGCTTTTTGATGTTCCGGTGAAAGCGCGACAAAAAATCTAGTGTCGTACCTACGTTTTTCCATTTTTGGGGTAATCCAATGAGACAAAAATCCTAGATGATCCGTGGCAAGAGTCAAATTAAATTCTTCGCAAAGTTCATTTAAAACATGCTCTCCGTTATTTAACTTATCACGATAAGAATCAAGAATTTTTTGTTGCTCGCTATCTGGATTAAAGAGTATCTTGTCTTCGGTATAGGCTAAGAGAACTCCGCATTCTTCGAAGCATTCTCTGATGCAAGCCACCCAATAACCTAAGCCTGAGGATTCGATACCCAAGATTTCAGAAGCTTTTTGATCGTTTAGTCCTCCACATTTATCGTACAGCGACTCTTGGTAGTCTTCTTGATCCAACTTACCGCCTGGAAAAACCCAAGCGCCGCCAAAATTTGTTTTGGCTGCTCTTTGGATCATAAAAACCTCTGGAGTGGTTTTCCCATCTCTAACCAATAAAACTGTAGCAGCAGGCACTGGGGTTGCAGCCTCTTGATTTGGATCAGCAATGCTATGATTTATTTTATATTGATGCTCTTTATTCGAATCTTTATCGGACATTGACTAAAATTATTTTTGAAAAGAAATAGAATAACACTATATTTACAAACATCTAATTGAAAAAATGGAAAATAAAGTAAGGTCAATACTAAAAAAGCTAAAAAGAATTCCGAATGCTAATAAACATTCTTTCGGACATGTCTTAATAGTCGCCGGAAACATAGGATTTGGTGGAGCAGGAATTCTTGCATCCACGGCAGCTATATCTTGTGGCGCTGGATTAGTTAGTCTGGCCACTAGATCAGAGAACGTGACTGCAGCCTTAAGCTATTGTCCAGAGGTAATGGCAAAACCAGTAAACTCAGGTCAAGATTTGGATGATCATTTACTAAAACCTAGCGTGCTTTGTATTGGGCCAGGGCTTGGAACCAATGCTTGGTCCGAGCAAGTTCTTTATAAATCTTTGCATGCTGCCAAAAAAAGGAATTTGCCCATTTTGATTGATGCAGATGGATTGAACCTATTACCTAAGATCTTAGACTTCAAGATTCCGCGAAAGAACTTAATCATCACTCCTCATGAGGAAGAGGCAGCCAGGCTATTAAAAGCTAATAAAATTAGCAGTCAAAAAAATAGACAGACTATGGTAAAAAAATTATTTGATTTATATCCAGGCACTGTTGTATTGAAAGGCAAAGAAACAATTGTTTATGATGGAGGCTCTATATCAGTTTGCCCGGCTGGCAATCCAGGAATGGCTGTTGGTGGTATGGGAGATGTCTTAAGCGGCATGATTTCAGGCTACTTAGCACAGGGACTGTCATCTAAGGAAGCATCTATTTTGGGCGTTTTTCACCACGCGGTTGCTTGTGATAGCTTGCAAGAGAATTATGGTCAAAGATCTCTTAGACCAAGTATTCTTCTAGATCATCTTGTTGATTTAGAGTTGTAAGTGAGAAAAATATTAATATAGACATTGGAAGAATTAATCGGCGAAAAGGAAACTGAGGATAAAGCAAAAAATTTTGCCTCTTTAATTAAAGGATTTAAAAATTCCCTTCTTATAAACTTGATAGGAAATTTGGGAGCAGGGAAAACAACTTTTGTAAGGGGATTAATTCAAGAGCTTGGCTTTGATGAATTTGTAAAAAGTCCAACCTTCACAATAGTAGAGTCATACGAATCTGATAATTTAAAAGTTTTTCATTTAGATTTATACCGAATTGAAGACGATAAAGAACTTCAAGCTATCGGGGTGGAAGATTACTTAACCGAGGAAAATGCCATCACCTTGGTTGAATGGCCAGAAAAATCAAAGAGATATTTTAATAATCCTGATTATATTATTGAGTTAAATCATTGCGACAATGATGAAAAGAGGCTGATCAATATCATAAAGGATCCACGTCAATAGATAACCTAACTTTGTTACCAATAATCTTATGATTTTCTAATACTCTATTGAGAGAGTTATGTAGCAGAGTTCTGTTTTTACTTTTTGCTGAAATTTGCCACCTAAAGATGTTTTTTCTTTTTTCAATGATGCATGGCTGAGGTCCAATCACATCAATGTGAGGATTTACAAACATGCTTCTAATTTTATTTAATTCCTCTTTGCAAGAGATATAAGAAGTTGATTCTGTTATTAGATTTATCGAATGATAAAAAGGAGGAAGCTTATTTTGATTTCTGTATTGAAGAAGATTTTCTGCAAGAGTCTCGTAACTAGAATCGACGACCTTTTCAAGGCTTGGATGCTCAGGCACAAAAGTTTGAATCAATACCTTTCCGGACTTGTTGCCTCTTCCTGATCTACCCGATACTTGTGTGATTAGTTGATTCATTCTTTCCGTTGCTCTGAAGTCAAGACTGTAGAGACTGAAATCTCCGTCTAAAATAACTACCAAGGTGATATCTGGGAGGTGATGACCTTTGGCAAGAATCTGCGTGCCAACTAAAATCATAGGTTCCCCTTTTAACGGTTGAGCTAGCAAAGAATTCAGATCTTTTTTATATGAAATATCGCTATCTATTCTTAAGATGGGGAAATCAGGAAAAATAGTTCTCAAAGACTCCTCTAATTTTTCTGTTCCTGCCCCATAAAAAGATAGCTCGTTGTTTGGACAAACTTTGCATTCTTGGAAGTAATTTTCAGCATATCCACAATGATGACAAGAGTATTTATTTGTTTGTTTGTGATAAACCATTCTAACGTCACAATTTGGACAATTAGGTGACCACCCACATGACTCGCAAACAACCGCAGGTGAATAACCTCTTCTATTTTGAAAGATCATCACTTGATTTCCATTGGTGAGTTCTTTCTTAATTTCAGCTATCGTATTTGTGGCAAGCCCTGAAATAATTTCTTTACCGCGAAGATCAATTAACTCGAGTTTTGGCTTGCTCGCTTCACTTACTCTTTCCTCAAGTTTATTCAAAACATATTTTTTTAGTTTTGCATTATTGAACGACTCAAGGCTTGGAGTTGCAGATGCTAAAACAATAGGACAATCATGCAACTTTGCCTTATAAATGGCTGTGTCTCTGGCTGAATAACAAGGCATCTCATTTTGTTTATATGAAGAGTCATGCTCTTCATCAACAATAATGAGTCCTAAATCAGGAGTTGAAGTAAAAATAGAAGATCTTGTGCCTAGGATAATTTTTGCATTTGATGACTGAATTGACTTCCAAGATCTTTGTCTATCTTTGTTAGACAAGGAAGAATGCATTGTGACTACCTTATTTCCAAATCTACTTTTAAGTGATTTTTCTAAAGATCCGGTCAAGCCAATCTCGGGAACCAAAACCGCAACTTGTTTATGATTTTCTAATACATCTCTAACAATATGCATGTATGTTTCAGTCTTACCACTTCCAGTGACGCCGAATAAAAGATGCACCTTAAAAGATCCTAAAGATTCTTTGAAAGACTCATAGGCTGCCTTTTGCTCGCTGTTTAGTTCAAGAAAGTTTTCTGTAGTTTCGTATTGAATTTCTTCTTTATATTTGATTTTCTTTTTAGAAATAAGCTCTTTCTTTATAAGCTCTCTCAGAATTCTCGAATCATATGAAATGCTCTTCAAGCCTTGACGTGTGGCTGTTTTTTCTTTTCTGAAATAAGACAACATTTCAAGTTGCTTTGGAGATTTTTTTAAGAGATCTTCGCTGTAAAATTCTCCCTTTTGAGTAAGCTCAAAAATCTCTTGCTCATCCGGAATTTCAATCTCCTTTCTCATTGAAGGAGGGAAGAAAAGCTTAGCCACCTCTCCTATTGGAGTTTTGTAGTAATTTGATAGCCATGAAATTAACTCAATATCTTTTTTGTTTAGTAATTCCTTATCATCTAAAACAGAATCAATAGACTTTAGATCCTTTTGAAAATTAGGTTTTGTAGATGAAGAAATCACAACACCTATTAAAGTTCTTGAACCAAAAGAAACTTTTACTCTGGTTCCAGGGAGAATTTGATTTTTACTGAGATATGAAAAACTGCTCCTTACAGGTACTGGAACAGCTACTTCTACAACATTGTATTCAGAATCTTTCATATGTTGATAATAAAAACTTCTCTGGTATCATGCCGTCACTAAATTTATTAAGCAAACAAAGTGAAAAGAGACATTCATCCAGAATACAGAGAAGTACTTTTTCATGATACAAGTGTAGATCAGTACTTTCTTATTCCTTCTACCATTCAAACGGATCAAACAAAAGAATGGGAAGGAAAATCTTATCCCTATTGTCCGCTTGATATATCTTCTGCTTCTCATCCATTTTATACGGGTAAGCATAAATTAGTTGATACAGGTGGAAGAGTTGATAAATTCAATAAAAGGTTCAGAAAGCCTTCAACCAAAGCTAAATCAGAGGAATCTCCTGTGGTCGAAGAAATAGCAGCTGAGACTCCTGTGGTTGAAGAAATAGCAGCTGAGACTCCTGTGGTTGAAGAAGCGTTAGCTGAGACTCTTTCTGGAGATGAATCTGCAGAAGAACCTAAGTCTTAATTAAAATTTATAAATCAATTACTTTGATAATTCATCTCGTTACATGAATTCGGAAAATATTAGAAATATTGCAATTATTGCTCATGTTGATCATGGAAAGACTACACTCGTAGACAAGCTTCTAGAGCAATCTGGAACTTTAGATAGAAAGGATTTAGGATCGGAAAGGTTAATGGATTCTTTCGATCAAGAGAAGGAAAGAGGCATCACTATACTTGCCAAAAATACTGCTATTAATTGGAAAGATTACAAAATAAATATTGTAGATACTCCAGGTCATGCTGATTTTGGTGGAGAAGTGGAAAGAATTCTTACCATGGTTGATTCAGTTCTGCTTTTAGTAGATGCAGTTGACGGACCAATGCCTCAAACAAGATTTGTTACTGAAAAGGCTTTTGAACAAGGTCTTAATCCAATATTGCTGATTAATAAAATTGATAGAGATGGTGCAAGGCCAGATTGGGTATTAGATCAGGTTTTTGATTTATTCGATCGTCTAGGCGGTAATGATGAACAAATGGATTTCGATGTTATTTATACATCTGCTTTAAATGGAGTTGCTGGATTAGAGCCTGATGAGATTAAAGAAGATATGTCTCCTTTATTGGACTTAATAATTGAAAAAGTCCCTTCTCCAAAAGTTGATGTAAGTAAGCCTTTTCAAATGCAAATCAGTGCATTAGATAGTAATGAATATGTTGGAGTAATAGGCATTGGAAGAATTAAAGCTGGAAAAATTAAACCCAATGATCCAGTAGTTATTATTGATTCAGATAAAGAAGAAAGGAAAGGTAAAGTTCTACAAGTGATGAGTCACAGAGGCCTAGAAAGAATTGAGGTATCTGAGGCAGATGCAGGAGATATTGTTTGCGTTTCAGGAATTGAGAAACTCTTCATCTCAGATACTTTATGCTCTCCTGAAAATATATCTTCACTTCCTCCTCTAAAAGTAGATGAGCCAACCGTAAGCATGACTTTTCAAGTAAATGATTCTCCGTTTGCTGGTCAAGATGGAAAATTTGTTACATCAAGGAACATAAAAGAACGATTAGAACAAGAATTACTCAGTAATGTTGCATTAAGGGTTAAACAAGGAGACTCGCCTGATAAATTTATTGTATCCGGCAGAGGAGAACTTCATTTGTCAGTTCTCATAGAGAGTATGAGAAGAGATGGATTTGAGCTTGGAGTTTCCAAGCCTGAAGTTATTCAAAAAAAAATCAATGGCGAAATCCATGAGCCTTATGAACAAGTGGTGATCGATATTGAGGAGGAGTTTCAAGGATCGATCATGGAAGAGATGGGTCTAAGAAAAGCAGAATTAAGAGATATGGTTCCGGATGGCAAGGGAAGATTAAAACTAGAATTTTTGGCTCCCTCAAGAGGTATTATTGGTTTTAGGTCGCAATTTTTAACTTTAACAAGCGGGACCGGGATTTTTACAAGCGTATTTGAAAAATACGACAAAGCGAAAACAAGTGAACTTAAGAATAGACAAAATGGTGTCTTAGTTTCCATGGCGGCTGGAAAAACTCTTGCCTATTCATTATTTAATCTGCAAAACAGAGGAAAATTGTTTGTTGGTCATGGTACAGACGTATACAAAGGACAAATTGTAGGTTTGCATTCTAGAGATAATGATCTGCCAGTGAATCCTACAAAAGCAAAACAATTGACAAATATAAGAGCAGCGGGAACGGATGAAAATTTAATTCTGACCCCGCATATAAATCATTCCTTAGAGCAAGCATTGGAGTTTATTGAAGAGGATGAGCTAGTGGAGGTTACTCCAAGCCATCTTAGGCTGAGAAAAAAAGAATTTAGCTTCTAATCTAACTAAAAGCCAGAGGATCCAAAACCTTTGTCTCCTCTCTCTGACGATGAAAACTCTTTCACGATAGAAAAATTAGGATTCATAACCGGCAAGAAAACCATTTGAGCAATTCTTGCCCCAGGCTCAACTGTGAATGTTTCATCAGATCTATTCCATAAAGAAACCATGATTTCTCCTTGATAATCCGAATCAATTAATCCAACCAAGTTACCTAAAACTATACCGTGCTTATGACCTAAACCAGATCTTGGAAGAATAAAAGCAGCATAATCAGGATTATCTATATGAATACTAAAGCCGGTAGGCACTAATACGGAGTCGTTTGGATTGATGAAAATATCTTCTTCAATGCATGCACATAGATCTAGGCCAGCAGAACCAGCAGTCTGAAAGGTGGGCAATGGAAATTCTTTACCTAACCTTTCATTAAGAATCTTAAATTTTACATTTAACGGTAAATTAGATTCCTTTTGATTTTTACCTGTAAAAGTTTTAATGATGTCAGGCAAAAGGAAGCCCAAAATTCTGACCAATAACCATCTAATCACTTTAAATTATCGGATATATATTTGATTATTTCTCTTGAAACTTTCTCTTTCGTAGATTTATTGATTTTCCTTGAATTTTTTTCTGAGATTAAATGCACTTCGTTATCATCGGAATCAAATCCAATCTCACCATTTGAGACATCGTTTGCAATGATCAGATCAAGTTCTTTTTCAGAAAGTTTGAGTTTTGCGTTATCAAGAACTTTCTCAGTTTCAGCAGCAAACCCTATTACCTTCTTATTTGGATGAGCTTTTTTAACGCTCGCCACAATGTCAGGATTTTCTTCTAAAAGAATGTTGTTTGCATCGAGTATCTGTTGTTTTTTGATTTTGTGATTCGAAGGATGAGATGGCTTGATGTCACAAACTGCAGCGGTTGCAATGAAAATATCTATCTCATCTATCATTTCATTTACTTTGTCATACATTTGTTTTGCAGTTTCAACATCATGTCTGAATATTCTTTCAGGAGTGGGTAAATTGACTGGCCCGGATATCAAACTAACAAAAGCACCTTCATCACAAGCTGCTTCAGCTAAAGCAAAGCCCATTTTCCCTGAACTACGGTTTGATATGAATCTAACAGGGTCAATCATCTCACGCGTTGGTCCTGCAGTAATAAGGATTTTTTTTCCCGCCAATAGGCCTTTACTAAAGTTCAATGAAACTTGTTGAATTATATCCGACGGCTCTGTCATTCTTCCTGGGCCAGTGTCACCACAAGCTTGGGTTCCAATATCTGGGCCAATAAAAATAAAGTTTTTTTCTGCAAGAGTGGATATATTGTTTTGTGTCGCCCCATCTCTCCACATGGCCTGATTCATTGCAGGAGCAACAAAAATCGGTGCATCAGTAGATAGAGCAACCGCACTAAGAAGATCGTCGCCTCTACCTAAAGCAAGTTTTGCAATTGAGTCGGCTGTGCATGGCGCTATGACAATAATATCTGACCACCTAGCCAATTCTATGTGTCCCATTGCAGCTTCAGCTCCAGGATCAAGAAGATCAGAATGAATTGGGTTGCCGGAAAGAGCCTGCATAGTTAAAGGTGTAATAAATTCCTGAGCGGATTTAGTCATCAAAACCCTCACGTCGGAACCAGAGTTTTTGAATAACCTAACTAATTCAGCAGATTTGTAGGCAGCAATGCCACCAGTCACGCACAAGAGAACCCTTTTATTTATAAGCTGATCCATAATGCGAAATATAACTTAGATAGGTTTTCATAACCATTAGTTTCTGGTATAAATCGTGCCTCAGATTTATAAAAAATATAGTTATGTCAAAAATTTGTCAGGTAACAGGAAAAAAGCCAATGGCTGGAAACAATGTTTCCAAGGCATTAAACAGAACGAAAAGAAGGTTTTTGCCTAATCTCAATCAACATAAATTTTGGGTTGAATCTGAAAATAAATACGTTTCTCTAACTGTTTCTGCAAAAGGGATGAGAATTATTGATAAGAAAGGAATTGATGAAGTTTTAAAGGACATTAGATCAAGAGGAGAAAAAATATGAGAGAAAAAATTAAGTTAGTTTCTTCTGCCGGAACAGGACACTTTTACACTACGGATAAAAATAAAACTTCAACTCCAGATAAGATTGAAATGATGAAGTTTGATCCAAAAATTAGAAAAAGAGTTATCTACAAAGAAGAAAAAATTAAATAGTGACTATTTCAGGCTTATACTTAGCCTCTAAATCTCCCCGAAGAAAAAATATCCTGAATCAATTGATGGTTGATTTCGAAGTTCTTGAAATTGACGTTGATGAAGATGAGATTCAAGACGAGGGTCCTCAAGAATATCTTGACCGAATAGTTAAATCTAAAGTCACAGCGGCTGGAAATAAAATACTGCAAGAGAATTTAACTCTTAAGCCTTTTTTAGTGGCCGATACGGTGGTTAGTCATAAAAATAAAATTTTTGGAAAACCAACTACCAAAGAGCATGCTCATAGAATGTTGAAAGAATTATCCGGAACCACTCATACCGTAACAACTGGAATAGCTTTAGGTCATATTTCTGAATCAAAAGAAATAGAGTTTATTCAGAATCATTCACACACAGTTGTAGAAATGAAATCTCTATCTGCAAAAGAGATCGAGAGATATGTCTTAACTGAAGAACCAATGGACAAGGCTGGCGGTTATGGCATTCAGGGATTAGGCGCTTCTTTTGTTAAAGGTATTGGTGGTTGTTACTTCAATGTTGTTGGTTTACCAATTCAAGAAACCTGCCTACTTTTAGATGACTTAAATATCACCTATTGGTCAAACAAAGATTAAATTTTTATTGATATGATGCCTTGATGGTGATCATAAAATCATTAACCGCAACTGTAATCGGTGGACTCTTGGTTCTTTCTTTTGAACCATTTGATTTGTGGTACCTAAGTCCAATTTTTTTGGCAGGATTGTGGAGACTGCTTGTTCTTGAGTCACCCAAAAATACTTTTGTCGTAAGTTTTTTCTTTGGCCTGAGCCTTTGGGTGCTTGGAGCTGGTTGGGTTGAAAACAGCATAGTTAATTACGGAGGAGCTTCAAAGCTCGCTGCTTATACTTTTGTTTTTTTGATCGCATCTTTTTTAAGCCTTTTTCAAGCAACAAGTTTCTTTTTCATGAGTTTATTTCGTCTCAATGATCACCGCAGATTGATTCTAGCGTTTCCTGTATTTTATGTTTTCGGTGAATATTTGAGAGAATTTTTGTTTACTGGATTGCCTTGGTTATATGTTGGATATTCAAGCTTAAATAATTTTTTTCTTAATGGTTATATTCCAGTCATAGGTGTGTTTGGAATGTCATTTTTAATATGTCTGTTTGCAAGCCTGCTAGGCTCTATGATCTTTTTTCAAAAATTAAGAAAATCACATTTATTTTTGAGTTTGGTCTTTATGGGTATGTTTGCTCTCAACGCAACTTGGTTATCAACTAAATCCTGGACAGAAAAGACCTCTAGTTTTCAGGCAATTATTGTTCAACCAAATATCGATGTTCTTGAAAAGTGGAGTCGAGATGGTCAGGTAAAATCTAGAAACTATTTTTCTAAGGTATTTTTTGATGAACTTATCGGTAACGAAAACTCACAAGAAAAAATTATATTTTTTTGGCCAGAAGTATCTTTGCCAGGGTTGTTTTCTAGATTTGAAATTTTTTTAAAAGGTTTATCAGGCACCATAAAACTAGCAAACGCAGGTGCAGTAGTCGGGATGCTTGATGAAAAAAAGGATGAAGGTTATGTGAATTCTTTAAAAGGGATGGGCATTTTACAAGGGAATTACGAAAAGAAACGTCTCGTTCCTTTTGGGGAATATCTACCTATGGGTGATCTATCAGGTTATTTATTTAATCTCTTTCAATTAGATAGACCTAATATTGTCAAAGGAGATAATAACTCTTTCATTTCTGGAGATGGCCTCAGAATAGGAAGCAGTATTTGTTATGAGATTGCTTATCAAGATGATGTAGCTTTTCAAGCAAAAAATTCGGATGTGATATTTTCAGCAAGTAACGATAACTGGTTCGGAACCACCATAGGTCCACATCAGCATCTTCAGATTGCCAGATATCGAGCTGCAGAAAATCAAAAGCCCCTCTTGCGTAGTACCTCCACCGGTATATCAGCCGCAATAAATTTCCGTGGACAAGTTATTGAACAAATTCCTACATTCGTAAACTTTAATAATAAAAATGAGTCATATGATGGTCAAATTTTGAAAATTAAAATCAACGCAAGAAGTGGTTCAACGCCATATAACGAGAATGGAAAATATCCATTTCTTTATTTAATTTTATTTATTTTTATTGCCCAAATTTTAAGAAGGTTTATATTTGATAAATGAGAATTGTTTCACTGATATCAGTATTTTTGTTATTTTCTTGTTCGACCATGTTGCTAGATAAAAAAAAATATAACTATGAGGAACTTCAAAATGAAAGGTCTTTCATACATATCGACCTAAACGAGCAAAAATTATATTATCAAGACGGCGATCGAGTTATCGACTTTCCTATCTCGTCATCCAGCTACGGTATTGGCAGCGAAGAAAATTCCTTCAAGACCCCCCTCGGACTTCACGAAATATCTGAAAAAATAGGAAACGATCTACCTTTGGGGGCTGTGATGAAAGGAAGAGTTTGGAATCAGGAAATCATTGAACCGATTATTGAAGACATCGACATTGAAGAGGACGTTATTACTTCAAGAATTATGTGGCTTGATGGCTTAGAACCAGGGAAAAACAGAGGATCTGGGATAGATTCGAAAGCTAGATACATCTACATTCATGGAACTGCAGAGGAAGGACTCATTGGAAAACCTGCCTCATTGGGTTGCATCCGAATGATTAATAAGGATGTAATAAGGTTATTTGATTTGGTAGAAGTAGGAACCAAAGTATTGATTTATTCCCAATCGTAACCAAATATAACCTATGAAAATCTTATCTTTATTGTTTCTTTTTGCCTCGTCACTGGTGTTTGCTGACGATATTTCATGTAAAAACCTCCTTGATCACGACGTTCGTATATTAGCTTCATCAGATTCCGAAAACCTTTGCGAATACAACGATAAAGTCATCATGGCGGTCAATGTTGCGAGCTCCTGCGGATTCACCTATCAATACGAAGGCTTAGAGAAAATTTACGATAAGTATAAACAGAAAGGTTTCATTGTCTTAGGATTCCCCTCTAGAGATTTTTTATATCAAGAATTTAAAGATGAAGACAAAACAAAGGAATTTTGTAAGACAACTTACGACGTTTCTTTTCCCTTGTTCGCAACATCCAAAGTAAGAGGTGACAGAGCAAACTCATTTTACAAAAATCTTGCTAAAAATTCTGGAGAAGAACCTTCTTGGAATTTCAGTAAATATTTGATTTCTAAAAACGGCGATATAGAGCTAATACCTCATACCACTAATCCTGATTCTCCAGAGGTGATGAAAAAAATAGAAGCACTTCTTTAATCTATTACCTCTACACCGTTTTGTGTTGCTACTACAATCTTAGTAGCTGTCTTCTGGGCAAAGATTCCGTTCTCAACTACTCCTGGGATTCTGTTTAATCTAATTTCTAATTCATAGGGAACAGCGTAATCCAAATTTAATACATCTAGTATTTGGTTTCCCTGATCAGTAACAAATCCTGTTCTATAGGTTGGCTTCCCGCCTAGCTTAACTATTTCTCTCGCAACAAAGCTTCGCGCATATTCCAAAACCTCGATTGCTAGCGGAAAAGAGCCAAGCCTATTTACTTTTTTTGATTCATCCACGATACAAATAAATTCTCTTGCAGAGTAAGCTATTATTTTTTCTCTCGTAAGAGCTCCGCCTCCGCCTTTTATAAGCTGCTTCTTATCATCGTACTCATCAGCTCCATCAACATATATATCTGGTCCACCGACATCGTTTAGCAACGAAACTTCAATGCCTTTCTGTTCAAGAAGTTTTAAGCTTCTTTCAGAGCTTGAAACCGCTGCTTTAAAGACAGGATTTTTCTCAGCTAACATTTCGATAAATAAATCAACAGTAGAGCCTGTCCCAATACCGATGATTGAGTCCTCGTAAAGTTTTGGCAATATAATGTCCAGTGCTTTTGCAGCAGACTGGCGCTTTAAGTTTTCTTGATCAGAGCTCATTGAAGTGCTTTTACTTTGATTAACAGTATAATACAGCGCTTTTAAGGGATTCATGACTAAAAAGAGACAGATCATAGAGAAAATCATTTCATCTAAAGTGTATGATATTGCTCAAGTTACTCCGATAGACAAGGCTAGTAACTTATCTAAGTCTTTAAAAAATAATATTTTTCTAAAGAGAGAAGATCTGCAACCTACTCACTCGTTTAAAGTTAGAGGCTCGTATAACAAAATTGAGCATCTTTACAGAAAAAAGAATGTTCAACATGTAGTGACTGCATCGGCAGGCAATCATGCTCAAGGTGTGGCTTTGGCAGCAAAACATTTAAAAATTAAAGCTACAATTTTTATGCCCCTTACAACTCCTAAAATAAAAGTTAATTCTGTAAAAATGTTAGGAGCTAAAGTTAAGCTAACAGGAAATAATTTTGATGAAAGTGCATTGGCTGCTAGCAAGTACTGCAGTCAATACAATTTGGATTTTATTCATCCATTTGATGATGAGCTGGTGATCGCCGGACAAGGCACCGTTGGCTTAGAAATTGCAAATCAATTTACCGATAACATCTATGCAGTTTTTATAGGCTCCGGCGGAGGTGGTCTTGTTTCTGGAGTGGGAGAATATTTAAAATCTATAAGGCCCGATATAAAAATAATAGCTGTTGAATCGGAAGACTCTGCCGCGCTACATCAAACCCTAAATTCTGGGAAAAGAATTAAACTTAAAGAAGTTGGTTTATTTGCTGATGGAACAGCAGCAAAACAAATAGGCAAGAAGAACTATCCTATTATCAAAGATGTTGTTGATTACTCGATGACAGTAAACATAGATGAGATCTGCTCGGCAGTTAAAGATACTTTTATCGAAACAAGAACCATACCTGAGCCATCAGGAGCACTGGCTCTTGCTGGATTGAAAAAATATGTCTCCAGATATGGATTAAAAAAGAAAAACTTAATTGCAATTTATTGTGGTTCAAACCTTAACTTTGAGATGCTTGCCCCAATCGTAGATAGGTCTAGCATGGGCGAGCAAAAAGAGGTTTTCTTGGGAGTTCAGATTCCAGAGGTGCAAGGAAGTTTTATAAAACTTTGCTCTGCTATCGGAAACAAAAACATCACTGAATTTAGTTACAGAATGGATGATTCCTCATCTGCAAAAGTATTTTTAGGTCTTGAATTAGAATCAAAGCGTAAGAAAGAATTGTCTATAAAATCTCTCAAGAAGAAATTTTCTGTTATTGATTTATCTGAAGATGAGGTCTCTAAAGTTCATTTAAGGCATATGTCAGGTGGAAGAGGACCAGCATTTAATGGGGGAGAATACGAGGAGATATATATGGTTGATTTCCCAGAAAAACCCGGGGCACTCCTATTTTTCTTAGAGTCACTTGGAAATCAATGGAACATTTCTCTCTTCCATTATAAAAATCAAGGAGCTTTGTATGGTGGAGCCTTAATTGGTTTTAAGGTTAAAAAGAACTCTAAGAAAAAACTAGAGCAGAAATTAATTTCCATAGGATTTCCGTTCACTAATCAAACTTCGAGTAAAGCTTATCAAGCCTTTTTAAAGTAATTCAGTCCGACACTATTATTTGATCGAACTTCATATCGAATACTTGTTCATCAAATTTAATTCTCTGATATTTATAAGCGATTCCAATTTTGATAATTTTTTTATTTAAGTTTTTAACGTATCTATCGTAAAAACCTCCTCCTCTTCCAAGTCTTTTATAGGATTCAGAAAATCCAACCATTGGAATCAAAATTGCTTCAAAGGAGGCTTTCTTTGCTTTTGTAAATTTTGGCTCGTTAATTCCTAAAGAATTTTTTTTATACTCAGTACTAGAATCTATTGAGAAGAAATCAAGTTGTTTTATGGAGAGATTAACTTTTGGCAGAAAAACTTCTGTTCCTTTTTCTATAAGCAGTTTATTAAATTCTTCCGTAGGAAATTCATCTGAAAGAGATGCATAGCTGGCTATTGAATTGTACTCACCAAAATATTCTATTGCTCTGCTGAACAAAATTTTTGTTTCTTTTTCAGATTGATTTAGGATTGACAACCTTCTTTTAATCTCAGATCGTGCATCCTCTTTGTTCATTAAGGAAGTTTCCCAGATTACCGTTAACAAAACTAGACCTGAACCGTCAAGTTCAGGGCGGGAAAATCACCCGCTATCAGGCTGCCCTAGGGGCGCTCAACAAGCAAGGTATCAAGTCCCTTGATTTTAATTATCGGCTCGAGGTTTATTTTGTATATCGAATAACCCAGGAAACAGAGAAATTATAATTCTTATATCAAAGTTTTGAAAGCTCTGATATTTCTGAGACCAGCTTGAAATTAAGATCTTCATCTTCGTCTTCTGGAATATCTTCTTCTTCAGTTTGACTGATCTGTAGTTCTTTCTTGGTTTCTTCCTTTGGAGATTCTGGCTGCTCTATGCTTTCAATCACTTCAGCTCCTTGAGACTGAAGTTTTACCAGATCAGAGGAGATATCCAATGCTGCCAGTACTGAAATTCTCTCCATCGGAAGAGTTTTTAATTTTCTTTTTGTTGATTTAATTTTTTTGTCCAGTTTTTCAGCTGCTTCTAATAGGTGAGCTTGCTCTTCGATTGGGCACTGAAGTTTGTATTCCAAGCCTCCAATTTTTATAGAAATAATTTCTTCTTCCATAGTTATAGATTATCCACTTTATCGATTAAATTCTCTATATTTTCTAGCGCTTCATCCATACCTTTTTTTAATTTGATATTTTCAAGTTTAAGCTTTTTATTTTTCTTTCTTAAATCTTGATTGGCTTCTCTAAGTTTTTTTGACATTTCTAGAAGCTCTTTTATGTTTTCTTCAATAGAAGCTTTAGGCATTTAATTATTTTAGCACTCAGTACATAAAAAAAAGCACCCTTTGAAAACTCTCAGGGTGCTTCTTTCATATAAGAAAGTTAGAACAAGTCGTTATTCATTACTTTGTTCCATGCTTTGATGAAATCCTTAGTGAATTTTTCAGATGAATCATCTTGAGCGTAAACTTCAACGTAAGCTCTTAGCTGAGAATTTGAACCAAATACTAGGTCGGCTCTTGATGCAGTTCTTGCTTTTTCACCAGAGACTCTATCAAAAGCTTCGTAAGAGTTTCCAGTTCCATTGGGCTTCCACTGAACTCTCATGTCCAAAAGTGTTTTGAAGTAGTCATTAGATAAAGTATCAGAGTTCTCAGATACCAATCCGTAATCACTCGCAGTAATACCTAGGGATCTCATGCCACCAAGAAGAACAGTCATCTCTGGAGCAGTTATGCCTAAAAGTTGAGCTTTATCGAGCATCATTTCTTCAGCACTGACATCCAAACCGGAACGATGATAGTTTCTAAATGCATCTGAGAATGGCTCTAGATAAGCAAAAGATTCTTCATCAGTTTGCTCTTGTGAAGCATCGCCTCTTCCAGGCGTAAAAGGAACTTCTGAACCAGAGGCTTTCTCAATCGCTAAGTTACCAGCAAGAACAATGATATCTGCCATAGATACTCCCGTATCTTCGGAGATACCTTCGTAAGCTGAAAGAACTTTAGATAGTTGCTCTGGTTTGTTTACTTCCCAGTCTTTTTGGGGAGCTAACCTCAATCTTGCACCGTTAGCACCGCCTCTAAGATCTGATCCCCTGTAGGTGAAAGCACTTGCCCAAGCAGTCTCGGTCATTTCTTGAATGCTTAAACCAAGACCATCTATCTTACTTTTCACAGCTGCAACATCGTAATCAGAATTTCCAGCAGGAACTGGATCTTGCCATATGAGTTCCTCCTCAGGCACTTCAGGACCTATGTAGTTTGCCTTCGGACCCATATCTCTGTGAAGTAACTTGAACCAAGCTTTAGCAAAAGCATCGGCAAACTCATCAGGATTTTCGTGAAAGTGCTTTGAGATCTTGTTGTATTCGGGATCTTCTCTTAAAGCAATATCAGTAGTTGCCATAATTGTAGGTTCTTTTATGGAAGGATCATGTGCGCTTGGCGCCATATCTTCCTCGTCTTGATCAACTGCATACCATTGATGAGCACCGGCAGGACTCTTGCCGAGCTTCCATTCGTATTTGAATAGAAGATCAAAGTAACCGTTATCCCACTTGATTGGATTTGTTGTCCAGGCACCTTCAAGACCACTAGTTATGGAATCAGCTCCAAGACCTGATCCATGTTTATTGGTCCAACCAAGACCCATTTGTTCTATAGGTGCTCCCTCTGGCTCATCTTGGACTAATTCAGCATCTCCTGCTCCATGACATTTTCCAAAAGTATGACCTCCAGCAACAAGAGCAACAGTCTCGTAATCATTCATTGCCATTCGACCAAATGTTTCTCTAATATCGTGAGCGCTGGCTAAAGGGTCTGGATTTGCATCTGGACCTTGAGGATTTACATAGATCAAACCCATTTGAACGGCAGCCAAAGGATTATCTAGTTCCCGTTCACCTTTATACCTTTTATTTTCGAGCCATTCATCTTCGACTCCCCATAGAATATCTTCCTCTGGACCCCAAATATCATCT
Organism: uncultured SAR86 cluster bacterium; assembly: GCA_902542145.1. Classification (GTDB taxonomy): domain Bacteria; phylum Pseudomonadota; class Gammaproteobacteria; order Magnimaribacterales; family AG-339-G14; genus CACNYO01. Next base: position 6,109 of record CACBTL010000013.1, on the reverse strand, counting down.
CTGCCTCCACTGAAACCGTAGGTTTTTCCTCCCATGGATTCTATGGCAACGTTTCCGGACAAAATGAGGAGATCTGCCCAACTAATTTTGTTACCGTATTTTTGCTTTATCGGCCATAACAATCTTCTAGCTTTATCTAAGTTACCGTTATCAGGCCAACTGTTCAAAGGCGCAAAACGCATTGCTCCGGTACCTCCGCCTCCTCGGCCATCTGTGCTTCTATAAGTTCCCGCTGCATGCCAGGTTAATCTTACGAAAAAAGGGCCGTAGTGACCGAAGTCAGCAGGCCACCAATCTTGAGAGTCAGTCATAAGATCGTTAAGGTCTTGTTTGAGTGCAAAGTAATCAAGCTTTTCGAATTCTGCTTTGTAGTCAAAATCTTCTCCAAGGGGATTAGATTTTCTATCGTGTTGGTGAAGAATGTTTAAATTTAATTGATCAGGCCACCAATCTTTTGTGGATTGACCCGTCGAACTGTTACTGGTCATTGCCCCGTGCATTACCGGGCATTTACCTTCTGTAGCTTCTGCCATGTTGTACCTCCAAAAAAAGAAACTAACCTTATTTTACTTAGTTTTATATATTGATAAATATATTAATATCTTATCTAATGTTCGAAAAATCAATACATTAATGATAAGTATTAAACAAATAAATTATGCTCTTGCAGTAGCAAAAACTTTGCACTTTCGAAAAGCTGCAGAAATCTGTTTTGTGTCTCCTTCTACTTTAAGCAATGCCATAACTGAAATGGAAAATCAGTTGGGTGTTAAAATCTTTGAAAGAGATAATAAAAAAGTCTTCGTGACCGAACTTGGTCGCGAAATCCTTGAAAAATCTAAAACAATCAAAATGCAGCTTGAAGATATACAAAAAATTTCAGAATCAACAAAAGCCCCCTTATCTCATAATTTATCTATAGGTATTATTCCAACTGTAAGTCCTTTTATACTTCCTTATTTATTACCGAAGTTGAGAAGTGATTTTCCCAAACTAAAACTTAAAGTCACTGAGGCGCAATCTGAAAATCTCCTTATCATGCTCGAAAATGGAGAAATAGATATGGCTGTTCTTGCCCTTCCTTACAACATTAGAGGGCTGAAATCCTATAAGTTCTGGCAAGAAAACTTTTATTGGATAAGCACAAAAAAAGATACCAGAAGTAAGAGAAATAAAATCAAAGCTAAAGAACTTGATTTGAATGAACTTATCCTTCTAGAAGAAGGCAACTGTCTGAAAGATCATGTTCTTTCAGCCTGTAAAATTTCTGATGATGCTCAACACGATATTAAAGCAACCAGCCTAAATACTCTTATTCAATTGGTAAAAGGTGGCATGGGGACAACTCTGATTCCTGAAATGGCTCTGGAACAACTTATTAAAGGCAATAAGAATCTTTCAATGACGGAATTGGATGAAAGCGGGCCACATAGGGAAATTGCTTTAATCGTCCGCCAAAATTATTATGGCGAGAGGGATGCTGAAATTTTGTGTTCAATACTTAAAACAGAACTTGATATACGATTTTCAAAGCAATAAATTACATAAATAAATCTAGGTTAAAATAAGAACATGAATACATATCAAAAAAGAAGAGATGAACTTGTCAGTTCTTTGCCAAAAAACTCTTTGGTTCTGATTGCTTCAGCTGATGAAATTATCAGAAATAATGATGCCATGTTCTCTTTCCGCCAGAACAGTGATCTATTGTATTTATCTGCTTTCAATGAACCTGAGTCTATTGCGTTGTTTGATACTGACAACAGGAAATTTCATCTATTTTGCAGGGACAAAGACCCCCTTCGAGAACAGTGGGATGGAAAAAGATTAGGATACAAAGGAGCATCTGATATTGGTGCAGATGAAGGGCACGATATTAAAGAATTTGATTCAAAATTCTTAGAGTTGATAAAAAACAAAGAAAGAATTTATTTACAAAAAGACAACATCCATCTTTCAACAAAAATTGATGCGCTCGTAGATCAGGCAAAAAAGGAGTTTGGAAGAACTAACTATTCTTTTCCTGAAGAATTCTTCTCAATATCGCCAATCCTGCATGAAATGAGGCTTTTCAAAGATGAGGATGAAATTTCAACGATGAAGAAAGCTTGTTCTATTTCTGCTCAAGCTCACATTAGAGCTATGAAATCAGTGAAACCTGGCATGTTCGAGTATGAACTTGAGGCTGAATACGTTCACGAATTTATGAAAAATGGTGCTAGAGAGTGCGCTTACACTCCTATCGTGGGTAGTGGCTGTGCTAATGATGTGGCTGACGATGTATCTGCATCTAGCTACGCTTCTGTTTCTGGTCAATCTGCTCAGATGGGACCAAAAATGGATGTAAATTTGCCTGATAAAGTTTATTTTGAGTTTGATAACTTTGACCTTGGTGATGATGCCATAGATACGTTGGAGCAGTACATTAGATTTGCTAAAAGAGCAAAGGCAATCAGATTAGAAGGGCATTGCGACGAAAGGGGTACCAGAGAATATAACCTAGCATTGGGTGAAAAAAGAGCTCAATCCGTTAAAGAATTTTTAATAGTTAACGGTATCTCATCTTCTAAGCTTGATGTCGTTTCATACGGTGAAGAAAGACCAGATAGGCTTGGTTCTTCTGAATCGGCATATAAAGCTAACAGGAGAGTTGAGATATCTCTTTACTAGCTTTAAGTGATTAAAAGATCTCTTTTACTTTTATTTTTTTTAATAACTTTTTCGACTTGGGCACAAGATTCTGAGTCGGAAAGGTTGTTATTAAATAAAATTAATTCACTAGAAAAAGAAATTCAAACACTCTTGAGTCAGCTTGAAGAAATTAACTATAAACTAAATAGAATTGAAGATACGCAGCAACTCAGATATGTAGATTTAGACAAAAGAATCCATGATTTAGAAGGTATTTTGTTGGTTCAAGAAGAAATAGAGGGAACAAATATAGATGAATTAGATCCTTTAGCAGGCTTAATCGAAGAAGATGATGCTAGCAATGAATTTGAACTTTGGTCAGATTCTCTTCAACTCATAGAAGATGGAAGATTTGCTGAAGCATCAGAAAAACTAAGATACTTGATCCTTTCATTTCCTGAAGGAAATTTCATTGGAGATGCTTTATTTTGGTTAGGTGAAATATATTTTCTTCAAGAGAATTACATTGATTCCTCTGATTCTTTCAATGAACTAATTTCCACTTATTCGGAACATAGCAGGGTACCAGACGCAAATTTTAAATTAGGAATGATAAGTTTAAGGTCAGAAGATTCTAATAAGGCAAAAGAATATTTTAATTACTTAATTAACAATCACCCTGACTCTGGAGCTGGTATACTCGCAGCCGAAGAATTGAAAAAGTTTCAATAATACGTGGGTCGTTAGCTCAGTTGGTAGAGCAGTTGGCTTTTAATCAATTGGTCATAGGTTCGAATCCTATACGACCCACCACTTTAATATGTCTATTTTAATGATTTCTTTTGGTGGAGCTTTAGGCGCTTCATCAAGATATTTGATATCCTCATTTTTGAATAACTATTCAATTCTAAGCTTCTCCATTGGGACTCTTGTAGTGAATATCATAGGATGTTTTTTTATTGGTTTTTATATTTCAGAGACTTCAGAAGTGATTTCAGAAAATATAAAAAATTTCTTTATCATAGGATTTCTAGGATCATTCACAACATTTTCAGCTTTTACCAAAGAGTCTTTAGAACTGTATCAAACATTTGGAATGACAAATTCTTTTTTATACATTTTAGTAAATGTACTTTTGTGCTTGAGTGCTTCTTACTTGGGCTATAAGATTTCTTAGATGTCGGAAGAAAAAACTATCTTTCAAAAGATAATAGATAACGAAATACCATCCATCACTCATTACGAAGATGATTTATGTATTGTTATTGAGGATATAAACCCCAAGGCTCCAATACATTTGCTTATTATTCCAAAAAAACCAATTCCAAAATTATCAGAAGCTTCTGAGGAGGATGTATCAATTCTCGGACACTTGATGTTTATTGTTGGAGAGATGTCTAGAAAATTTGATACAGAAGATTCATTTAACGTCGTAATAAATAATGGAGCCTCAGCCGGGCAGACTGTCTTTCATCTTCACTTACATTTATTAGCTGGAAGAGATTTCTCTGATTTATTCCCAGCTTAATCAGCCCATCCTCTTTAAGGCTTCAGTAGTCTGATAAATTTCTTCCATCCTAGTCCTGATACTTTCACTTACCTCGAAGAAGTTTACAGCCAGTTTTGATGCCTCTCTAAGCTGCATGATTGCTGCTTCAAACCGTCCCGTTAGAAAGAAGTACTCAGCTCTAGACCTATGCAATCCAATAAGGTTATTTGAGAAGCCTTGCACTTCTGCTAACTCATACCAAATGAAAGGGTCGGTAGGTCTTTTTTTTGAAACGTCATTTAAAACTTCTTCAGCTTCATCATATTTTTTATCTCTGAATAACGCTTTAGATAACAACAGGGAGATTGAATAATTATTAGGATGCAGGGAAATAAGGTTTTTTCCTAAAGAAACACTCTCAAGGATATTTCCAGCCTTCATGTGAGCTTCCATTAAGGATATTTGAAGATTGATATTGATAGGATCTAATTCTATGCATTCTCTTATTAACGAAAAGGCTTTTGAATAATCTTTATTATTTAGATACGCAAGGTGAAGGGCATACTTTGAAATAGTCTCATCTTTTTTTGTTTTTGCTCTTCTAAGTTCGCTGGAATATTTTCTTATTAAACCTCTAGGATTTTGCTCTATTCCGCTTTCAATTCTTTTTTTAACTAGATGAAAGTCAACTGAGTCTCTATAAGATACAAATGAGTTTTTTTCTATAAACTCAGTTTCTCTAATCCTGGCATCAGTAATACGATCCTTGGGAAATGGATGTGTCCTTAGGTAACCAAATTGATCTTCAGAATTATTACGAGAGAGATCCTGAAGTAACTTGAACATCCTACTTTGTCCTTTGGGATCAAAACCAGACCTGACAAGATTATTGAAGCCTATTCGATCTGCCTCTTGCTCATTAGAGCGAGTAAAATTGGTATTTAATTGTTGCATCAAAGCTGGTCCAGTTATGATTGCCTGAGGATTATTAGATGCAGCCGCCAAAGCTATGCTTCCTAGAATCATTAGAGCATTTGCCAAAGGTGACCCTCTATTTTGACTTCTTGCATAGTGTCTCTGGCTAAGATGAGCTAATTCGTGAGTCATTACTGACGAAAATTCAGACTCATCATTTGTGTAAAAGAATAAACCAGTATTAATCCCTATTATTCCTCCAGCCGCTGCAAAGGCATTTATGGACTTATCATCAATGATTATGAATTCAAATCTTCTGTCTTTTACTTGGGAATTCTCAGCTAGCCTGTATATCAAATCCTCAATGTATGACCTCACAAGCGGATCGGAATGCTCTTTAGCTTGCGATCTGAAAAGAGATAGCCATAATCTGCCCATTTCAAATTCACCAGATAACGATACTGATGCAGACGATCTATCTCCTAAAACTGGTAAATCATCCTGAATGTCCTGCGCACTCGAGAAAGATAGAACTACTAGAGTTAAAAATAAAAAAAATCTCTTCACAATAACAGTATAATTACTTTTGATTACTAGAAAACAAAATAGTTCAAAAGTTTATGGCTTCATATTTTAAAAATCTTATTGATAAATATTTTCATACGGAAGATCAAATTTCTTTATCAATTTTATTAGTTTTTATCGGAATTATAGTGATTTTCTTCGGTTCAATTCTAACGCCGTTATTTATAAGTGCTCTTGTTGCATATTTATTAAACAGTGTAGTTAATGCCACCGAAAGAAGAGGGTTTTCAAGGCCGATAGGTCTAACTATTTCGATAACTTTGTTTTTCGGCCTATATCTTTCATTGTTTCTAATCTTCCCATTACTTTCAAGACAAATAATAGGGTTGGTAAATGAATTACCTAGAATCGTAGAAAACTTAGAAGACATTCTTGTGAATTTCTTTAATGATTATCCAGAATTTTTTACCTCAGAACAAATCGAAAACTTGAGCGTAACTATAACCTCTAGCTTGCCTAATATTCTTGAGCAAACCCTTTTACAGCTAA
>CACBTL010000012.1:0-27941 GCA_902542145.1 uncultured SAR86 cluster bacterium | reverse complement strand
ATATGGTGCTGCTCCTTTGAGTCTATCCATATCAGATAATGAATCAATAAGTTCGATTGGATTAGAAATCGATGAGTAACCATAAATGTTACCATGAGGAATTGAGTTTAATATTTTCTCCTTTAACTCTTTTTCAAATCCATTAAATACTGAGGAAACAATTATAAGAACTGCTACACCAAGAGACACTGAACCCAAAGATAATTTGGAAACAAAGGATAAGAATCCTTCCTTTTTAGAATTGAAATATCTTAAAGCAATAAAAAAAGGAAGGTTTTGTCTCAATAGATTTTATTTAAGAGCGTTCTTTTTGGCTGATTCAAACATTTTACCTTTGTAAGGAGGCATCATGTTTTTCAATAGGTCAGAACTAAATTGAGTTAGAACTGATTTTTGATGACTGAATCTCTTAAAACCTTCATGACCGTGATAAGATCCAATACCACTGTCTCCAACTCCACCAAAAGGCATATCTTCCTGACCATAGTGCCACACAACATCATTAATAGTTGCTCCACCAGATGTGGTTCTATTAAGAATTTTATTTTGGGTATCTTTATTTTTACCAAAATAATACAAAGCCAAAGGTCTAGGTTTTGAATTGACGTAGCTTATGGTTTCATCAATGTCCTCATATTCTTTAATAGGCATGACAGGCCCAAAAAATCTCTTCCTGCATGATTTTCATATCATCAGTAGGATTTAAGACAAAAGTTGGAGGAATTTTATGTCCTTCTTGTTGCTCAAAATCTTCATTTGCAGGATTTATTGTTTTAATTTCAGCACCCTTTTCTTTTGCATCTTCTATAAGACTATTAATCCTTTCAAAATGTCTTTGATTAACAATTGAAGTGTAGTGATCGTTGTATTTCATATCTGGATACATTTTAGAAACAGCTTTGGTGCTTTCATCTATAAATTCGTCAACTTTACCTTTAGGCATCATCATGTAATCAGGAGCAATGCAGATCTGACCTGCATTCATTGTTTTACCACGCATCAATCTTGTAGCAGATAAAGAAACATCGGCAGTTTCATCCATAATTACTGGAGATTTGCCGCCAAGCTCCAGAGTAACTGGAACAAGGTTTCCCGCTGCGGATTGCATAACTTTTCTACCGTTGTTAGTTGATCCGGTAAAAAGTAAGTGGTCAAAGTCTAAATTTCCAAAAGCCTCTGCCACATCTGGGCCGCCTAGAAAAACTTCAACTTCTGCTTTATCGTAAAATTCATTAAACATCTTTTTAGTTAGATCTGATGTTTTCGGAGTTATTTCAGAGGGTTTAATCATAACTCTATTTCCGGCAGCAAATGCTTGTGCTATTGGAGAAATAATTAAATTTATTGGAAAATTCCATGGTTTAATCATTCCAATGGTTCCAAGAGGTTGATATTGAATTTCAGTCTTAGCACCCAATATACGCATCATTAATCTTGCTACAAAAGGCTGACTTGAATTTGATTGTCTGGTTTCAGACTTCATCCATTTTTTAAGATTCTTGATTGAATAATCAACACTTCCTAAGCTAGACATAACTTCTGATAAAAAAGTACTGTTTTTATCTCTAGTTCCGTAATCTTCACTAATAGTATCTACTATCTCATCAGAATATTTTTTTAACATCTGAGAGAGTCTATTTAATCTGTCTAAACGTAATTCATAACTTGCAGGTCCTTCATCAATATGAGCCTTTTTTTGCAAAGCTAAAACTTCCTTCATTTCATCAAAAACAGAATCTGTCATATTTCCTCCTATAAATTACAATTCTAAACAGTTCTTTGTTTTTTGTCTTTCTCGTTAGAGCCTTTTATTGTATTTTTGATGGCATCCCAATCTTCATCCTTGAAGGAGCTCATCATCGAAAAAGTACCCCCGCCAGTGATATATTGTGCTCCATCAATAGCAATAGTTTGACCTGTAAGGTATTCACAGCCATCAGCCATTAAGAAAGTTGCTAAATTCCCAAGCTCATCCATTTTTCCTACTCTTCCTAAAGGAACATTACTTCTTTCAGCATCCTCAGAAATATCAGATTTTTTGTCCCCTGTTTGAGGCATCAACCTTGCCCAAGCTCCTTCTGTTGGAAATGGACCTGGAGCGATAGAGTTCAATCTTATACCGTGAGGTCCCCACTCAACTGCTAATGACTTTGTCATGGCATTAATACCTGACTTTGACATTGCAGATGGAACAACAAAAGGCGATCCAGTCCAAACCCATGTTGCTAGAATAGAGACAATACTTCCTTTATGGCCAAGTTCTAACCATCTTTTACCAACAGCATTAGTAATATAGAAAGTACCGTGAAAAACAATTGATGCAATTGCATTAAAACCATTTGGGGATAAATCTTTAGTTCTTGAAATAAAATTTCCAGCGGCGTTGTTTACTAACCCATCAAGCGGTCCTTCATTAAAAACATTTTCAATATTTTCCTCAATTGACATTGCGTCTCTAATATCAAGAGGAAAATAATTAACTTTTCCACCATGCTCAGACATAATTTCATCTGCAGCGTCTTTAAGAACGTTTTCCCTTCTACCACAAATGTAAACTTCCGCTCCGTGCTTGACGAAGTGCCTAGTCATTTCTTTACCTAGACCCGATCCTCCTCCGGTTACTAAGATCCTTTTTCCTTTTAATACATTTTTATCAAACATTAATTTCTCCCGCACGAAGCTTGTTATTAAACTTTTTAGACAAGTTAATAAACATGATAATGAGTACAGAAAGAATGGCAATAAATATAAAAGGATAATTTGGCGCAATCATATACAAAGGCATGGTTATGATAGGTGTCAGAAGATGACCCAATGGCATTACACCTCCTAATAACCCGTTTATTAAACCCTGTTCATTTTTATTTACCGATAACGACAGCTGCGCTACATTTCCAGAACGTGTGAGAGCTGAGCCCGCTCCATGTAAAGTCAGATATACAAACAAAACGTAAATACTCGGCGCAAACGCAATTCCTAAAAATGAAACTAGCATTATCAAAGGTCCTACTCTTAATAAAAAATAAGGAGAAAGTCTTAACCTATCAACTAAAAATAATTGAGTTAAAAGACCTGATATTGCTATCAACGAAAAACCAAATGCTACGTAAGGATATATATTCTCAATTTCAGGACTTAAATCTTGAAAATAAAGAGATGCTGTAAGTACCATGGTTGCATTGGACATACCCATAAAAGCGGCAACGAACATCGACGGCCATATTCTTTCATCTAGATAGTTTATTTTTTTAACAGTTTTATCGACTTCTGTATCAACGTGCGAGTTCTTCATTAATCTAAAATTCATATATCCAGCAATCAAGCCTGCAAGACCAATGATTAAGAATGGAAGCGAGAAGTCTCCGTCACTAAGCCACAGCACTAATCCAACAAAAATTGGACCCACAATCACACCAAATTGCCAGCCTGCATCAAAACGGGCGAATCCGACTGTCCGAAGTTCAGGTGACGTAATATCTGCAATCCTGCCCCCTGCTGCTGGTCGAACGGCACTACCAAAAAGGCCATTTATTAATCTTGTTAAAATTAGTAAGGGAAGTACAAGATAGAGAGGGATTATTAACTGTCTCGCAGATTCAATTAATGTCGTTATCAAAATAAGAGAGATTGCGAATCCAATCATTCCTATTAAAAAAATCCAGTGTCTGCCAAATTTATCGCTTAAATCACCCCAAAATGGACTGGAAATCATCCAAGCAACAGCAGAAATAGAGAAAATCAAACCTACTTGGAACTCATTAAAGCCTAAATTTCTAACTTCTGGAGGAATTAAAATAAACATCGTTGATTGCCCTGCACCAACAAACGCCAAAGCTATTGCTAACAACCATATTGATCGAGGTGCGCTATTATTCGATTGCATAGGATTATTAATCTCTAGCTAGAGAGATAAGGAAAAAAGAATTTTTGCTGTGGGTAAAACAAATAAATTCATCATAAGAAACTAGTGCATGGGACCATTCATGCTCATATTTACTTGGCTTAATGTCTTTAAAAGATTCAGAATTTTCTAAAAATACAAATTTATAACAATCAGAATAAATTTTATTTACTTTTTCGTTAAATTTTCCAACTGCCTCATTATTAATGAGATTCTTATATTTAGTTTTTGCATTAAGCACTGAATCAAGCGATTTCAAGAAAGAATTATTGGGAGGTATTTCAAGGTAATTTTCTACTTGAATATTTTTAGATAGAAAAGGACCATGATATTTCGGGAGATAATTAAAGAAATTCCCAGTTAATTGGAAATTAAAAAAAGGACTAGCCTTGTATATTTCTAATAATTTTTTAGATGAATGAGATTTATTATTATCTATAGAAAAAAAAGAAATTAAACATTGGAAATTTGTACCCATTCTAAGATAGTCAGTGCCATTTAAAAGTAAATCTTCACTTTTATGTGAAGCAGATTTTTTACTTTTTTCAAATTCCAATTTTTTCCTTAATTTGCTCTAAATTTTTATCAGCCTCATCTCTTGCCTTAATTTCACCAGCCTCTAATGTATCTTCTATCAATTTAGGGTTATCCATTAATTCGAAATATTTATCTCTAAGAGGTGATATTTCTTGATTAATTTTTGTAAATAATTTTTTCTTGGCATCCCCCCATCCAATTCCATCATCAAACTCCTTTTTTATGTAATTTATTTCTTCTTCATCAGAAAAATGATTGAAGTACTGAAAAATAATAGAATCTTTTGTTTCTTTTTTTTCACCAGGTTCTTTCGAATCGGTTATAATTTTATTGATAGATTTTTGCAAGATTTTTTCAGATGAAAATAAATCAATTGAGTTATTGTAACTTTTACTCATCTTTCTCCCGTCTGTACCAGTCAATAAATCAAGGGATTCATCAATAATGGGTTCAGGTAATTGAAAAAAATTTTTATAAGTTTTGTTAAATTTATCTGCTATGTCGCGAGTGATTTCTAAATGTTGTTTTTGATCTTTTCCTACAGGAACATACTTAGGATTGAACATCAAAATATCTGCTGACATCAACACTGGATAACTAAATAAACCATGAGATATACCGAAGTCCTCATCGTTTTTATTTTCTTTGTTTAGATCAACTGCAGCTTTGTATGCATGCGCTCTATTAAGGAGTCCTTTAGGAGCCATACAGGATAAGATCCAATTTAATTCAAGTATTTGTGGAACTTTTGATTGCCTGTAAAAAAAAGAGTTTTTACTATCAAGTCCGCATGCTAACCATGTCGCAGCTATCTTCATGGAAGATTCTTTCACTGCTTCAGGATCATTAACTTTTATCAAAGAATGATAGTCTGCAAGAAATAGATAGGATTTAAATTTCTTACTCAATTGTATAGCAGGTTTTATAGCTCCAACATAATTGCCTAAATGAGGTGTTCCAGTAGTTGTAATACCTGTAAGAGAGGAATCCATAGTGTAAGTATAAAAAAAAACACCACAAAAGTGGTGTTTTATCGAAGTTGAAGGGGTTCAGTGGGTTCTACTGATGCAGGCGATTGACCCTTCTCCCTGCAGGTGGCCGAGTTTCCTCAGTTCTTCTCACCCTTCTTCTTCTCATCTTTTACTTCCGTTTAATCGTCTCGAGTTAATTAAAATTCGTTAAAAGACTGATATCTATACTAATGATTTTTTTGTTTGATTCAATACCCAAAATACACTTTTTAAGATTAATTAATTATTAAAAAAATTTTTTATATTTATTTGTAAAATAAAAAAATAAATTGGTTAATTTTTAATCAATTTTAGATAAGATTTCTTCAATTGAGTCATATAGATTGAACATATTGAAGGTTTTTTCATTAAAAAAACCTTCATCTTTTGCATGCTTAAGAAATATTTTTAGAGAATCATAAAAACCGTTCGTATTTAAAATAAAAATTGGTTTTTTTATAATTTGAAGTTGATTCCACGCCATGATTTCAAAGATCTCTTCATATGATCCAACTCCTCCGGGCAACAAAATAAAACAATCAGCAGCATCACACATGAGTGTTTTTCTTTCATGCATGGTTTGAACAATCTCTAATTCTTGAATACCTTCATGACCTGCTTCCATATCAAGCAATCTTTCAGTAATGACACCGTAAACGTCACCTCCTTCAGAAAGACATCCGTTTGCAAGTTCTTTCATTAATCCTAACCCTCCTCCACCATAAACAAGTTTATGATTTGAGATAGCAATTTGTTTACCTAATTCAAATGCTGTTTCGGCGTAGAAAGGATCCTTGCCAATTGATGAACCAAGAAAGACGCAAATATTCATTTTTGTTATGGCGGAGGGGGTGGGATTCGAACCCACGAGGCCATTTCTGACCTGCTGGTTTTCAAGACCAGTGCATTCAACCAGACTCTGCCACCCCTCCTTTTGGTTTGCCTATTCTATATGAGTTTCAGAACGATGAAAGATTTTAAAGGAAGCAATTATTAATTTCCTACTATGATTGTAATTCTAAGGTTGAGTTATTGTTTCTTCTAATTTGCAAAAAGAAAATTGTAAGAATAATCAGGTTTATAACTCCAGATATACCTGCGACGGCGAATGCTAAAGTGTAATCTCCGTAAATATCAAAGAGATAGCCTCCTATAAAACCACCCAATCCCATTCCTATCCAACCAAAAAAAGATGTAATGCTCATAGCTCTGGCTCCGAACTTTGCTGATACCATCATTCTTGTGCAGACTAGAATACTAGACATGACGCCAGAATAGGTGAATCCAAACAAAGCGGCAATTAAATATATGCCGAAAGGTGAGACTAAATGCGGAAACCAAACCACAAAAATAGTTTGCCCCAACGACATTAATATATAGCCGGGCAATGCTCCAATATAATCTCCAAGCATACCCCCAATAATTCTTCCAAAAGCTCCACAAATCATTAAAAGCATTAATACAAATGTAGAAAATTCTAATGAGAAACCTTTATCGGTTAATAAAGGCACTAGATGCATTATCGGTACTGACATGCACACACAACAGAATATAACAGCAAAACTTATCCACGCTACGACTACTTTTTCAGATAAAGGAAAATCTCTTTCTTCTATTTCTTCATCTTGTCTTGCTCCTTCTCTCCAAGGTGATTCCTGAATTAGGAGAGCAATAGGTAGAGATATTGCCAAGTATATTAAAGCTAAATAAACATAAGCTTCTCGCCATCCTGATGTTTCTATCAATATACCGCTAATGTGGGGAACAAAAGCCTGTCCAACAGCGCCGCCAGATGCAGCAATACCCAAAGCAAGACCAGGATTCTCTCTGAACCAAAATCCGACATTTGCATACAAAGGTGAAAACAAAAGAGCTGATCCAAAAGCTCCAAATAAAAAATATAAAAGGTAAAACTTATAAATTGAATCGAGTGAACTTAATGAGAACAGGATAAAGCCCATGCTTACAGCGCCTGCTAGACCAAACCATTTAGTTCCATATTTATCTGCCACGTAACCCCAATAAACTCCGAATGCTGCTGATGAAAAAGATGCTACTGTGTAAGCAAAAGAGGTTTGTCCTCTAGACCAGTCAAATTCAAGAGACACTGGCTTTAAAAACACTGAAATTGAAGCCATAGATCCAAAAGCAAGCCCACTTAAAGTAAAAACAACGACAACCATAACCCAACCATAATTAATGCTGTTTTTTTGAAAAATATCTTGTATGGCTCGCATAAACTTCTACTCTAAATCTAATGCATATTTTTTTAAAATCTCAATATCGATTATTGATGCAGATTTCTGATGGCTTTTTCTCAAGTAGACCATAGGTGCCTTTCCATTTTCGTGTGCTTCAAGCCATCTATTTGCACAAACACACCACTTATCGCCTTCTTTTAATCCTGGAAAATCAAATTCTGGTCTAGGCGTGGATAAATCATTACCCATACTTTTTGAAAATTCTAAAAAGTCATTAGTTATTAACGTGCAAACAGTATGCGTTCCAAAATCTAATTGATCAGTATTACAAAAACCATCTCTGTAAAAACCCGTTATTGGATTTGTACAACATTCTTCTATATCTTCATTAAATATATTTTTTTGCATTTCATTTCCAGGGATCAAAATCTTTATAGTCGAAATAATTGATTCCAGATTTTCTATTTAATGAATTATTAACCACTTGTTTTGCAACTGCTTTGGCAGAGATGCTCCTGAATTTTTTTAAAGGTCCGTATAAAAGAGGATCTACAAATATTGAAGCCATATCGGCTAAAAGAATATCAAATCGATATTTATTCCCTCTTAAATGTCCAGGTTGGAATATATTTGTAGAATCAAATCCAATGTTAATTATTTCTTTCTCAACCATTCCCTTAGTTTTTAAATAATAATTCCAAGATTGAGGGTTGGCGCCAACTGCTGAAATAATTGAAATATTTTTGGTTCCTGCATCTTTAGCCTTTTTTGCTATTTCAAGTTGATAAGTGAAATCTACTAAAAATAAATTCTTCTTAAGGTTTTTATTCATGATCCCCATTACATTATGAAAGAAGAGCGGAAAACCTAGTGAAAGAAATACATGATCTATTTGTGGAATTTCTAATTCCGAAAGTTTTTTAAAATCTATAATCAGTTGTTCTGTATTCTTGGGTAAGGTATCAATCTTCCTTCGACTTAAAGCCAAGGTCTCATTTTGACAAAGGCTTAATTCATTAAGAATTTTGCTTCCTAAGAATCCTGTCGATCCAGCTAATAAATTCATCTCTGAATATCCTTATTTAAATTATCAGCAACCCAGCTTATAGACCAATTATGTCCCAATTTATTATTGTTATATCTATCAGGAAGCCTAGTAACTTTGCTTCCTATAATTTCAACATTTTGTGGATCATAATTTAAATTTCGAAAAGCGCCATCCAGTTTTTTGATTGTTCTCCATTCGAATAAAGAGGAATTTTTGGGCACTTGAAAAGGTGTTTTATAGTTACATATGAGAGAGAGATTTCCTATGCCTTTAAGTGGTGCTGCAATAGTATGAACTTCTATAGGTAATTCACCTGTCCATTCATCCATGAAAGACGCTACTAATAATCCGCCATAACTATGACCAAATAAAATTAGGTTTTGGATATTCTTATTCTTCTTCAATTTTTCCTGTATTAATTCATTCAGTAAATTAATGGATGGATTAATGCAAGAATTATCATCCCATCTAAAAAATGTGATTAAGTTTGTCTCATTATCGATAACTTGCATAGGGTATACCCACTCATACCCTCTACTCCTGTTTCCATGGACCAATATAACTAAAGTTTCCTGATTGCGATGCTGAAGCTCCAATTTATGGAGACCAACTGGCATTGACATGAGTTTTAATCCTGCATCAAAAACATCATTATTTAATTTAAGCTGATCTAAAGTGAGTTGTTTATCCTCGTCAAACTTTTCATCGGAGCAATTTATAAATAGAAAAATAATAACTAAATAAAATAAGTTTTTTTTCACAATAAAAATATTCAATAAAATCTAATTGTTAAATACAACTTTTATGCATCCAGAATTTTTATCATCAGCAACCCGAAAAGCTTCTTCTGCATCTTCCAGATTAAATCTGTGCGAAATAATAGTTTTTCCAATATCAATATTTTGAGATATTAATTTTGCCGCAACAGAAAAATCTCTCACTCCGTCTGTTGAGCTATACATAATAGAAGGAAATACTTGTATTTCATTCATGATCATTCTCATTCCGGGTAGATTTATCCCGTTCAAAGGAATACCCAAAAGAATAAGCCAGGAACCAGGTTTGGCAGTTTTTGCTGATAGCTCTAGGGTTTGATCATTAGCCACACAATCAACTACTCGATCATATTGTCCTGATAATTCTCCTGCTCCTAATTTAAGTCCTGCTTCCTTTTGATGATCATACTTTGCATACAGATCAACATGACAACCTAAATGTTTAGCAGCAAGAACAGTGCACAAACCAATTGTGCCACCTCCAATAACTGCTACTTTATGTCTTTCGTTTGTATTAGTTTTTATTAAGCCATGAAGGGATACTGCCAATGGTTCAACAAGGCATCCATCTTGCAAAGAAACTTTCTTATCCATCTCAAACAAACAATGTTCAGGAACAAGTATTTTTTCTGCCATTCCTCCATTGGATGATATGCCTAAACCCTCAGAATTGTTTTTGCAAATATGATAATCACCTTTATGGCATAAAGCACAATCCCAACAAGGAATGATAGGTTCAATTGCCACATGTTTTCCATTAGGAGTTAACCCAGCTATTTCGTGTCCTGCAACGTGTGGGGAATGTGCTCCAGAATGTAATAAATGTAGATCGCTGCCACAAATTCCAGCTGAAACGATATCAACTAATACACCATCACCTTTTGGAGTTGGTGCGTTAGCATTAAAATTTACCTTTCCCTCAGCATATGAAACAGCTTTCATGATCAAAGTGCTTACAATCTCTTAATCGCGCATAATTTGTTTCCAGACGGATCTCTTAGATAAGCTAAATAAATTTTAATCTCATCGTATTGTCTTATTCCAGGTGGCTCTTCAATGGACACTCCGCCATTTTCAACACCAACCTTGTGCCATTCATCACCCATAGCTTCATCTTTTATATTAAAACCTATAGTGGACCCGTTACCTGAAGTAGCGGATTGATTGTCGATAGGTTCAGAAATGCAAAAGGTCATTCCTTCTAAAAAATAAAAATATCTTTTTTGACCTGTTAAATTTGGAAACAACCTACCTTCACTTGCTCCTAAAACTCCCAAGACTTCATCGTAAAATTTCTTTGATGCTTCAATATCATTAGCACCCACCATTACGTGACTAAACATAACTTCCTCCGATTAACTTAATTTGACATATCATTAATTTTTATACCAATCTAAATAAGACCCCATAATAGACGAAAATTCTTTAAGTTCAGATAAATTGAGTAAATGATTAATAGATTTAGGATGAGTATCTTTGATATCTTGAGAAATTATTTTAAATCCCTGATTTTTTAAGATTTCTTGATATTTTCCTTCCCTTAAAAATTGAGAAAAATCACATACATATGAAATATCAGCCAAAGTTAAATCATTACCTGAGATATATTCTGATTTAGAGAGAGCTGATTCAATTCCATCTAAATAAAATTCATAAGCTGACCTCATTCTGTCGTAAGTATATTCACTTAAAGATTCTATAGAGAGAATATAGACTTGGTGCTCCCTAGAAAAAACTAAATTTGCATCTAAAAAACTGTCAATCCGTGAACTTAATGATGGATCGTTTTTACCGTAGAGAGAGTCTGAGTTACCTAATCTTGCAACCGACCTCATAATACTGTTGGATTCAAAAACACCAACCTTATCATCACCAACAAAAGCTGCGGGAACAGTTCCAAATGGATGAGCTTCTAAAAATTCATCCGTCTTGTAAAGATCTCCTGAAAATCCTCTTTTTCCTTTTCGAGCATGTGGACTAACTGATTTTTCATCATCCGACAAAGCTTTAGCATCGTAATCCCATAACCAATTAGCAAGATTTTTTGGTTTATCTCCTATTACTTCAACATCTACGTTTGCAAATTTTGCAGTAATTAAAGATTTCCAAACCCTCGGATTAGGTAGATAGGAAAAAATTCTTATTTTTGAAGACATAATTATTTAAGTTGTTTCAGGAAAAAATGTTTGCGACACAATGAAACATAGGATTCATTGCCACCGATCATTATTTGATCGCCTTTTGTAATAATTTTTCCATCTTTTGAAACTCGAACAATCATAGTAGCTTTTCTTCCGCACCAGCATATTGTCTTAATTTCTTTAATATTATCTGCCCACGCTAAAAGAAATTTACTGCCTTCAAAAAGTTCACCTCTAAAATCAGTTCTAATACCAAATGTCAGCACAGGAATATTTAAATTATCTGCAATTTCAGCTAGTTGTTTGATTTGCTTTTTTTTTAAAAATTGGGCTTCATCAACTAAGACACATGAAAGGTTCTTTTTTGAATTTTCTCTATGAAACAAGTCTAATATATTTGTACCCTCATCAAAGATTTTTGCTTTTTTAGTCAACCCTATTCTAGAAGTAATATTACCCTTGCCAGATCTATTGTCTTTTTTTGATGTGATGAGGAGAGTATGCATCCCTCTTTCTTGATAATTATGACTAGCTTGGAGCAATGCCGTTGATTTACCAGCATTCATTGATGAATAATTAAAATATAATTTAGCCAAGTCTAAAATGTTAAAAATACAATATAATTGAATTAATGAGTTTTTACGAAAAAAAAATATTGCCTAAGGTTCTTGATTTGCTTTGCGGATCATCCCCTATTAATTATCAGAGAAAAAAAATTGTTCCTAAAGTAACTGGTAATGTTCTTGAAATTGGAATTGGTTCTGGCTTGAATCTTCCGCACTACAACGTATCCAATATAGGCAACATAACTGCTTTAGATCCAGCTGAAGAATTAACTGATATCGCAAAAAAAAGAATTTCTGAATTAGATCTTGATATTGATGTAATAAACTGTGGAGCTGAAGAAATACCACTAGAATCAAAATCCTTTGATTCAATACTTGTTACTTATACCTTGTGCTCTATTGAAAACTTAGACGACTCAATGAAAGAAATAAGAAGAGTGCTCAAGGATGATGGAACTCTATTTTTTTGTGAACACGGAATTGCTCCAGACCTGAAAACAAAGAATTGGCAAAACAGGATAAATCCTATCTGGAAAAGACTAATGGGTGGATGCAATATCAATAGAGACATACCTGAGATAATTTCTAACTCGAAATTAGAAATAGTTGATCTTGAGACTATGTTTCTCCCAGGTACGCCTAGAATTGCGGGTTTTAATTATTGGGGCACAGCCAGAAACAATTAGATTCAATAAGTCAGACATCTATATGTAATTTGGCTTTTATGTTTTCCTGAATCGAATATTTCTTTTAATTCTCCTTTTTCAATATCGAGCATCAAATTCCAATTTCCATAAGAATTATTTAAATTTGAAATTTTCTTGTTAGCTTTAATAAATTTTTTACT
Organism: uncultured SAR86 cluster bacterium; assembly: GCA_902542145.1. GTDB lineage: Bacteria > Pseudomonadota > Gammaproteobacteria > Magnimaribacterales > AG-339-G14 > CACNYO01. The sequence continues at coordinate 14,914 of CACBTL010000012.1, read as the reverse complement.
CTTTCCTGTAATTTTGTATTTCAAAGGTGTTAACTTAAATTTTTGAGGGTATTTTAAAATTTCATTTTTTTTAAAATCTATTTCATAAATTAATACCATCCTGGTCTGATCGATGGTTTTTTTTCCTTTTTCGTAATGAACACTTTGAACATTCTCACAATTTAATTTCATATCCATTGAAAAAAGTGTGGGCGCAAATAAAAGAAAAATTAAATATTTCATTAGAATAAGGATGAAGAATTACCTCCATCCACTGAAATATTTTGACCTGAAATATATGAGGCTTGATCGGAGCATAAAAAGCACACAATGCTAGCAAATTCTTCTACTGTACCCATTCGTCCAGCAGAAAGTTGTTTTACCATTGAATCTTTAGCTTCTTCAAAAGAAACCTTCATCAATTTTGATTGCATTTCAATTATTTGAGTTTGTCTATCTGTATCAATTCTTTCAGGGAGAACATTATTGATGGTTATATTATGTTTAGCTACATCTCTCGATAAGGCTTTAGATATCCCGTGAAGGCCTGATCTTGCACTGGTTGATAATCCCAACAAAATATTTGGATTTTTTACCATAGCGGATGTGATATTAACTATTCTGCCAAATTTTCTTTCTTTCATGCCAGGAATTACATCCTGCATAAATAATGTAGAAGATAAAAAATTTGATTTAAAAGCATCAATAAAATCAGATTCGGTCCAGTCGTAGAAATTCCCAGGAGGGGGACCGCCGGAGTTATTGATAAGTATATCTGGATCAGGACACTTCTCTAAAAGTCCCTTTCTTGTGTCTTCATCTTCAATTTTTCCTAAAACAAAGTCGACTATAAAACCAGCTTGAGTGAATTCTTTCACTGTCTGTTCTAGAGTTTTTTCACTTACTCCGTTAAGGAGTATTTTGACTCCCTCTTTTGCAAGGGACCAAGCGCAGGCTTTCCCTAGTCCTCTGCTTGATGCTGGAATGATTGCTTTTTTATCAATTAATCCAAAATCCAATTAGACGCCCTCAGAATTACCAAATGTAGCTGTAATATCTGGTCCCCATTGCATTCCTGCAGCTTCTGAAATATCTATTACTCCTGGCTTAACTTTATTATCAAATAAATCTCCATCCGTTTGATGCTCATGTACATGACCGTATGGAGAACGCCAATAATCAAAAATTTGACTGCCTGCAAAATGTCGTCCTATACCCCATTCATGTCTATAACTTTTGTCTTTAAGAACCTCATGACCTAAAAAAATATCATCCACTTCAACGACTTCGTAGGCGCAATGATTAAAACCACTTTTAAGATCCGATGAAAGATTACTTTGAAGAAGAAAAGAATGATGATCAGTTAATTTATTTCCTAGATCACATCTACAGAACAGTGCTACATAAATACCAGAGCCTTTACCCAGTTCTACCTTGTCAGAAGGAATAAGACCTAAATGTTTATTATACCAATCAAAAGAAACCGATGGATCATTAACATTGATTGCTAAATGGCCTAGTTTTTTTATTTTTGAACTTCGAGGTTTGCCAACCCTTCTTGGTTGATTTTTTCTTGGGCTAGTTTCTTTGCCAATACCGCCAGAATTAAATGGTTCTGCAACGAGATCTTTCTTATTAAATTTTTTCGTTTTCATGCCAAATATCACTTCTACTTTTAAACCATCCGGATCCAAGGCTTCAACTACAAAACCATCTCCAGGTGATTTTAATTTTTTAACTTCACTAAAATCTTCAGTTTTAGATAATATTTTTAAGTCGTTCATAGATTTTGCATAAAAAGCAGATCCGATAAATTTCTTTTTTCCTTTTATCGTCTTATGAATAAATTTATGCGGCCCTAGACCTTGCATGTAAAGCTCAGTACTAGTTTTTTTTGTAGTAACTAATCCAAAATCTTTAAGAAATGCTTCTTGTTTATTCAAACTTGGTACTTGCAAAATAGGATATGCAACATCTATAACTTTAATCATCTATTTATTCTAAAATACTTTAAATGTCAGACAAAATTTTTGATATTGGAATTATTGGTTACGGTCCGGTTGGTGCAACTTTATCTGGCCTACTATCATCACTTGGTCTCAGTGTGGTAGTCATAGAAAAAAATAAAGGAGTTAGTCCAACGGCTAGAGCAATTAATACAGATTCTGAGCAACTTAGAACATTTAATTTTCTCAATATTGCAACTGAAGTAATTGCCAATTCAAGAAAATTGAAAAAAGTCCATTTTACAGATTCAGAGTTCAATCCGTATTCAACGATTGATATTCCAGAAGAGGATAAATTAGGATGGCCCCCTACTCTTCTTTTTTATCAGCCGGAGTTAGAGACTATAATTAGAAGTAATAATCTAAACTTCAAAAATTTAAAAATATTAGAAAATACTGAAGCAGTAAATATTGAAAGCACTGACCCTGTTCGAGTAGATATTAGAAATAATAAAAAAGATTCAACAATTTACTGTAAATATCTTATAGGTTGTGACGGAGCAAACAGTTTTGTCAGGAAATTTATTAATGCAAAGTTGATTGATTTTGGTTTTGATCAAAATTGGATTGTTATTGATGCTCATACAACAAAGCAAATAGATATTTCTAAAGATGAAGCTAAGCAAATATGTGATCCAAATCGATTAAAGACTTATGTTCCTGGTAGGAGAAATCACAAAAGATTTGAATTCAAACTTCTTGAGGGGGAAACAAAAAAAGACTTCACGAAAAATAAAGTATGGGAGCTTTTATCTCCCTGGATAAATAAAAATAACAGCAAAATAGAAAGAGCAGTAGTTTATAAATTTCATGCCTGTATTGCAGATATATGGAGAGATAAAAATATATTTATTGCTGGTGATGCTGCACATCAAATGCCGCCATTTCTTGGTGCTGGAATGGGAACAGGAATAAGAGACGCATTTAATTTAGCCTGGAAAATTTATTTGATAATAAAAGGTATGGCTGAAGAGAGCCTTCTAGAAACTTATCAACAAGAGAGAGAACCTCATGCAAATTGGACTATTCAACAGGCAAAACTAATTGGCGAAATGATGGTGCAATTTTCATACAGAGAAAAGGGAGAAAAATATGTACCCTCTAGTAAAGGTTATGGTGAAGTTTTCCCTCACTTGACCAAAGGATATTATGGTGATCCATCTGATGGGCTTATCGCAACTCCATTTTGTAGATTTGATTTAGATCATTCCGGTAAAGATAGCGATGAATATTTTGGATGGAATTTTGGATTGATTACCAAAAAAAAATTAACCAACGAAATAAACTTAATTTTAAAGAAAATGAAAATTAAAGTTCTTTCAGTCAACGATAATAAACTTAAAAATTATTTCAAGGATGCTAACTACTTATTAATAAGGCCAGATAAATACTTATTTTCTCGATCGAAAACCAGCTCGGAATTAAAGAAAGCTTTAAGTGAATTAGAAAAACAATTTTCTCTAATTACATAAATTTTTGTTTTGAAAAATTTTCAAAAATTTTATTGATTGTCTTAGTAATAGAAAAACTCAAGAATCTAGAAAATCTATCCTGCATATTTTTTTTAGGTTTAAAAGAAACTTCAAAAATATCAAATTTCTTATTTTGCTCGATTAAGTAAGAATCACTAGTCTGAATTTTATCAACTAAACCAACATCAATAGCTTCAATACCCTGCCAAACTTCTCCGGTAGCAACTTTATTGACATCAAGAGTTGGACGATATTTAGCAACATGTTTTTTAAACAGTTCATGAATATTTGCCAAGTCATCTTTGAATTTTTCTCTTCCTTCTTCTGTATTCTCTCCAAACATAGTTATTGTTCTTTTGTACTCACCAGCAGTATGCATTTCATATTCAATATTATTTTTTTTAAGCAATTTATTAAAATTTGGAACAGCTCCTATAACTCCGATGGAACCAATAAGTGCGAACGGTGAAGCAATAATTTTATCTGCGATGCATGCCATCATGTAACCGCCTGATGCAGCAACCTTATCAATACAAACAGTCAATTTAATTTTTGAATCTTTAAGACGAGATAATTGAGCTGCTGCAAGTCCATATCCGATAACAGTCCCTCCTCCGCTTTCTAAGTTCAATACGACTTCCTGGCATTTAGTATCTGCATTAAGGATTGATGATATTTCTTCTCTTAACTCTTCGACTTGGGATGCCTCAATGTCACCATTAAAATTTAAAACAAATATATGCTTTCTAGAAACCTTCTCCTTTTTTTTGTTCTTATTTTCTTTTTTTATGTTTTTTTCTAAAACTTTTCTCTCTTTCGCTGATAAAACTGAAAGTTTTAAGTCATCGGCGTTATTAGCGTATTTAGTTGAAAGATTTTTAACGCGCAATCCTCCTGAAGAAGAACCAGAACTAGATTTTATAGAATTAATAATAATTAAAATCGGTATAGCGATAGCTACGGCTACTGTGAGTGCTTTTAATAAGAAGATTAAATACTCAAATAAGATTTCCATAATTTATACAAAAAAACTGACTACTGTTCCGGTTAAGCAGGAAGCAAGTGTAGCAGCAAAAAGTGCTCTGAAAGCAATTTTTAATAACGTGCCTCTGATATCTGGACAAATTGCTGAAAGGCCTCCAAGAAGAATCCCAACACTAGATATATTTGCAAAACCACAGATTCCGTAAAGCATAATTAACTGACTCCTCTCGCTTAATATATTTGTATCTAAATCTCTCAAATCATTGAAAGCAATTAGTTCGTTAAAAATTGTTTTCGTGCCAAGAAGGTTTCCAGCAGGAATAATTTCACTAAAAGGTATTCCCATTAACCATACAATAGGAGCAAATATAAAAGCTGCTATCCTTTGAAGAGATATAGGCTCACCATATACGTTTGGAAAGATACCTAAAATAAAATCTGCCAAAGCTACCAAGCTTAAAAAAACTATAAGAGAGGCAATCACAGATAGGAACATATTTAATCCATCTTTTGTACCAACGCTAATAGCATCCATAGAACTCTCATACATTTTCAAATCTTCTTTGGCAGTTTTTAATTCAGTTTGTGCAGAAGGTATCAATATATTTGAGAACATTATTGCTGCGGGAACGGATAAAATAGATGCGGTTAAAAAATGACCAATGACACCAGTAAATTTATTGTCTAACCAAGTAATGTATAAAACCATAACGCTTCCAGCAATGGTCGACATACCGACAGTCATAATAATGAGCAAATCCCTCTGATTCATTTTATTCAAATAAGGCTTAATCAATAAAGGAGCCTCTAATTGTCCTAAAAATATATTAGCCGTAGCAGCTAGCCCAATAGGTCCTTTTGCATCCAAAGGTTTCTCAAATAATTTTGCTAAAAGCTTTATCAGAAAAGGAAGTATTTTCCAGTGCCACAACAAAGCAGAAAGCGCTGATAAGAATATTAACATTGGCAAGAAAGTAAATGCGAAGATTGGTAAATTTTGATTATTCGAAACTTCAAATGGTGCATCCCCTCCTCCGAGATAACCAAAAACAAAAGAGCTTCCTTCAATTGCTGATAATCTTAACGACTCTACAGCCATACTCATTACATCAAAAAAGGAGGATATAAAAGGGATTTCTAGAAGGATAAAGGCTAAAGATATTTGAATTAATAAAGCATAAATTATGAATTTAACTTTAATTTTTTGTATAGATTCACTGAACGGAATAGCAATCAAAATTAATGCAACAATTCCTATAAGTGATTGAATAATCATTTTTATTTCAATTTAATTTCAGCCAACCTTTGATTTAAGTAATCGTTAGCTGTTATCGGATCTGGGTAGTAATTATGATTACCAAGCAAAGATTCAAGAGGTTTTATTAGAAAATCGGACCTTGGATGAAGAAAAAATGGGATAGATATTCTTTGAGTGTTCATCTCTTCTCCATTTGTTACTCTATGTGATGCTGAGACAAGATATTTATTGGTATATCTTTGCAGCATATCTCCTACGTTAACTACTATTTCATCCCTTGAGAAATCTGCTTTGAGCCACTTATCTCCATTAAGCACTTCAAGTCCGGGCTGATGCCCACCAATTAGAAGAGTAATGAAGTTAATATCCTCATGAGGAGATGCTCTTAATGAATCAGTATTAAAATTTTCAATTTTAGGGTAATTAATTACTCTCATAATACTATTACCTTTTTCAATGATCTCATTAAAAAAATTCCTTTCTAAGCCTAAGCCAATTCCTATGAGTTCCATAATATCTCGACCTAATAAATCAAACTGATTATATAAATCTAGAGAAAGTTTTTTATGATTTTTTAATTCTTTGATCCATATATTTTTTGGGTTATCTAAATTTTCTCTTCCGACATGCCAAAATTCCTTCAAATCCGGAGAATCATAATTTTTGGCAGTTTCAGTTTTAAATTTAGTAAAACCTCTAGCGCCTCCAATGTCTGGAACTATAAATGACTCTTTTACATTATTAGGGTAATTAAAAAACTCCTGATACATGCTTAAACAATTCGCAATTAAATCTTTATCAATAGTATGATTAAAAAATACACAAAAACCATAATCATGAAATGCATTTATGGTATCTTTTGCGAGAGATGTTTTATCCTTACTGAATAAGTCAAAATCTAGATGAGGAATACTTTCTTTACTTGAAATCATAATGTCCGAAGATTATAACAACAAAAATGTTTCAATCTTGAATGTTGGAAATGTTTTAGTAGATATTGAAATATCCATATCAAGCAAGCAACTATCTGAGATACCAATTCAAAAAGGGAGAGCTATTGAAATTAATTCAGATGAATTAGCTTTTTATCTTTCTAAATACAAATCTCAAATCACTGATCAATACCTTGGTGGTTCAATTTTTACTACAGCGGCTACTTCATCTATCTTCAAAATAAATAACCTTTTTTTGGGTGCGGTTGGCAAAGATAATAATTCAAAATTTCTGATAGATATTATGAATACTTACCCGATAAAGACCTTCTTAAATGTTGATCCTCAAAATACAGGCTGCTGCTTAATATTCTTAACTCCTGATAAAGAAAGAACAATGGCAGCTTGTCCGGGAGCGAGCGGTCAACTTACTCTGGCTAATTTTACTAAAACAGAGCGGTTTGATTATATTTTTTCAGACCTTTATTCACTAAATTCAGTTATCAACAAAAAAACAATCAGTCATCTTTTATCATCAAATAAAGGCTTTTTTTTGAGCCTTTCAGATATAAGCGTCATGAAAAAACACATGGATTTTATTAAAAAATATTCCGATCAAATAAAAATTATTGCTGGGAATGAAGATGAGATGAAATACCTAGAACGAGCCATGAATTCTAGTCTGATTTCTGCATCTAAAAAAAATAATAAGTTATACATTATTACCAAAGGCAGTTCAGGTTCACTGATTCTTCACAAGGGTATTGAGTATGTATCCGAGGCTATACCTACAGAAGTAACATCATTAAATGGAGCTGGAGATACTTTTTTGGGTGCTTTTATTGGTTGCTATTTGGAAACAAAGGATATCCAATACTCAAGTAATATAGCTAATTATTTTTCTTATGTGTCTGTTCAACAAAACAATGCCTGTCTTAAGTTTGCAAGTCTTCATAATACAAAAAACGCCGCTAAAGCGGCGTTTTTGTAGTTTTTTCTCTTAGAATCTATAGTAAAAACCAAATTTGACTTGATAAGTTGACTGCTGTGATAAAACTTCAGCAAAACTTGGAGAATATAATCTGTCGTAGACGTATCTGCCCAAGTTATCAATTTCAGACAATCTAGCAACCCTTTGTTTTCTGGGCCAACCGGAGATACTAAATTCTCCGTATTGAGGATCTAAAAGATTCATAAAGTTTTTGATTACCATATAAATTTCAGCCTCGTGATCAGGTCTAAATCCAGGGAACTCTTGAGCCAATTTAACATCGACTACAGTCGTCCAAGGACCGTCAACTGCATTTCTAGGACAAATTTTACCTCTGGCACATCCAGCAGCATCCGTAATTGCGAAGAAGTCAGCTGGTGAAATTCCATCAAATACTACGTTTGGATCACTAGCATCTGTTGGCACATAGATAGGATTTAAATCAAAGAAACCAGGAGCTTTTCCATGAACTTCACCGTCATATATCAGTGAAAACGGTTTTGCTTCAAAATGTCTTAGATAAACTGAAAATTTTGTTCTATAACCTCCTTCAATTGTAACAGGAGTGTATGAAATAGACGCCGTTACTCTTTCTGGCTGCGCGTAGTCTGATCTTGCAACCGGTGGATTGTTCCAATTGTTACTTGCGGGACTTCCATAATTAGAGAATGCCACAAATGATGTCATTGCTGAAACATCCTCTGAATATATTTTTGCGTATGCAAGTGAGAAAGATACATCTTGATCTCTCCAATATTTTTTCACAGACGTTGAAAAAGTTCTTGATAACGGTGTTAGATCCGAATTAGTAAGTTGAAAGTCATAAGGACCGAAACAACTAAAACTATCTCTAGCATTACCGCTTGCACAATTATAATAAGGCACTCCTAAGAAATCAGTATTACCATTAGGGCTAATGTTTATATTCTTGATATAAGCTGGCTTGCTAGCTTCAGAATATTGAAAATCAACATTAAATTGAAGGTCTTCTACGCCAAAACTTGACGTAAGTCCTAATGCAACCCTATGCACAATTGGTTGTTCATAATCTGGATCAGTTGAATTGGTATCCGTATTAGATGTTCCGCTTTGTACTTCTTGGACTAAAGAACAAGGAACAGCATAACCAGGTCCAAGATCTGAGGGTAAACCAGTATCTGAACTACACATAGGTTCTGTGAATACATTATCTATATCTCTGGTATTGACGGAGATAATTGTTGTTCCATCATTTTGTACCATGTTTGAGTACCAAATGTTTGGGTTACCTCCAGAGAAACCTCCGTATCCGCCGTATAAGGTAGTATTTTCATCAGCATCCCAATTGAAACCAAATCTTGCTACTAATGCTCCTGCCCCATCATGAGTAATAGTATTGGAATATCCGTAAGCTGATTTAAACGTTGCATTTTCAGCAGGGAGTGGAGCAGCATCAACGATAAACTGATCGTATCTGATACCAATAACTATTTCTAAATCGTCTCTTACTTGAATCTCATCTTGAACATAAAGAGTAGCTATACCATTATCCCAATCAGCTGCACCTGCACTATCTACAAGGGAAGGAGTGTTTCTAAAGTGAACTTGGTCTGTTATACCTGCTTTTAGGTCAGCAATGGTTTTAAAATCCCATTCTCCATTGATTGATTCTGGCATATATAAGTTATAGATATTAGTAGTTTCGTATTCAAAACCATAAGTAATTAAGTGATTGCCAACCAGTTGATCTACGATGTATCCAGCCGAAATAGTCGTGTAGTTCAAGTCATTATTTTGACGAGAATCATCTGTACCACCTAGATAGACTTCGCCTTCTACACCTGTATCAGGATTAAGTACTTCTTCGATTTGGAAGTCACCAAAGACGCCACCTTTTCCAAGTTGTCTGTTATTGACTTGTTTCCAACCAAATCTAAATTCTCCATTAAGACTGTCGGTAAAAACAGATTCAAGTTTGAAATTTATATTGTGTAGCTCATAACCCCTTTCATAAAAATGCTTGTCAAATTCAAATTCTCTTGGAGCTGTATCGGATGGAGAATTATAAAATCCATCATTGTATGTGTACCCAAGTGACATTGAATTGTTTTCATCAATCTCAACGTCAAATTTAATTAACAATGAATTATCATAACTATCAAGAGCAGTTGGAATACCACCTGGATCGAAATTATATTTAGTTTTCATTATGTCAATTATCTCGTTATACATAGACATAGAAATAAAATCTTGTTCGTTAGGTGCTCCGGATCCAAGCGGTCCATACGGGCTGGTATCTACTTGGTCATATCTCTCAACAGCTAAGAAGAAGAATGCTTTATCCTGAATCATTGGCCCACCTAAAGTGAAACCTACTTTTGATTCCTCATAAGGAACAGGAGTAAAAGTATTATCTCCGTATTTATTGCCAGCCAATTCATCTCCAGCATATTCATAAAATGCATTGCCTGAGATTTCATTCGTTCCAGATTTTGTAACTGCGTTAATGGCACATGCTTGAAAATTACCGTATTGGACATCAAACGGAGCAAATTCTACTGCTACTTGTTGAACGGCATCATAAGAAAAGGGCATCCTAGTGGTTGGGTATCCATTGCTGTTTAAACCAAATCCATCCGTAAGAGCAACTCCATCAAGTGTAAAACCATTTAATCTTGGATGGGACCCGTTACAGGATAATGCTCTTCTATTATCTGGATTTATCGTAAATCTAGGATCTGAAAGAAGAACTTCCTTAATATCTCTTTCAATAGAAGGAGTTGTTTCCAAATCAATTTCATTAAAAATAGTATTGGGACCAATAGCAACTTGCGCCTGGGAAACCTGAGCACCAGTTACAACAAGTTGTTCAAAATCTCTTAGAGTTACGTTTAAAGCTAAAGTTTGACCAAGATTTAAGAATACGTCTTCGTATCTTTGAGAACCTACACTTGATGTAATTAGGATTGTGTAAGGGCCACCAACAGATAAATTAGAAATAATAAAATTTCCTGTCTCATTAGTAGTGGTCGATGAACTAATATTGGTGCCGACATTTGTAATAGTGACATTAGCTCCCTGAAGAGAGTTGCCGAAATTGTCAGTGACTTTTCCTCTAAAATCTGAAGTAGTTTCTATAGAAAAAAGGAAACTACTTAAAAAGATCAAAGTAAAAAACTTTAAAAACTTTTGGGGGATCATGTTTACTCCTTTAATGTTGGAAGAATTGTAAAATATTTTATGATTTAACTATGTTACAACTTAGTAAATTTATTGGTTCAATTTTTTATTTATATTAAATATACTTTTTTAGAATTTCAGGATATATAAAATTTTCATCTTCTGTTTGATAATTTTCAAGTATCGCAGCAAGGGTCCTTCCTATTGCAAGGCCAGATCCGTTAAGTGTATGACAATACTTATTGCCTTTATCGGCTTTAAACTTCAAATTAGCTCTTCTTGATTGAAAGTCAGTAAAATTAGAGCAGGAAGAAATTTCTCTGTAGGTATTTTGACTGGGAAACCAAACTTCAAGGTCAACAGTTTTGGAAGCTGAGAATCCAGTATCTCCCGAGGACAGCATTACTTTCCTGAAAGGCAACTCAAGTAATTCTAGAATTTTACTTGCATCCTCAATTAATTTTTCATGTTCATCTTCTGACTTATCTGGATGACAAATCTTGACGAGCTCAACTTTATCAAATTGATGTTGTCTGATTAAACCTTTTGTATCTTTGCCATAACTGCCAGCCTCACTTCGAAAGCATGGCGAATGACACACATACTTAATAGGTAATTGCTCAAAATTAAGTTTTTCATCTCTATGGAGATTAGTAACTGGTACTTCTGCTGTTGGCGCTAAATAAAGATCAGAACTTTCGGTCAGTTTAAATAAATCTTCTTCAAATTTAGGAAGTTGTCCTGTGCCAATCAATGAAGTCTTATTTACGATATAAGGGACATATAATTCCTCATACCCATGAAGGTTGGTATGTGTATCGATCATAAACTGCCCAATAACTCTATGTAATTTTGCAAGTTCTCCGCTTAGAACTGTAAAACGACTTTTAGCAATTTTTACTCCCCTGCCCTGATCAGTTTTTTCGATAAAAAAGGAATGAGGCTTTGGCTCAAAAGAAAAATTAGGTATATCGCCTGTTTCTTCAATAATTTTATTTGAAGTTTCATCCTCTCCTGTTGGAACAGACTCATCTAAAATATTTGGTATCTCCAGAAGAAACTCGTCAATATTATCTTGAATAGATTGAAGTATTTCCTTATCTTGCTTTACAATTGTTGATAAGGATGAAGCCTGATCTTTTAAGTTAGCATCATCCTTAGCCTTAGAAATTTCTTTTGATAATTTATTTAAATTCTCTTGATTAGTTTCTAAATTAACTTGTGCAATTTTTCTTTCTTCTTCAAGCTTTTTCCATTGTTCAATATTGAGTACATAACCTCTGGAAGATAAATTTTTTTTAACTAAATCCGGAGATTGATTTAAAAGTTTTTTATCTAACATCTTTAATTTAGGAATATTCTTTCTGTTTTATCTGAGACTTCCGGTTCAAATAATACCTTTTTATCCAGCTGTTCGTATTTAAATAAAATTATCGTTGATATCCTTTCAAATAGATCTTCGTAAACTATTTTTTTTATCTTTTGATTTAGGAAATCAATCTCAATTTTTTTTAAATAAAAATTATCTAACGGGTCAGAATATTGACAAGATTCATTAGCACAATTAGAAGAAGAAAAATAATCACAAATTGCATTTGGCTTGTTAAATAGTAAAAAAGCTGGTGATTGATTCATTGATTCATTGGATGCTTGAATTATTAATTGATCCATTTCAAGATCGTGCCTAAAGATCTGACTGCCATTGATTATTAATTCTTCTCTTGGGGCTAAAGAAAAAACCTTTATATTGTCATAATCTCTGTAAATATTCCCTTCTATAGAATCGGAAGAATCATTAAAATTTTGTTCATATAAAACTTGAAACTTTACATTTTCATCCAAAAAATTTTCTATTTTTGAAACATCACAAGATATTAAATTTAAAGAATTTAAAATTAAAAATAAAAAAATGGTTGATTTAATCAAGTTCAACTTTTTGAGATAAGACTTCTCTATTTCCGTTAGAGTTCATTTCACTGACAATTCCTGCACTTTCCATAGTTTCAATTAATCTTGCAGCCCTATTGTATCCAATTCTAAATTTTCTTTGCACAGCTGATATAGATGCTCTTCTAGAATCTATAACAAATGCAACTGCCTGATCATAAAATTCATCTTTCTCTTCATCTGACTCTCCGTTTGGACCCTCCGATGATTCTGGTGATTTAGTAACCTCTTCTAAATAGCTAACTGACTGTCTGTTTTTCCAATCTTCAACCACTCTAATGATTTCTTCCTCACCAACGTAAGCACCGTGAACTCTTAAAGGAATTGAGGTGCCTGAACCTATGTAAAGCATATCTCCTTTTCCAAGGAGTTGCTCTGCGCCTACTTGATCTAATACAACTCTTGAATCCATCGAAGAGGCAACATTGAAAGCCATCCTTGCAGAGATGTTTGCCTTAATTAAACCGGTGATTACATCAACAGAAGGTCTTTGCGTAGCCAAAAGCATATGAATCCCGGCCGCTCTAGCTTTCTGAGCAAGACGCGCAATCAGATGTTCTACTTTTTTACCGACCACCATCATAAGATCAGCTAATTCGTCTACAGCGATAACTATTAAAGGTAATTCCTCTAATTCGGACGGATTGTCATCTTCTTTTTCTGGATTTCTCTTCCAAAGAGGATCCGTTAAAGGTTCCCCGTCTTCTCTGGCTTTTCTGATTTTAGAATTTAGACCGTTTAGATTTCTAACGGAAAGTGATGCCATTAGTCGGTATCTTTTTTCCATTTCATTTACGCACCATCTAAGGCCATTCGCAGCTTCTGACATATCAGTGATAACCGGACAAAGTAGATGAGGTAAATCTTCATAAACAGACAGTTCTAACATTTTAGGATCAATAAGAACTAGTTTTACTTGCTCTGGAGTTGCTTTATAAAGAATACTCATCAACATTGAATTTAGAGCAACAGATTTTCCGGAACCTGTTGTACCAGCAACCAGCATGTGTGGAAGTCCGGCAAGATCTTCAACTACCGGTACACCTTCGATATTTTTACCAAAAGCCAAAGATACAGAGCTTTTTGCATCCTCGAATATTTTGGAAGCAATTATCTCGCTTAGCAGAACGTTTTCTCTCTCTGAATTGGGAACCTCGATACCAATGGTTTCCCTGCCCTCTATAACCTCAACAATTCTAATGCTTCCAACACCTAAAGATCTAGCTAAATCTTTATTCAAGTTTGAAACTTGAGAAACCTTTATACCTTTTGGCAATTCAACTTCAAACCGTGTCACAACCGGCCCTCGCATAGTCTCTTTGACAACTGCATATTCACCCTCGGGGCCTGTAATTTTGAATTCAGCCAGCTTAGTAATTAAAGCTTCCTTTAAGATCTCAAGCTCATACTTCTCTTTTGAAGATATTTCTTTTCCTAATGTTTCTTTTTCATCGAGTAATCCTATCTTAGGCATATCGCCTGGAGCAGGATCTTTAAACAATTCTTGTTGCTTTTCTTTATGAACTTTTTTTCCCTCTTCAACTTTTTTTTCTGATTCAACAATTTTAGGTTCTGGCATCTCCTTAATCTTTGCTTTGTGTTCATCAAGAAATTTTTGCCTACTATTTTTTTCTTTTCTTTTTTCTAGAAAAGCTTGAAGATTTTCTCTAAAAGACAGTGATGATTGTTTGATGTAAAAGGATGAATTAACTATAAAATCTAAAAAATTTGAAACAAAATTTTTCCAATTTATTTTGAAAAAAGCTGTTATTCCTAAAAGAAATAAAAATAATACAAAGATAGATGCACCAACTTTATTTAAGTACAAAATTAATGGAGAAGAGATAATTTTTCCTAAAATTCCTTCAGAGCCTTGAGGAAAATAACTTTCTCCGAAGTTGAAGTGTATTGCTACAAGAGCGCTCGATGAAATAGCTATTAACACCAAACCAAAAGGCATTGCTACAAAGAATCTCACCCATGACGATTGCGTTACTACCTCTTTAGTCTCTTTATTAAATAAATAGGCAAAGGCAACTAAATAAAATAACGAAGGTACTATCCATGCTACAACACCAAAAAAAGAATAAAGAAGATCGCTTATCCACGCACCTATTAATCCTATTGCATTTTGATAAGAAGTTTCTCCAACTATATTTTGAGTTGTCCAAGCAGCATCATCTCTA
>CACBTL010000011.1:0-45575 GCA_902542145.1 uncultured SAR86 cluster bacterium | reverse complement strand
CTTTTAAGTTCAGTTTTTAAATATTTGTACTTATTCATGTATTAGATACTCTTAGAGAGATTTAAATATTATTTTCCTCAATAAATTTTTGAGCATCTAACGCTGCCATGCATCCAAAACCTGCTGCAGTTATAGCGACAGCTTGTGATTTTAGGATAGGTAACAAAGATACAATTATTGGATATCCAGAAATTATTTTGGGAATGAACTTAAATTGGCTTGGACTACCTTTATTACAAAATCTAATAGGGTCATCAAAAACAAAAGAAATGGTCATATCTGGTTCAAATTACTCAACGAAAGAATTAGAAAAATATAATTTTTTTGATGAATTGTTTGATGGGGATAACAAAATTAAAGTTATTAATAAATGGATCAAGAAATTTAAATCGAAATCCCCTTTAGCTTCACAAATGATAAAAAGAAGTATTAATGTTCTAGCTTTCCACGATGCACTAGCAATAATGCATATGGATTATGATCAATTTTTATTAACTCAAAATTATCTAGACAGCTAATTTTGTTTTCATGGTTTGATATTCTTCTACCATCTGATCAACCACCTCTTTAACAGGTGGAGCATTTTTGATCGTTCCAATGCCCTGGCCAGAACCCCATATGTCTTTCCAGGCTTTGGAAGAGTTATCTTTCATAGCTGAGCCAGATGAACCGAAATTCATATCATCTTTTCCAGAAACCGGAAGATTATCTGGATCTAGTCCAGCTTTGACAACGCTTGGCTTTAAGTAATTACCGTGAACTCCTGTAAAGGTTGAAGAGTACATAATGTCGTTAGCAGCACTTTCAACAATCATTTGTTTGTAGCCTTCTGAAGCATTTGCTTCTTCAGTAGCAATAAATCTTGTGCCAACATAAGCAAAATCAGCACCCATCGCTTGAGCTGATAATACTGATGATCCTTGAGATATTGATCCTGATAATGCAATTGGCCCATCAAAAAATTCTCTTACTTCGCTTACCAAAGCAAATGGACTTAATGTACCAGCATGGCCTCCAGCACCTGCACAAACTAAAATTAATCCATCAGCACCCTCATCAATTGCCTTTTTAGCATGCCTGATATTGATTACATCATGCATAACGACTCCTCCATAACTATGAACGGAATCCACAACGAATTTTGGTGCTCTTAAGCTTGTGATGATCATTGGTACTTTATATTCAACACATACTTCAACATCGTGTTCCAACCTATCATTTGATTTGTGACAGATTTGATTTACTGCAAAAGGCGCTGCAGGTGAATCAGGATTATCTTTTGTATGTTGTTCTAGCTCTGCAGATATCCTTTGAAACCATTTTTCTAATTCTTCAGCAGGTCTAGCATTTAGAGCAGGAAAACTTCCAACAATACCTGCTTTGCATTGAGCGATTACAAGCTCCGGATATGAAACTGTAAACAATGGAGCTCCTATAACTGGGATTCTTAAATCTTTAAGTAATTCTTTTACTTCCATTAATTTTCTCCTTTAAATTATTGAGATGAAACATAAAGAACGATTGCTGCAGTCACAGACAAAATAACAACTACAGATACTATTGCATCAAACTTGCTATCTTCCTTATCGGTCTTTTTTTCATAAAATTCGTCATTCATAATTTAACCTAAGTTCACTCTAATCCTACCAATTTGTTCTCCTTTTAAAATCTTATCAACTTCTTCCGATAAAGATTCAAGTTGAACCTCTTTGGTAATTTTTTCTAAATCTATCTTCCAATCATTAGAAAAATTTTTCCAAATTTCTTTTTTAACTTCCAATAAAGATTCAGCTGAATCAATACCTATTAATGTCACCCCTCTAAGAATGAAAGGAAAAACACTAGTTTGTAGTTTATCGCTGGCTACATTACCACAGCAAGTTATCGCCCCTCTTTGAGATGTTTGACTTATGAAATTGGATAAAATGTTTCCTCCGACTGTATCTACTCCTCCTTGATAAATCCCTCTTTGAAGCGGTTTCCCTTGTTCTTCCATTTCGCTTCTCATAATTACCGAGGATGCACCCAATGACTCTAAATGATCAGCTTGATCTTTTTTTCCAGTTAGTGCGACAACTTTAAAACCTAATTTTGACAAAACCATGACAGCAACTGAACCAACCCCTCCAGATGCTCCAGTGACCAAAACATCTCCAGAATCTGGAGTAAAATCATTCATAAGCAACTTTCTTACGCACAGTCCAGCAGTTAACCCAGCTGTACCAATTGACATAGCTTCAGCTTCTGACAATCCTTTAGGAAGAGGTATAGCCCAATTAGCTGGAATTGAAATATATTGACCGAAGCCGCCAAATGTATTCATGCCAAGGTCATAACCAGTAACTATAATCTTTTCACCGGTTTTAAAATCTGATGAATTGCTCTCTATCACTTCACCTACAGCGTCTATTCCAGGTGTGTGGGGATATTCTCTAGTTACTCCTCTGTTTCCAGAAGCTGAAAGAGCATCTTTATAATTCAATGAAGAGTAAGAAACTTTTACAATTAAGTCATTATCTTTTAAATCAGCGACTGATAAATTTTCTATTGAATTGCTAAAACCAGAATCTGATTCTTTAGTAACGAAAGCTTTGTACTTGGTATCTTCCATGAAGAGTGTATTAAACATCAATAAAACTCTTTTTTAAAGGGATCAAAGCACTTTATATAAGATAATTGACATAACTATAAAAAGTGTATGTATTTGGAGCATTATTTATACAAAAATGTTTCAAAAGTGTATGATGACGCCTTATAAATGCATATAAATAGTGCACTCAAGTGAATATTTATAGTGTTAAATAGTTTTTTTCTCTAAAGGAGCTTATATGAAAAATTTACAAACGTTTGTTATAGCCCTTCCTTTGCTAATAGTTTCATCTTTAGCAAGTGCTGTTTCTGTTTCTGGAAATATAGCACTTACTTCAGATTATATTTGGAGAGGGATGACTCAAAGCGCAGGCGGTCCTGCAGTTGCTGGTGGATTTGATCTATCAACTGACAGTGGATTTTATATTGGTACTTGGGGATCAAGTGTACAATTTTCTGACGGTACAGCTGTTGATACAACTGAACTAGAATTAGATGTATACCTTGGTTACGGTGCTGATATCGCTGATAACGTATCAATTGATGTAGGTTATATTACTTATACCTACCCTGGTGCAACGGATGCTAACTTCGACGAAGCATACATAGGTTTTGATATCTATGGCTTTGGAATTAGCTACGCTGCTGGTATTGACGGAGCTGCTGATTATGTATCAGTAGGTTACGGTATCGATGCTGGTCCAGGTAGTTTCTCAGTTGCTTACGGTGATTACGAAGATACTAGTAACGACTTCCTAATTGGTTACGATTGGGGTGTGGGTGGTGATTTCGGTATTGGTGTTTACTACTATGATCTAGAAATGGATGATGGTACTGCTGATAGTGGTGTTACTCTTACTATTAGTTACGCGCCTTAATCAAATGAACACTTAAAAAAGCCCTCATAAGAGGGCTTTTTTTTATTCTTGAATAACAAATCCTATTTCTTCTTGAAGTTGCTCTAGGTTAGTATCTTTCCTCGAACCTTTTTTAAGAAAAAAATCTTCTACAATATTAGGAAAGAAAATATAACTTAAAACATTTTCTAGTCTTTGAGAAAAATCTTTAATTTTATTCTCTTTACAAAATGTTTTTAAATTAGATTTTGCTGAATCTAAATCCTCTTGGACTTCATCATCTTGTTTCAATTTTTTGGCAAGATCAGTGAGAAATTCATTTATTTTTCCAGGAACTTTGCCGTATTTTCCAAGTATTAAATTAACTGTCTCAATGTTCAGATGTTTGTATCTCTCATTATCCAGAACATTAAATAAAGCTTGAGCACCAACTATTTGCGAACTAGGAGTGACTAAAGGTACAAAACCCAAATCCTGTCTTACTCTGGGGATTTCATTTAGAACATCTTCAAATTTATCATCAGCATCCATTTCTCTTAGTTGTGATTCTAAATTAGAAAGCATACCTCCTGGTACCTGATTAATCAGCATGCTTGCGTCAACACCTTTAAGCGATCCTTCGAATAACTCATATTTCTTTCTAATTTTTTTAAAATGAGTAGATAATTCTGGAAATAAATTTTTATCAATATCAGAAAAAAGATTTGTATCATCAAACATGGAGACTATGGTTTCTGTGGCTGTATGGCCATAAGTCATACTCATAGAGGAAATAGATGTATCAATATTATCAATACCGGCTTCTATGGCCTTCATGTTTGTTGCAGTTGAAAAACCAGTTGTCGCATGGGTTTGCATGTGGATAGGGACAGATATATTTTCTTTTAAATTAGAAACTAGCTCAAATGCTGCATTTGGTTTTAACAATCCTGCCATATCTTTTATGGCAACTGAATCAGCACCAGCATCCTCAATTTGTTTTGCCAAATCTAACCAACTATTCATTGAATGAACGGGCGATACTGTATAGGCCATTGCACCCTGGGCGTGTTTGCCATTTTTTTTAACCTCTTTGATAGATAATTCAATATTTGAAAAATCATTTAACGCATCAAAAGTTCTAAAAACATCTATACCGTTTGATGATGCTTTTTCAACAAATGCTTTAACTATTTCATCGGAGTATGGTTTATAGCCAACAAGATTTTTTCCTCTTATCAGCATTTGGAGTTTGGTTTTTTTGAAGATTTTCTTAAGTTCCCTAAGTCTGCGCCAAGGATCTTCATTCAAATACCTTAAACAAGAATCATAAGTCGCACCGCCCCACATTTCTACAGACCAATATCCGACTTGATCCATTTTATTTGCAACCTCGAGCATA
The DNA here is from genome assembly GCA_902542145.1 of uncultured SAR86 cluster bacterium. Taxonomy (GTDB): domain Bacteria; phylum Pseudomonadota; class Gammaproteobacteria; order Magnimaribacterales; family AG-339-G14; genus CACNYO01. The sequence goes on along the minus strand of CACBTL010000011.1, from coordinate 40,748 downwards.
TCATCTAGTCTCATTCTTGTTGCAATCAACGACTGTTGGCCATCCCTTAGAACTAGTTCAGTTATACCAACTTTTCTTTTGTTTTTATTCAAGGCAAAAAATGCTATTTTTTAGATTATATATAAAAATGCACCCTTTTTTTGATACATCTTTTCAGCCCTTTATTCATAGAGGAAATTCTATCAATTTCACTGAAAATACTTTGGAAGCTTTTCAAGATGCAGTCAGTTTAGGTTATAGGTACATCGAAACCGATTTGAGAATGACAAAAGATGGAGTCATCGTAACATTTCATGATGAAAGCATTTATAGAGTATCAGGAGAGAAAAAAAATATTAGTGACCTAACTTATGAAGAGTTAAAAAATATCCCTCTTATCAAGGGAGGATATATTCCTAAATTAACAGAAGTACTAGAGCAGTTTCCTGATACTAGATTCAATGTGGATTTAAAGATAAAAGGTCTTGAAAGAGCAGTTGCAAATATTATTGATAGCCATGATGCCTATGAAAGAATATGCATAGCCTCATTTAATACTGGTTCGTTAAGAGCTTTTAAAAAAATTAGGAATCAAGCATGCATTTCAATGGGTATAGTTGATGTTATTTTTTTTAAGTTATTTTATTATCTAATTAGCTGTGTTGATTGCATTCAAATACCTCTTAAATGGAATGGTATTAATGTTCTTGATAATAATTTGATCCACAATGCACATACCAAAAATCTTAAAGTGCATGTTTGGACTATTAATTCTAAAGAAAAAATGGAAACTTTGATTGATATGAAAGTAGACGGGATTATGACTGATGAAGCAAATTTGCTTAAAAGTGTATGTAGCGAATCAAATTTGTTTTGATTTTGGGACAAGCAGTAAAACTATCAAACCAGGAATAAAGAGAAGTAAAAGACTGAATATTCCATTCTTAGGGTCGCCCGTTAAGTAAGCAATCCATCCAACCAATGCGGGCCCAAAAACAACTGCACTTTTCCCAACAAAATTATAAAAACCGAAAAACTCTGCAACTTTTTCTGGGGGAACCATTTTGCTAAATATTGCTCTGCTTACAGATTGAACCCCGCCCTGAACTAAACCAATTCCAACTGCTAAAGTATAGAAATCTTTTGATGTTTCCATGAAATAGGCATTTATAGTAATCAGTATGTATGCAACTATACCTATGGAAAGAAATAGAAATTGACCGTAACGTTCAGCAAGATATCCATAGATTATTGCAGATGGAAAAGCAATAAATTGGACAACTATTAAGGCAGTAATCATTGAAGATGCTTCAAGTCCAATATCTGAACCATAGGCAACAGACATTCTTGTAATAGTATCTACTCCATCGATATACAGCCAATATGCCACAAGAAAAATTGTGATATTTTTATATTTAGAGATATTCAAAATTGTGTTGATGAGTTCTTTAAAAGAATTTCTTATTAGATGTTTTGTTTTTGAAGATGGCTTTTGTTCTTTGACGTTTAGAAAAAGTGGAACAGTAAAAACAAACCACCAAATTGATACTGTAAGAAAACTAACTAATATAGCTTGAACTTCATTTTCAAAACCAAACCAAACTGGATACAAGTAAAATAAAACATTAAACACAAAAAGTATTCCGCCACCCAAATATCCCAAACCGTAACCAAAACCAGAGACAATATTTCTTTTTTTCTCGTCGGATACATCAACAATCAGAGAATCATAGAAAATATTCGATCCAGATCCCCCCAATAGAGAAATACCAAACAAAACTGATGCAGTAATCCAAAAACCATTTGGAATGAAGAAAAATAAACCAGTGGCGATTATTCCTAATAAAGCAAAAAAAACTAGGAAGTTTTTTTTAGCTCCAGCCTTGTCTGCTATTGTTCCTAAAATTGGAGCCATCAATACAATACAAAATCCTGCAATTGAATTAGTGGTTCCGAGGACTGCTGAACTTGATGGACCATCAAGATCTGAAGCCCAATACGATTTAAAAAAAATGGGAAAAAAACCTGCAACAACTGTTGTCCAGAAGGCCCCATTAGCCCAGTCATATAAAGCCCATGAAAATCTTTCTTTATTAAATAAGTATCTCAACATAAAATGTAGCTTCTAAAAAAACCTGTCGAGAATTAGTATGTCACAAAATATGAAAGACTCTGAAATAGTAAGAAATCTAGTTGTATTCTTTGGATTGATTGTTATCTTAGGAATACTTGCAGGAATACTTGGTCTTTATATTCAAAATTCTGAGTTCAGGGAAAACGTAGAAGCTGAATACCGAGAGAATTTAGATCAAAAATAATTATTTATTAAAAACCAGCCTCTCGCTTGATCTTCTCTCTGGGTGAAGTTTTCCTTCTTCAAGCAAAACGTTACCGTTTACTATAGTTGAATTAACCCTCGAACTTAATTCCCATCCTTCAAAAGGAGTCCATCCGCACTTAGATTTTTGCTCTTCATTTGTGACTGTATGATTTATTCCAGTCTCAAAAACTACTAAATCTGCAAAATATCCCTCTCGTACATAACCCCTATCAATTATTTTAAATCTATCTGCAGTATTATGAGACGCAAACTTAATTACTTCCTCAATCGTAAAAATACCCTTATTAGCTAATTCCAGCATCAATTGAAAACTATGTTGTATTAAGGGTATTCCAGCAGGTGCTTCAGAATAAGGTAAAGATTTTTCATCTCTAGTATGTGGAGCATGATCTGTTGCAATAATATCAATTTGATTATTTTTTAATGCTTGTCTCAATGCTTCTCTATTATTAGGAGCTTTAATTGATGGATTGCATTTGATGAAATTTCCCCATTCTTCATAATCATCTGAAGTGAATATGAGATGGTGGATACAAGCTTCTGTTGTAATCTTTTTATCTTTAGTTGGCTTCGCTTCAAAAAGTTCAATTTCTCTTTCAGTCGTAAGATGAAGAACGTGGAGATCTGCGGAGTATTTTTTTGCCAAGCTTGTTGCTTTTTCAGAGGATATATAACAAGCCAATTCATCTCTGATGAGAGCATGATCAGGAGGAGAAAGCTTGCCGTTACGCTGGGCTGATATTTTTTCTAAATTATTTTCTATCGTTTTATTATCTTCACAATGAGTAACAATTAATGTTGGCGATTCTTTGAAAATTAAGTCTAGAGCGTCATCATCATTAACCAATAAATCACCAGTTGATGAACCCATAAAAATTTTCAGTCCACAAATATCTTTTGGGTTAGCCTTTTTTATTTCATCAATGTTATCTGGGGTAGCTCCAAGATAAAAAGAGTAATTAGTCCAACTTTTTTCTTGAGCTAATTGAAATCTTTCCTCTAATAAATCAAGTGTAGTGCTTGCCGGTGATACATTTGGCATATCCATGGTTGAAGTGATACCGCCGTACAGTGCTGCTAGAGATTCTGTTTTGATTTCGCCTTTCTTGGTTAATCCTGGCTCTCTGAAGTGAACCTGATCGTCTATTACTCCGGGCGCTACATTTTTTCCCTTAACATCAATTTCTTTGTTGGCATTTTCAGAGATTGTAGTAGAAATTTTTTCTATTCTTTTATCTTTAATTGCGATATCAACTTGCGATATTGAATTCTCATTAATTAAATTACAGTTTCTAAGGAGTAAGTCAAAGTTAGGCATGATTAAATTTTACGAACAATGATACAACCATAGTTTATCCCAGAACCTATCTCAAAAATACAATCAATATCTTCAAGAACATCTTTCACTATATTTATCATTTTTTGACTGTTTCCACAGATAATCAGGATTGGCATATTCTCTTGATTTAGGTATAAAAAATTCTCAACCTTTAATGGAACTTCATGGTGTCGCGACCCATGCAAATCTAATTTTAGATCAGTCATCTTTGTTAAACGTTGATATTTCAATTCCATCAGGTTGAGTCTTCGAATATTCCCTTTTTGTAGATATAAATTTACTCTCAAAAAATGATGAATTTCTAACGTAAGATAAGTAATCTTCCATATTAAATAAAACAACGTTATCAGCAAATATTACAGCTTTATCATTCAGCAATTCTAGAGACTTCATTGTTTTTAGATCGGATAAATATTCATCTTTCCAATGATCCAGAAACACAAAATCGTATTTTTCTCCTAACGATGGAATGACATTTTTTGCCTTACCTCTTAAAGGATTCCACTGATTATTAAGACCGGAATGAGAAACAATTTCTTTGGATATTTCATAATATTTATTACTTGCTTCGATCGAAGTTAGTATTGAGTCTTCTTGAAGATTTCTTAAAATTCTAATTGATGAATATCCCAAATAAACCCCCAGCTCTAAACAGTGCTTCGGGTTTTTTTCTATTATTGCTTTTTCGAGAAGAAGGCCTTTTTCATCACCAATGTTCATTAGAAAAGCTTTATTCCAACCAAAAAAATCTATCGTATCTAGAATACCTTGTGGGTTATTTTTGTTACCGCTTTTTAAGACAAGATCTTTAACGGTATCTACTTTAAATTTTTTTACTCCAAAATAAGAAGCAATATAATCAATGACTTCATTAATTAAAATTTTAGTTAGATCTAATAATCGATAAAGATTTTTCATTGAATAAAGATAAAATTAAAAATTATAGATACTGAGTCTATAATAGCCAGCTTGTTAGTGTTTATGAAAAACAAAATTTTAATAGTATTTTTAAGTTTCTTTGTTGCCTTTGGATTGATCGCAGATGAATCTAACGATGATCCAAAAGAGGAGGAAGCCAAGGAAGAATCTAAAGAAGACGATCGAGAACTAATTTCAGAATTTGTTGAAGAATTCGTCTCCTATGAAGGCTTGTTAAAAAGCTATCAAGATCCAGAAAATGGAAATACTTATTTAGAATTAAGTGATGAAGATATCTCAAAAGAATTTATTTATTTTGCTCATATCATTAATGGGACTGTGGAAGCAGGTCTGTTCAAAGGGAGCCACATAGACCAAGCAGTTATTAAATTTGAAAAACAATTCAACAGCCTAAATCTCATTAGAGTGAACACTGGATTTTATTTTAATCCTAATTCGGAACTTAGCAGGCAATCTCAATCCAATATAAGTGATTCGGTCATTGAAAATTTTGAAATCACTCACAAAAATGATGATGAAACTACCTATCTCATTGATATCACTAAATTATTAAAAAGCGATAATTTAACCAAGTTAAAATCTGAGCCTAGAGATTATGACTCCGATAGTTTTGGGGTTGGGTCTTTATCAAGATCTAAGACCGCTATATCCAAAATTTATAACTATCCAAAAAATACCGATTTTGAAGTCGATTATGTTTTTTCAAATCCCGCAAGCTATGAATCATTAAGAAATACCTCAGTAAAACTTAGGTATACATTTCTTGAAATGCCACAAGATAATGGATTTGAAATACGTTTCGAAGACCCCAGAATAGGTTATTTTACCGATAGGGTTACGGATTTAAGTTCAACAGAAATTACGCCATATAGAGACTTAGTTCAGAAATGGAATCTTCAAAAACAAGATCCTGATGCTGCAAAATCTAAACCAATTAAACCTATCAAGTTTTGGCTAGAAAATACTACTCCAAATGAATTAAGGCCTTTAATAATAAAAGCTGTGCTCGCATGGAATCTGGCCTTTGAAAAAGCTGGTTTTATTGATGCTATCGAAGTTGATGTTCAGCCAGATGATGCTGATTGGGATGCTGGAGATATTAGATATAACGTATTGAGATGGACTTCATCTCCAAATCCACCATTTGGAGGTTATGGTCCTAGTTTTTCTAACCCTCGAACTGGAGAAATTTTATCTGCAGATATTATGTTGGAATGGATTTTTCTAACTAACAGAATGAGGTATGAAGATATATTTCTTTCATCTGAAGTTTCCTCTGAACGATGTAATTTCTCATCCATGAGAAATGAACAAAGAATTTTTGGTAATTTGGTTGCTAGTTCAATGGATTTCTCCATTGAGGATACTGAAAAATTATTTGATGAAGAATTAACTATGTTAATACTTCATGAAGTTGGCCATACCCTTGGACTGAATCATAATATGGGAGCAACGACTCTTCATAATAATGATGATGTTCATAATGCAGAAATAACTTACAAAGAAGGGCTATCTGCCTCAGTTATGGATTATCACGCGATCAACATAGCACCTCCTGGTGTGGAACAAGGCCAGTTCTCTGATGTAAAGCCTGGCCTTTATGATCAATGGGCAATTGAATTTGCTTACACCCCAAATCTTTCTGATGAAGAAATTCAGAAAATTTTAAATAGGTCTCAAGAAAAAGGTCATTTTTTTGGTAATGACGCTGATGATATGAGATCACCTGGAAGAGGAATTGATCCTAGAGTAAATATAGGTGACATGAGTGATGATCCAGTTGAATATGCTATCGGTAGATACAAGCTTGTTCAGGAAATAATGCCAGGCATAGTCGAAAAAATTAAATCTAAGTCAGATTCTTGGGAATCTGTATATCAATCTTATTTTATTTTGATGAGACAAATTATGACCAGCATGGATGTTGTATCAAGGCAAATTGGAGGTGTGTATGTCACCCGTCACCCTGCAAACACTAAATCAGATAAAAAACCCTATGAAGCTGTTCCTTATAAAGTTCAAAAGCAAGCAATGGAGACGTTAAATAATTATGCTTTTAGTAGTGAAGGACTAAAACCCTTAGAATCAATCGCTGCTTACATGCAACGAGAAAGAAGAGGATTTGATTTTTATGATGAAAATGAAGATCCTAAATTTCATGATTATATTCTTTCAGGGCACAAAAGAATTCTTAATCATCTGACAAATAAAGATGTGTTAAGAAGAATTACCGATTCTGCTTTTTATGGAAATGAATATAACGTTTCAGAAATGATGAGTGACTTAACAAAGGGAATTTTTCCAAAGGAAAAATTGAAAGAAATAGATACTATTACACAGAATCTTCAGGCGACTTACCTAAGTAAATTAATAACCATCACTAATCTGAAAAAATACGATGAGGTTGCTCAATCTGCAGCATTTGGCGAGCTATTAAAAATTCAAAAGCTACTCAGAAGACAATCGTCTAATGACGAAACTCGAAGTCACAAAAAAAGACTAAGTCTCCAAATAGATAAAAAACTAACAGCTTAAACTTATAAACCCTTCAAAAACTTTTCGAAGTTTTCATTGACTGTGTCAGGTGCTTCTTGTTGCGTCCAATGGCCCACACCATCGATAAATTTAACGATTCTTAAATCTTCATATAAGTCGCTTCTCTTCTCTAGCATTTCTTTTGCCATCGATTCAGCAGTTGGGCCATGAAATGCTCCTTTCCCAGCCCCATCTTCAATAGAATTTTTTAGAAAAAATGCAACTGGATCTAAAGTTCCGGAAATAAAACAAGAAGGTTGAGATATTTTTGCAGTTTCTAACTCAACTAATTCTTCATAATCAATAGTTTGAGCACGATATCTATTGAGAGGGCCTCTCATTCCAGAGTTTTCAAATTCTTTTACAAAGAACATTAATTCTTCCTTATTAATCCAATCTGGGTAATCATCAAATGCAGGCAAACAATCCAAAAATTTTGAATTTACGTTTTTTTGATATTTGGGGTTATCAGCATTTTCAGCTAAGAAAGACATTCCTCTTCCGTCGCTTGAGAAATATGTAAGCTCTAAAGCATTTTTTAAATCCTTTTCAAATTCTTCTTCAGCAACGCCTTCTTCTTGAAAATAAAGTTGATAGAAAAATTTCCCTTTGTACAGCATTTTCCATAAATCAATGGAAGACATTGGTCCTCTGCCTGTGTAGGGAACTGATAATGCTCCAACAGCAGAAATTTTATCAGGGTAAAGAGCCGCAGTATTCCAGACTATTGGTGCTCCCCAGTCATGGCCAAATAGAATTGCATCAGAGTATCCAAGATCTTCTATTACTGAAATGACATCCGAAGTTAAATTTTTCATCGAATATTCAGAAATTTCGTAAGGCTTATCAGATTGGCCATATCCTCTTACATCAATTGCGGCAACTTTGTAACCTAGCGATGTTAGAAAAGGTATTTGATGTCTCCAGCTGTACCAACTTTCAGGCCATCCGTGAACCAAAACAATTAAAGGACCCTCACCTTCAATTGCTGCGCCTATTTTTAATCCATTTCCATTAAGATGTTTATATTCCATATGTATAATTAGATCATGGAAAACCTAAAAGTAGCAATTATCCCTGTCACTCCTTTAATGCAAAATAGCTGTGTTATTTGGAATGAAAATACTAAAAATGCAGCGGTCACAGATCCAGGCGGCGATTTAGATAAAATTAATGATTTTTTATCAAAAAATAATTTGAACCTAGTAAAAATCTTTATTACTCATGGGCACTTAGATCATGCTGGAGGTGCTTTTAATTTATCTCAAGAACATAATGTAAAAATAGAAGGACCTCATCCTGATGATGAATTTTTAATTTCGGGTTTAGAAGATCAAGGCAAAATGTATGGTGTGCCTGGAACAAAAAATTTTCTACCTGATAGGTGGTTGGATGATGGGGATAAGATTGAATTAGATGGAATTTCTTTTGATGTATATCACTGTCCAGGTCATACTCCTGGCCATGTTGTATTTCACCAAGCTGATGCAAAAATTGCTATCGTTGGTGATGTACTATTTCAAGGTTCTATAGGCCGAACTGATCTGCCAAGGGGAAATACTCAGAGCCTTATAGACTCTATTAGAAATAAACTTTGGAAGTTAGATGATGATACTACTTTTGTTCCAGGACATGGTCCTTTATCAACATTTGGTCAAGAAAAGAAAACTAACCCTTATGTTGCTGATCAGTTATTCAAAGATTAATTACATCTCTTCATAAACAGCTTTTTCCATTACTTCTAGTAAACCTTTACATTTTTCATCGTAATGCGGTGATAATTGCATCATAACAGTACCGGCAATTTTTGATTGTGGATCGATCCAAAAATAAGTATTAAAAATACCTGACCATGATAAAGATCCTTTTTTTCTTCTATCAGGTATATCCTCTTCGTTGATCAAAAAGCCGTATCCCCATTTTTTCTTTATTTCCGGAAACCATTCGTTTCCATGAATCAAAACTGGATTAAACGTAGGTTGATAGGAATAATTTAAATCACCTATTTGATTTGTGGTCATAAGTGAAGTGAGCGAATCAGATAAAAGTGGATTTGTATCTGAAAGAAAAATTCTCATAAATTTACAATAGTCAGATGGATTAGAAAGAATTCCACCGCCACCACTAAAAAATGACTGAACAGAATCATCAAAAAGACCGGTGGAATGAATAAAATTTCCATTATCCATAAGGTGCATCTCTGCCAACCTATCTTTTCCTAGAAAGTCAGGATCGAAAGAAGTATCGTTCATCCCGAGAGGATCAAAAACAAATTCCCTGCAAATCTCTTCTAAATTTTTATTCAATAATTTTTCTAAGATGACTCCAACCCAATCAAGACCGACCCCATATTCCCATCTAGAGTCAGGATGATATGAAAGCGGAACATTAATAAATTTACCTTCTTTATCTGTGAGAGGAGCGATCTTTTCTTCTAAGATGAGGTGAGCAAGTAGAGGGTCATGAAAATCATATGCAAATCCTGAAGTATGAGCTAGCAAATGATGAAGTGTGATGTCCTTATTAGCTTTTTCATAAATAACTTTTCCATCTTGAAGTTTTCCTACCTCTAAATCTTTTAGATCTGAATGAAAATTATGAACAGGTTTATCTAAATCAATCAGCCCAAGTTCAACACACTTTAGTGCTGCAAAGGTAACAATAGGCTTTGTCATCGATGCAATTCTATAAATAGTGCTGTTCGAAGGCGGTTTATCTTCTCCTTCGAGTTGATTGCCATAGTGCTCATGTATTACTGTTTCATACTCATTGGTAACTGCGAATGAAGCAAAAGGTATGTTTTCCTGATCTATTTTCTCTTTAATTTTGTTTTGGATATTCATATTATTCTGTGGAGCGGGCAGCGGGAATCGAACCCGCATCGTCAGCTTGGAAGGCTGAAGTAATAGCCATTATACCATGCCCGCAACTGTTGATTTTTATATAGACTTTAAGCCAAATATAAATTTGACGCCATTAAAACATAATTATTCTATTCTGAATAACTAATACTCACGACATTAGAACCTTTACTGGTTCCGTATTCGTTAACAGCATAAACACGATACCAACGAGTGGTGCCAGACGTGATGGTATCGGTATAGGAATTCGTTGTAGCCGTTGCTAACTCGGTATACGTGCCATCGGCTGCATCTTTAGATTGAATCTTATATGAACTAGCAGCTCCTTCAGATTGTGTTACCGGAGTTGACCCGTCAACAAGAAAAGTCTCTGTAGCAACTACAGCATCCCATGAAAGCGATATGGTTCCTGAGGAATTTGACACAACTAAGTTTGCAGGAGCCTCAGGTGGAAGATTTTTCTTATCTAGTCTGATTATGTTAAATGAACCAGATTGACTTTGAGACAATCCTAATATTATTCTTGTATCGCTTATTTTTTTAAAAGTATATGCAGCAAAAAATTCTGTACCACCTGACTCTATAGGGTAAAATATAAACATTCCATCTACAATTGCATATCTACTGGAGCAAGAGGAATTTCCTACTCCTGTTCTGACGAAAGCACAATAATTCGAAGTTTGGAAAGAATAAGTTCCATCTCCATCATCTGAAAAGATTACAGTATCTATTCTTTGCTTATATAGATTATCTGTAGATGAACCAAAACCAATGGGAGCAGGATTAGGATTGGTACAATTACCTAAACCTCCATTTCCTGCACAAGTGGTTTGCACTACATCCCATGTACCAACTAGGTCTGATGCTGATGCAGAATTTAAAGTTAATTCAATTCTTTCTAAAATATCATTAAAGACTTCAGCAGAAATAACGTCACCCTCGTTTAAACGTTGTAACGATTTATAGTCCTTTGCCATTAATCCAAAACAAAAAAGTAAACAAAATATAGTTAGTAATCTCATAGTTATCTCCTATTCAAATTTAGCTTCACCGAATTTAACCTCGCCAAAATTAGCTTGAATCACTTCTTCAGTTTCAGTTTGAGTGTTTGTCTGTGTATTAGTTTGAGTATTGGTTTGAGTATTGGTTTGAGTATTGGTTAGTGTGTTGTATTGTTGGATAGGTTCAGATGAGTTTGAACCACCACCGCCACCACATGAGACGAGAAAAATAACGAAAATAATTAAAATTATATTTCTAATAAAACTATCTTATAAGAATTTTATTTACTTCTCAAGAATATAAAAAAAGGTTTTAATAAGGATTAAATGGAGTTAAATATGAAATATGTAATTGGTTTATTAATCGTTTTCTTAATATCCTGTTCTACATCAACATCAGATGAACCTAACGCGTCTCATGATTCTGATGAATGGCAAATTTGGGCCTACAGCAAGGCTGCACCAGATTTTATAGGAGAATTTGCAACAATTGTTGGAGGAGACGGAAAAGTGATACGAGAAGGATCTAATGGATGGACCTGCACCGCTACACTAGAAATGCCTGAAGGAGGATTTGAAACTCCTCAACATGGAAATACCCTTTGTGCTGATGAGGAAGGTTTTAAGTGGGCTGAAGCTTACATGACGGGTGGTAAACCTAACATGAAAAGAGATGCTTACATTTGGATGCTAAATGGTGATATGGGTGAGGATAATATGAATTCAAGCTTCTATGGAGGAGATCACGATAAAGCTAAAATGATGGGACACTTTATCGAGTCAGGGCCTCACTTAATGTTGATGCCAAAAGATACAAAAACTATAGAAAATTTCCCTACAGATTTCAGAACAGGAGCGCCGTACCAGATGTTTAAAGGAACTCCTTATGCTCACTTAATGATCCCTGTAGATGGTTACTATGAGTTTCAACCAGATTCTAATCCGCTAAACTAAATAAAAGTTTTAAAAAAAGGAGATTTATAAATCTCCTTTTTTTATGCAATAAATAAATTCAAAGTTCTTTCAATAAACCAATAGCTGCTTATGCCTCCTATCGCAAAAGCGGAAATTATTTTGAATTCATTTTTTAGATTTATTTTTGAAAAAAGAAAAATCAAAAAGAAAATTATCGGTAACAAACTCAGTTGAGCTAATTCAATGCCTACATTAAATAACAACAAGGTTTGAAATAAGCTTTGCCCTGAAAATCCAATTTCCATTAAAGCACCAGCAAATCCAAACCCATGAATCAATCCAAACCCAAAAGGTATATGCCAAGGAATTTTTCTTAAATCTTTTTTATCTAAAATCTCATAGGCTAAATAAATTATTGTTAAAGCAATGACTGCTTCGGTTGCAGTTTGAGGTAATCTAACTACACCCAAAGAAGACAATGCCAATGTAATGCTATGAGCAACCGTAAAGGATGTAATTGTTTTTATTAAATTAAACCAACCGCTAATTAGAAAAACTAAGCCAAATACAAATAAGATATGATCATACCCTCCCAACAGATGTTCAAATCCCATAAATAAATATGAAAAGTTAGAGTATTCAACTTCATTTGGTATAACTAAATCTGTATTTTCCGAAGTTATGTAGTCTTGAAAGACTTCATCGTTAATAAATCTAATTGTTACCATCACATCGGTCATAAATGACATATTAGTGACATTCAAAGTGGATCCTTTAAGCGATTTTGTGCAATTTAGTTCAATTATTTCTAATAGATATTTTCCACTTCTTTTTGGAAATAAATCATCTTCAGATGAGCAAAATTCAGGAAAATTTATCCTTGATTTAGAAGATTGATTTAAGGGAAATTTCCAGTTAACTAAATAGTCTGATTCTGAAATTTGAGTAATTTCAAGTTGTGCAGGTGTAAATTCATGAGAATTGACTTCAAAGCTCGAAAAAACCAACAAAAATAAATAAAGTACTAATTTACTCAAAACTATATTTTTTGCTTAAAGATACGTCGTAAGATTTTATTAAATCTTCTGTATACTTTTTTAAGACTTCATCCTTTTTTACTAATAAATACGTATCTAAAAGTTTATCTCTGATGGAATTAAATTCAGGTAAATAAGAATCTTCAATATTAGATACATTTACTATGTGCCACCCATAAATAGATTCAATTACAAGATCGTTTTTAAGAGTTGTTAATTCATCCAATGAAGCAGCAAATTTATCCCCGAAATCTCTCTGTATTTGTCTTATTGTTTTATCTGAAAAATTTCTTCCTAATAAAAATGGATCGCTCTTTATATTTTTATCTATAAGATATTGTCTTACTTCCTCTAATGCGCGTGATTCTTTTGAGAAAAAGATATGGTTAAAACTTAACCTTTTGGGAATCCTAAATTCATCTTTATTCTCATCAAAAAATTTTTTTAACTCATTATCATTCGGGATTTTCACACCTTCTTCTTGTTTCAAAAAACCTAATTTTTGAACAAGTCTTCTTTTGACAATAATGTCTCCTCTATCTAAATTTAATTTCAAAGCTTCTCGATATAAAACTTCGTTTTGTATAAAGTTTTCTATAATGGTCTTTAGTTCTTCTTCACTAGGAGGTCTTTGCATTTGATCATTCCAAGTAGCTACCAAAAAATCAATGTCGTTATCGCTAACGTAAATCATATTTTCATTGTCATTATTTAAAAACCAATCAAACAAGTACAGAAATAAAGCTATTGATAAAAATATTAGAATTTTTTTTGACATTTTATTTTGATGCTAGTTCTAGATCATCTCTAATATACTTGGCAGCAATAAAATAATGAGTGGCAGACCATACAGTTGAAATAGGAATTACGATAAGTAAGGCATAACGTATTGACTCTATTCCGTAAGTTGGATTAATCATATCGCTAACAAAGCCAATAACCATGGGACCAAATCCTAAACCAATGAAATTAAGAATAAAGAATAATATCGCAGAGGACATTGCCCTCATTCTTAATCCGACCAATGAGTGAGTTATTGCTAAATTTGGAGCTAAATAAGCATTGAATAGCATGCCTGTGATAAAAGTAGTCATCAAAGCTAAATAAGTTTGATCTGTTAAATATATAAATAAAGTAAAGGGAAGATAGATAAGTGTAGTTATCGCAGGCACCCATTGATACCATCTAGGGTCTTGCTTACCTAATTTATCTGAGAGATAACCACCCATAAAGGTTCCAACTCCACCTGCAACAGAACTTAATGCTAACCAAGTTCCCAGCTCCCCTGTCTCAATATCGTGCAACCTTAAAAATAATGAGGGAAGGAAATTCCCTGCCCCATAGGAAACAAAAGCATGAATCCCGCATGCAATGGATAGGTGTCTAAATGATTTTCTTGACCATAGATGCTTGAGTGTCTCTTTAAGTTTTGGAGCAGTTCCATCGTCGATTTTTTCTTCGGCCATACCTCTATCAGGTTCAGCTACAGCTAATTTCAAGAAAATAGCTAAAGCTATCCCGGGAAGTCCAACAACAAGAAAAGCTGTCCGCCACCCATAAAATTCATTTATCCAGCCACCTAATAGAAAACCAAATAATATTCCAATGTTAATACCGGTTGAGTAAATTGCTAAAGCTGTTGCTCTTTGCTCCTGATTAAAAATATCAGAGACCATAGCATGCGCTGGAGGGCTGCCTCCAGCTTCTCCAATAGCAACACCAATTCTTGCTAACAATAAATGTATAAAATTTTGAGCAAACCCACTAACAGCGGTCATCGAACTCCAAATAGTTAAAGAAATAGCGATGACATCCCTTCTAATCCAAGTATCGGCTAATTTTGCTAACGGAATACCGAAAGAAACATAAAATATTGCAAAAGAAAAACCAGACAAAAGTCCAAGCTGAGTATCAGATAAACCCATTTCTGCCTTGATAGATTCTTGAAGAATAACTAGAAGCTGTCTATCAATGAAGTTAAAACTATAAACGGTAGTTAGAACTCCTAGGACAAAGTAACCGTATGTTTTATTTTCATACAGCCTAGACGACAAGTAACTCATAAATTATTTTTTATAACCACTTTTCCAACTAATTTTCTTTCAGATAGATATTCCAAGGCATCTTTTGCATCAGTTAGATTAAATTCTTTACATACATGTGGCTTTAAATTTCCCGTCTCTGCAAGTTCATGGATAATTTTTTTCGTTTCTGCACCCTTTTCAGGATCTCGAATACCGTATTCACCAGCTCTAACGCCAATTACCGAAAAACCTTTTATCAACGCTATATTTACTGGCAGGCTAGGCAATCTGCCGCTCGTGAAACCAACAATCAATAATCTTCCATTCCAATTTATACAACGGATAGACTCGTCAAAAACATCTCCTCCAACTGGATCGTAGATGACATCAGCTCCTTTGCCATCTGTTAGATTTTTAACTTCTTCTCTAAAAGTAGTTGTGCCATTCTTTAAAGTATTTAAAACATGATCTGCACCCCAAGATTTAACAATCTCGAGTTTCTCATCAGATGTTCCTGTTGCAATTACCGTATTGCCAAACATTTTTGCAAGTTGAACAGCTGCCATACCAACTCCACCTGAAGAACCATGAATAAGAACGACGTCATCGGGTTTCATCTCCCCTCTCCTAATTAATGAGACGTATGCAGTAGTGTAGGCAGTAGCAAATGCAGCTGCTTCTGCCATATTTAAAGCACTAGGTTTTTTTGTTATTTTGGATGCAGGTAAAACAATATAGTTAGCCATTGCTCCATGACCCCAACCGCCAAACATTACTTCATCACCAATTTGCAACTCTTTTGCATCCGGACCAACAGATTCTATAATTCCAGAACCTTCCATGCCTAAGAAAAATGGTAGTTCTGGTTTTCTTTGATATTTTCCTTGAGACATCAGCCAATCTGGAAAATTTAATGAAGCGTGTGATATTTTTATTTTGACTAAATCTTTTTCAATTTGTGGTAACTCTAAAGTTCCCATATTAATTCCAGACATATCTTCGGATAAATATTGACAAAGAAGTCCTTGAGCTTGAAAAGACACTGCTAGAACCTACCTATTATTTGCCTGCTTCTTTTTAAATCAGCCATTCTAAGAGCAAAAGCTGTGCCAATTGTTATTAAGAAGGAAACGGTTTGAGTTATTGAAATCCCCATAAAGAAAAAAGCTACAAACTGAGTAATTGCGAATGAAGTTATCACAATATAAATAGGCCACAAGGTTGAGGTTGGATTTTTTCCTGCAAAAAATCTGTAAATGAAGTAACAAATTGTAAGATAAAGTGAAGGAATGATTGTTCGTAATCTCCATTCGTACATTTCCTCATCAGAGAAACCTACACCGGGAAAAACGCTAATTACATTAGGATTGATAATAAAAAAAAGAGAGAGTGTTGCAAAAAATACAAATAAGACAATCAAAATAACTTTTGTTGTTAAATCCATTTCTCCCTCCGAATGCTAAAATTATAACAATTAACTAACAAAAATTATGAATCCTTTTACTATTGCTAAAGACATCAAAAATATAGAAAAAATCCTAAAACCTGCTTTAGAAAAATATATTCAAGGCGCCGGTTTTGCAAAAAGTGATGAAATTATTGAAATTCTCAAAAAGATCTCTGAACTGGAAAAGAGAATAGAGAATCTAGAAGAAAAACTATAAAAGTTTAGGAATTACAGCTTTTCTATCTTTAGGATAATCTTCAAAGTTATCTTTATACCATTTGTGATTGGCAACAGCTCTTGGTAGTAAATTAGCTACAGTCCAGAAAAAAAATACAAAGCCGGCTGTGCTAAATGTCATTATTGCCCAACCCAACCATTCTATAAACTCACCTAAATAGTTTGGACAGGATACGTATTTGTACATGAACCCTTTTGGCACTTGATATCCCTCATTTTTCTTTCTAAGAGAAAATAAAATTTCATCTGATTTAATGTTTATGAACATTCCAATAAAAAATAGACTAAGACCCAAGAAAAAAGGAACAGAACTAAAATGACTTGTTGCATAGTCTGATATGTAAAACAGCCAAGTCCCTTGGATATAAACATTAACAAAATTAAATAAAAATGCAGATAGAGCTATAGTCACTGGCATGCTCTTATTTTTTATTCTTGCTTTAATTGGCCAAATGAAGCTTCGATTAAAGTAATGAATCATAAATAAAATGGCAGCAAAAATTGAAAAATTTGAACTATTTGAAAAATTCAAAATCAAGAAAATTAACATTAAATAGAATGCTGGAGATTCCATAAGGATCCAGCCCCATCGAGAACTTATTTCAAAGCCCCACCCTTTTTCTTGGTGTCTTCCGTAAGGTGCTGTTTGAAAAAATAAATAAATAAATACTGACAGGCCTACCAAGCTCCAGATCAGCATTACTAATTGATGAGTAGTCATTTTTTGCTTGGAAAAAGCATTAAAGAGGAAGTTTTTTTCATGTAGTCTGCATAATCGGGTCTATTTTCTAGGCTTCTGTTATCCATCATTGGAATAGATGCAAACATAAACATTAATAACATTGCTATAGGGCAAATCAAAAGAAGAATAGAGCCATTAGAGCCGATTAATCCAAAACCACATAATCCAAACCAAAAACCCACTTCACCAAGGTAGTTTGGATGACGAGAATATTTCCATAAACCCTCATTCATGGTATTTCCTTTATTTTCAATATTAGCTTTAAAAATATGCATTTGCTCATCGGATATCTGTTCAAGCAAAACCATGGAGAGAGTAAAAAGACATATTAAATAATCAAGTGAACTTATATCTGCTGAATTTTCAATAAAATAAAAATACAAAGGAAAAAGACACAAATTTACAATCAAAGTAGGAAAAAGATGAATGCCAAAAAGATTTATAAACCACTTGAAGGATCCAAAAGTTTCATACAAATTCACATATCTAAAATCTTCTTTGGATAAACCTGGCCAAGTGCGTATCCAATTATGAGTCAATCTGAATGCCCAATAACAAACCGGGATACCTACCAGAAAAATACGTTCTAGGTTAATCCCATTTTCATCAGATAAAGTAACGAAAAAGTAAATAGGAACTGGCGCTACAGACCAATAAGGATCATACAAGCTAGAATTAGAATAAAAGGTACTAAATAAAAAAATAACTAAAGTGCTAACAACATGTGCAATGACGATATCAACCCATAAATGAAATCCAAATGGATCAGTAGCACTTAAACTTACTGCCGCAGCTGCAAGGCTGAGCGAATAACAGAACAAACATAAAATATGATGAGATTTCATAATCGAGAACTATTTTTCTGGATTAAACTTAACCGGTACGTCTTGGATGGCGTTAACAAAATTATTCGGAGTTAAAATCATTTCTCCATCCTGTTCCATTTCAGGAAACCTTGAGAATATTTTTTCATAGACAACTTCTAACTGCATATTAGCTGTGTGCTTTCCTAAGCATAAATGTCGTCCGTAACCAAAGGCAAGATGTTTTTTAGCATTCTCTCTAGTTACATCAAATTTATCAGGATCAGTAAAAATTTCTGGATCTCTATTTGCAGCACCGTACCATAATGAAACCTTTTCATTTGGTCCGATCTCTTGATCTCCAATCTGGGTATCGCATTTAGTGGTTCTTCTCATGTACCTTACAGGAGAAACCATTCTGATTGATTCATGAACCATATTTGATAAAAGACTTTTATCATTCAATACTAAATTTTTTTGGTCAGGATTCTCCGACAATAAATTCATGGTTCCGCTGATAGAATTTCTTGTCGTATCATTTCCAGCAAAAATAATTAACAACCAAGAGCCATCTAGATATTCATTAGGTAGTTTTTCTCCTTCAACTTCAATGTTGGCAATCACAGACAAAAGATCGTCTTTAGGATCCTTTCTTCTAGATTCAAGAATTGTTCTACCATAGTCAAACATCTCCGCGACCATATTAGTAAACATTTCTACTAGAGCAGGGTCAGGGGCTGCTTGTGTTTGTTCTTCAGAAAATTCAATATCTCCTTTTTCTGCTGCTTGAGTAGCAGCAATAAGTTGAGCCATTTCAAGAAATTTCATCCATTCTATGATTTTGGATCTATCTTCTTCAGGGACTCCTAACATTTCACACAGAGTAAACATTGGAACTTCTGCAGAAACAGCCTCAACAAGATTACATTTTCCTAGGGGCGCAATTTGATTCAACAACTGATCAACTTTAAGCTCTACTTTTTTTCTTAAATTAGAAACGTACTTAGGATTAAAAAAAGCCATGTGTGGATTACGCATACTTAAATGCAACATACCATCAAGGCTGAGCATATGATCCATAGTTGATCTATACAACGGTAAATCATCTTGTTGCTCAAAACCATGGGTAAGTGCAGTTCCACCGGCCAATTGAGATGAAAAAATTTCCTGATTTTTTGATACAAACTCAATATCTTTATATTTAGTTAAAACCCAAAACCCAGGTTCAAAATCTTCTGGACCAGTTTCATGAAAATATATCGGTGCGTTCTTTCTTAGGTTTGCAAAATGCTGATAAGGTTCATCACCCTTGGTAAAGAGCATAAGATCCGTTAAATCAAAATTTCTTTCAAAAGGAAATTTAAGATTGTATTTTGGAGAATTAATCTTTACGAAGGGTTGTTTGCTGCTATTTAATTCTAATGCCATGACTTATTTTACTACAAAAAAATGGCACGCCCGGAAGGATTCGAACCTCCGACACCCAAGTTCGTAGCCTGGTGCTCTATCCAACTGAGCTACGGGCGCCCGTTAAAAATCTAAGTATAAAGTAGAAAGGGTTAAGTAGTCTTCTCTAAAGAGACTATCTCTTCTCGATGGACTGGAACTTGATTTGGTGCAGTAATTCCTAATCTAACTTGGCTGCCCTTGATTTCAAGAACAGTAATAGTTACATTCTCGCCGATCAATAACTTTTGATCTTTTTTTCTGCTTAAAACTAACATCTCCCCCCAGAAATATTAATAACTCTAATTTATTAGGAAAACTAATATTTTTCAAGATATTTATAATTCTATTAATTAGTATTTCTTATAACTCCATGCCAAGGGGAGGATCTGGAGGTAAGTCAGGATCTAAAGAATAGGTTAAAGTTCTTAAACTTTTTACCAAATCTTGGTTAGATATATTTTCTTCAAAATCTTTAAGTTTTAGTGGTTTGCCGATCGTCACGGGAACTTCAGTGCCCATTCTTCTTCTTACTTCCCTAAATAAAAGTGCAGATCTAAACATTATTCCTAAGCGACTAGCTAATTGAAACAAGTCAGAATTTTGACCTGGAAAATAAATAGGAACTATCGTTGCATCAGTTTGTTTAATAAGCCTAGAGGTAAATACTTTCC
This sequence comes from uncultured SAR86 cluster bacterium, assembly GCA_902542145.1. Classification (GTDB taxonomy): domain Bacteria; phylum Pseudomonadota; class Gammaproteobacteria; order Magnimaribacterales; family AG-339-G14; genus CACNYO01. The sequence goes on along the minus strand of CACBTL010000011.1, from coordinate 20,428 downwards.
ACTGACAATCAAATGCAATTTTTTCGCTCATTTTCATCTTAGTTGACACACATCCACTTGGAAAAATAACAATTGATCCTCCGTTCGACAGAAATTCTCTAGAAAGTTTTCTTGTTTCTAAATTTGTCTTGAGTGCTTCTTTTGTTAAAGCAAAATCCACCGGCAGGAGATATCCTTTAGTCTCAGGAGCTCTAAGCAGTAAGGAATGAGTTAGAACTTTAAAATCATCTCTTACAAGACTCATTAACCAACAGATAACCAACCCATCCAACACGCCAAAGGGATGGTTGGCAACAACTACCAGCGGACCTTCTTTGGGTATCTGTTTTAAAGCTTCTTGAGAAAAATTGACATTCAAATTCAACTTCTTAACGCTTCCTTCCCAAAAATTTCTATATAACTCCGAAGATCTTTGATATTCGTTATAAAGTTTATATAGCTCCGGTTGACCTGAAATATTTTCAATAGCCCTAATGATTAATCTTTTCAGATAAGGATCATCAGGATCAGCGTAACTAAAATATTTTGAATCTATATATTCCATTTCAATGATGGCGGAGAGAAAGGGATTCGAACCCTTGAAGGAGTTTCCCCCTTACCCGCTTTCCAAGCGAGCGCATTCGACCACTCTGCCATCTCTCCATTTATTTCAATTCAAAGCTGGCTATTCTATCTCCATGAAATGATCCAAGCCAAATCTTATTTTTATAAGGAAGCGCAACTGTTGCAGCGCCGATTTGCCCTTTGGAAAAGCTATAAACACCTAGCACATCTAAATTCTCCAAAGCTAAATGATGTATCGTGAACGGTAAAGGACATTGAATTATTGAGTAATCGCACTGTAAGCTCTCCAAACCAGAATAATCATGAGCTGCAACCCAGAGCTCTGAGTCTGTGACTAATAAGTTATCTTTACCTCCGCCTATATGTTCAAATTCCACAGATAAGTTTTTTAAATTAAATTTTACTGTTTTTCCTGAAAACCAATAATTTATATATAGATTTTCCTCATTTACGTCTAAATCAATACCATTTGGAAAAGAACCTGTCGTATTAGGTACTGAAGTGAATCCCTCATTAATGTTCCAAAAATATACCTCTCCAGTAGGATTTTTAATCATACTGGCAAAAGCAATTGCCCACTGAGACGAATTAAAATCATACATGTGAGTTATGTAAAAAGATCCATCAGTCTTTAATGCCACATCATTAAAATATTTATTTTCAGGTGCATCTATACAACCTCTCCATATTAATTCTATGGAGTCATTTTCAACTAACTCAAAAAGCTCAATAGATTCACTAGGTAGATGATTCACCACAGCTAGCATATACCTGCCATCATCTCTTTGAATCAAATCAATTCCATGCGGTGATAATTGTCTACTTTTTAATTTACAGTTTGGGTCACCCCAAGTGTTTTCTTCATAAATAAAATTTGGAATTCCTTTTGATTCAGAAACTAAATCATAGAATGATATTTTCCCGTATTTGGTATTTGGAGCTAAAGAACCAAATTCTGAAATAATTATTTTATTTTGTGATGGTGATAAATATAAATCCTCAGGGTTTTGAAATCCGCAAACAATAGAAAAAGAATCATCATTGTCGCAGCTGTCTATCTCAATAAATTCACTGAAGCTGAAAGATGAAACGAAAAATAATATGCCAATAAAAAAATCAAACATTTTAAGTCCTGATCCCTATTCCTCTTTTTAAGAGGATATAAACAAATATGGAAAAAATTAAAATGAATAAACAGATCACTAAAATGGCATAGTCAACACTGATATCTGATATGCCAATCATCCCGTAACGAAAGGAATTTACCATATATAAGATTGGATTAATTTTAGAGACGCCTTGCCAGAAATCTGAAAGAAGTTCGATAGAATAAAAAACTCCGCCTAAATAAATTAATGGAGTAAGGACAAAGGTTGGGACAATACTTATATCATCAAAACTGTTTGCAAAAATTGCATTAATCATTCCGGCTAGAGAGAATAAAGTTGCAGTAAGGATTACTATCAAAAGAGTTAAAGGTATATTCTGAACTTCAAGGTTAGTAAAAAACAGAGCTGTTATCATCACCAGAAGGCCAACTATTATTCCTCTTGCGACTCCACCAACAACAAATCCGATAATAATCAAATATATTGGCATTGGAGATACCAGAAGTTCCTCTATGCTTTTTTGAAATTTAACCCCAAAAAAAGAAGCGACCACATTTGAATAAGAATTTGTAATAACTGACAACATGACTAATCCAGGAGCCATAAATTGCATATAATCTACTCCGCCCATATCTCCTATTCTTTTTCCTATTAAAGAGCCAAAGATTACAAAGTATAAAACTGAGGTAGCTACAGGGGGAATTAAGCTTTGTGTCCAAATTCTAAAAAATCTATGCAATTCTTTTTTTATGAGACTAAGTAGAGCGTTGATCTGTTCTGTGTAATTCATTTTTCTGTTAAGTCCAAAAATAATTCTTCTAACCTGTTGGTTTCATTACGCATGCTTAGAATATTCAAATTATTTTCATTCAAATATCTAAAAATTTCATTCAAACTTTGTGATTTATTTATCTCAACTGAAATTTGATATGTATCCAATATCTTAATGTCAAAGGGACTATTTGAAATACTTTTAGGATCAATTTGATCCTTTAAATCAAATATGAAGATCTCTGTATCTAACTCTCTTAGCAATGACTGCATTGATGAAGTTTTTACTATCTCTCCCTTATCAATTATGGAAATATTTTTGCATAGCTTTTCTGCTTCTTCTAGATAGTGAGTGGTTAAGATGATGGTTGTTCCGTTGTTATTAATTTCAGTTAAAAAATCCCAAAGCGATCTCCTAAGCTCAATATCAACTCCAGCAGTTGGTTCATCTAAAATTAAAAGATCTGGATTATTTATTAAGGCTTTTGCGACCATAAGTCTTCGTTTCATTCCACCAGAAAGATTTCTACCCTGTTCTTTTCTTTTTTCCCAAAGGCCTAGATTTCTTAAATAATATTCAGATCTTTCTTTGATTATTTTTCTGGGCAAGCCAAAGTAACCAGCTTGTTGCTCAAGAATTTGTAAAACAGTTTCAAACTGATTGAAATTAACTTCCTGACCAACAACACCAAGATTCTTTTTAGCCTTGCTATGATTTACATCAATATCGATGCCCATCAACTCAACTAAACCGGATGTTTTTGTTACTAATGAGCTAATAATCCCAATTGTGGTTGATTTTCCTGCTCCGTTTGGACCAAGTAATGCATAAAAATCCCCCTTTTTAACTTCTAAAGAAATATTATTAAGCGCAACAAGATCTCCAGAATAGATCTTGGAAAGATTTTCTATTTTTAGAGCGTTCTCAGACAAATTTATTTTGATAGATAAGACATACTATCTTCAAGACCTTTTAGAGTAAGGCCGTACATATGGTCTTCGATTAAAGTTCTAGTTATGTCTATGGATGCAGAGTAATCCCAATGTTCAGATGGCACTGGATTGAGCCAAGCAACCTTATCGTAAATTGTAGTGATTTTTTTCATCCACAACGAGCCAGCTTCTTCATTCCAGTGTTCGATACTGCCTCCGGGATTAGTGATCTCATAAGGAGCCATTGTTGCATCTCCGACAAAGATAACTTTGTAATCAGCTCCATACTTATGGAGGATATCGTCTGTTTTAATTCTTTCATTATGTCTGCGTTTATTATCTTTCCACACAGATTCATAAATAAAATTATGGAAATAAAAATATTCAAGATGCTTAAATTCAGTTTTTACAGCCGAAAAGAGTTCCTCACATACCTTGATATGAGGATCCATAGAACCGCCTACATCAAAGAAAACAAGAACCTTTACGGCATTTTGTTTTTCTGCAATCATTTTTATATCTAATAGCCCAGCATTTTTTGCAGTATGTTTAATGGTGCCATCCAAATCGAATTCTTCTTCTAGACCTTGTCGAGCGAATTTTCTTAATCTTCTTAAAGCCATTTTTATATTTCTTGTTCCTAGCTCTATAGAATCATCTAAATTTTTGTAATCTCTTTGTTGCCAGACTTTTACTGCTTTATTTTGTTTTCCTTCACCGTCAACTCTTATTCCTTCAGGATTAGAGCCGGCGTTACCGTAAGGTGAAGTTCCTCCGGTACCCACCCATTTATCTCCTTTTTCATGTCTTTCCTTCTGTTCTTCTAATCTTTTCTTAAATTCTTCTAACAGTTTTTCCAAACCACCGAGAGATTTAATTTTTTTTAATTCATCCTCAGATAAGAACTTCTCAAACTCTTTACGCAACCAGTCTTCAGGAACTAGAGCTTCAATAATGTCATCGAGAGTTTCTAAACCCTTGAAATATATATCAAATGCTCTATCAAACTTATCGTAGTGTTTCTCATCTTTAACCAGTGTTGCTCTTGATAAGTAATAAAAGTCTTCAGAATTAGCAAAAGCTAACTGTTTTTCTAATCCAGCTAATAAATCTAGAAATTCCCTTAAGGTGCAAGGAACTCCTGTATTTCTAAGTGTGCCAAATAAATTTAAAAGCATTATTGTTGATTTCCAGATTCTCTCCTTGCCATAAATGCAAGTCTTTCTAGTAATTGAACATCCTGTTCATTTTTAATTAATGCACCGTAAAGAGGAGGAATTGCTTTAGTAGCATCCCTGTTCTTAAGTATTTCATCTGGAAGATCATCAGACATTAGAAGTTTTAACCAATCAACTAATTCAGAGGTCGACGGTTTCTTTTTTAGTCCAGGAACTTTTCTTACATCAAAGAAAATATCTAGAGCCTCTTTAACCAACTTTTGTTTTATCTTCGGATGATGGACTTTCACAATTTCCTGCATTGTTTCTCTATCAGGAAAAGAAATGTAATGGAAAAAACATCTCCTTAAGAATGCATCTGGTAATTCTTTTTCGTTATTACTGGTAATAATGACAATTGGTCTATGAAGAGCTTTAACTGTTTCTTTTGTTTCATAAACGTAGAATTCCATTCGGTCTATTTCTTGCAATAGGTCATTAGGGAACTCAATGTCGGCTTTATCTATTTCATCAATGAGCAACACAGCTCTTTCCTCTGACACAAAAGCTTCCCATAATTTACCTTTTTCTATGTAATTAGAGATATCTTTTACCCTTTCATCTCCAAGTTGAGAGTCTCTTAATCTTGTCACAGCATCGTATTCATATAATCCCTGTTGAGCTTTAGTGGTAGATTTAATATTCCATTCATACAAAGGTAATCCTAGTGACTCAGCCACCTCGAGAGCAAGCATAGTTTTACCAGTTCCCGGCTCTCCTTTAATCAGTAAAGGTCTTTCTAAGTTAATAGCAGCATTGACTGCCATACTGAGATCTTCTGTAGAGATATATGATTTAGTTCCTTCAAATTTCATAATAATTTCCTATTTGTAGTCTCTTCTTAAAGAATTATGAGACTTATTTTTTAAGTCTTAGTTTAGCCATCTGTTTAGACTGACCGACTAATTTACCTGAACTATCCCAAATTTCTCTATCTTCTTCCATAAAGCCACCTGTCACAAATTCAGTCTTGGCTATTACTTTTAGAGGCCCTTTAGATGGTAACCCTCTTACGTGAGAAGCCAAAGATATGGTTGGAACCCAACCAACAGTTCCAAGTTTATTATAAATTGGCGGAGTAGTCGCATCCAGAAACAATACTAAATCAAATAAGTCAACATTGTCCTTTTCAGGCCAAGACATATAAAGATTTAATGTAGACGACGAGTTGTCTATGTCTTTTTTCCACCACAAAGAATCTTGAGCATAAGCTTTTTCAATATTTTTATCTAATTTAGGATTAAAGCCTTCTTTGTAAGGAATTACCTCGCATGAGTTATATTCAGGGAAGTTAGGAACGTCCCTTTCATAAATATTCATATCGTTTTTGAAGGAAAAGTCAGTGAACGTTCCAATAAATATTATTTTTATTTTATTATCCTGGATCAATTCTACCCTTGCCGTAGATAAACTTTTGCTGCTGCTAAGGTGAGTTACATGAAATTCTGTTGATCCAAAATCTACCCTATCTAGATAGTGTGCAGATATGCTTAAAGGATCTTTATGTTCTAAGAATTCTGACATTACTCTTGCTGCAAGAGTCATTGAATAACCACCATTTGCGGTATTTCCGATACTCCAATTTTCAGAAACTTCTGCTGTATATAAATTATCTGACTGTTTTATTACAGTTGTGTCTCTTACGAATAATTCTTTAGAATTCATATTTTTATATTAAAGGTATGAGCTAATTAATAAAGTTAAAATTAATAATGTTTGATATCGGAGCAAATTTAACAAGCAGTCATTTCTCAGATGACCTTGATTCAGTCCTTGATGAATCCCTTGAAGCTGGTGTGAAGAAGGTATGCATTACCTCCTCAAATCTAGAAGACGTTAGGAATGCAAAAAAAATTACCGAGAAATACGAAAACCTCTATTATTCTGTTGGCTTTCATCCTCACAATGCAAAAGATTTTAAAGTTGAATTTTTAAAAGATATGTCAATCTATTTGGAAGATCCCAAAGCAATATGTTTGGGTGAGATGGGTCTCGATTTTAATCGAAATTTTTCATCTAAAAAGGAGCAAATTTTATGCTTTGAGTCCCAATTAAGTTTAGCTAATTCAATAAGTAAACCATTGTTTCTTCATCAAAGAGATGCCCATAAAGAATTTTTAAGTGTTCTGGACAATCATAAGTTTAATCAAAAATTAATTGTTCATTGTTTTACTGGGAACTTGTCTGAATTAGAAGACTATTTAAAAAGAGATTTTTATATTGGAATTACAGGGTGGGTTTGTGATCTAAAACGAGGTTTAGAGTTAAGAGAATGTATCAATCATATTCCTCAAGATAAGCTTCTGATTGAAACTGATTCTCCCTATTTAAGCCCAAGGAAAAAAATAAGGCGGAATGAACCAAAATTTTTAATTGATGTCGCAGAGGAAGTGGCTTTATTAAGACAAGAAACAAAAGAAAGCATTATTAAATCTTCTTATGAGAACTCTTTAAATTTCTTTAATCTCCGCCAATAACATTTGATGATATAAGATCATCTATTTGTTCAGTCCATCCTATTGAATCTAATATTTCCTTTGTATCTTCTCCAATGGGATTCTGAAGGTGTTTGATTTTTGAGGGCGTTTCTGAAAACAAAGGAGCTGGTGAAGGCTGGGTAACTTCATCTATAGTGCTAAAGGAATTTCTTTCCTTGTTGTGAGGGTGATTGATTGCTTCATCCATAGAAAGCACAGGCGCAAAACAAATATCTGTCCCTTCCATGATTCCACACCATTCATCGCGAGTTTTGGAAAGAAAAACTTTTTTAAATTCAGCTTTATATTCATTCCATTTCTCTTTATTCATTTGCTCTGAGAATTCATTACTATCTAATTCCATCTTATCTAAAAGGATTGAGTAAAATTGAGGTTCAATTGATCCGAGTGAAACAAACTTACCGTCTTTGCATTCATAACTATCATAAAAATGTGTTGCTCCATCAAGAAGATTGCTTTGTTGTTGATCAGTCCAAAATCCAGATGCTTTCATTCCATAAATCATAGACATTAATTGAGCAGTGCCTTCAGTCATTGCTGCATCTATAACTTGTCCTTTTCCACCATTTTTGACATTAACTAATGCAGCACATATTCCAAGAGCTAATAACATTCCACCTCCTCCAAAATCTCCAATTAGATTTAAAGGAGGAGCAGGAGGTTCCCCATTCCTTCCCGTGGAGCCTAGAGCTCCAGCAAGCGATATGTAATTGATATCGTGTCCGGCTGCATTTGCTAGGGGACCGGTTTGACCCCAGCCTGTCATTCTTCCGTATATTAGATTTTTATTTTTTTGCATACAAAGTTCTGGCCCTAAGCCTAATCTTTCCATTACCCCTGGTCTAAATCCCTCTATCAATGCATCGGCAGATTCTACTAACTTCAGAACAAGCTCTATTCCCTTTTCGGACTTTAAATCTACAGCTATGGATTTTTTTCCTCGACCGGATACTTCAAATTTTGAACCTTTGCCATAATTTTGTTTACGGTCTACTAAAATTACCTCAGCTCCCATATCAGCTAACAACATCCCTGCGAAAGGAGCTGGTCCAATTCCAGCGATTTCAATAATTTTTGTTCCTTTTAATGTGCTCATAATTACTTTAATGGTTTTAGATAATATAAAAGAGTTGGCAATAAAAGTAACGAACCTAAGATTGCCATGATCATAGCTAAGGAAGTGAAAATTCCAAAGAATACAGAAGGATTAAAATTTGACGACAACAAAATTAAAAATCCAATGACTATTGTAGATGATGTATAAAACATCGCTCTTCCTATAGTTGTGTGACTATTCTTGAGGCACTCTTCATAGTCTTTTGATATATCAAATTCTCTTTTAAACCTATGCAGGTAATGAATAGTATTATCAACACCAATCCCGATGCTTATCGCAGCAACGGTAACGGTCATAATATCCAATGGAACACCAGAAAACCCTATGGAACCCATGACAAATCCAGCTGCAAGAAAATTTGGAATCATACCAATCAAAGCTAGGCTGACAGACCTAAAAAGAAATAAAAACATAACAAAAATTGCAATAAAAACTATTCCCACGCTGCCAATCAAAGATGAGAAAAGACTCTGAAGTAAATTATTATAAATAACTGATATTCCTGTAAGTCTAAATTGTTGGTTATCAAGACCAAATTTATTTTCTAAGTCATAATTTATTTCATCGATGAGATTCTTTCTATTCAATCCATCTAGAGATTCTTTCACTCTTGCTTGAAGCCTTACTTGATTATCGTCATCAGAGATATAAGAATTAAGTAAACTTTCCTTAATATCTTCTGGTAACAGTTCTCTCATGAATGCTAATTCAAGATCATTAAGTTTTTTTCCATTAGCTATTTCAGCAAGTTTTATTCCACTTGATACAGATAAAACTTTTCCTATCTCAGTTCTTGATTCTAAATAGTCGTGAATTTCTTCTAACCTATCTAAATTTTGACTTGTAAACCAATACCCGCTGGCAGAGTCATCCATACCAAAAGGATCATCAAAATCTTCAAAGTCATCATCAATCTGCTCTGTTATAGGAGCGTTTATTACTAAATCAAGGGGTGCTGTTCCTCCCAGTTTCTCGTCAATTAAAGACAGTCCTTTATATATTTCTGTATCCGACTTGAAGTAGTCTATGAATTTATTCTCAACAGATAGCATAGATATTCCAAGAGCAGATAATCCAAAAACTATCAATGAAAAGAAAATAATTTTAATTCTGGAATTCTTAAAAATTTGGAATATAAATAATGTTATTCCGGAGGACTGATCTCCTACAAAATCTTTCTCTTTTTTTGGTAACTTAGAAATAACTGCGGGAAAAAAGGAAAAAGTCACTAAGAAAGCGATGACAATACTGATAGCCATCAATAAACCGAAATCTGTAATAGGTTTAATATCACTAACAATCAGTGAGAGAAATGCGACTATTGTTGTTAGAGCGGTATAAAGACATGGCACAAACATTTGTGTCGAAGCCATTAACACTATCTCCTTTTGGTTTAGCTCAGAGTTTTTAGATAACAATTCCTGATATCTGACTACTAAATGCATTGTTAAAGATATTGCAATGATCATCAGAAGAGCAATATAGTTAGCAGAAACAACTGTTACTTTCAGTCCTGCAAAACTTATTAAGCCAGTAACCACAATTGCAGAGATAAAAGCGCTAATCAAAGGAAGTAAAATCCACCGAATTTGACGAAAAATAATGCCCAGTACAGTTATGAATAGCAGACCTACAGCAAAACCAAAAAAAACTATATCGTTAAGAATGAATTGTATTGTGTCAGTGGATATCATCGGACCGCCGCCAAGATAGATTTCAGCGTCATTTTTATATTTAGAGATTATTGCTCTTGTATCAGCAACCAACTTCTTTCTTGTAGCGACATTTTCTTTCTGCAAGACATCGATTTCTTGAGAAAGAAAATCAAGTTGCAATTGTTTCTCAATTTCGTTGAGAGAAGAATCTTCATTAATTCGATACCTTTCTTGTATCTTAGAATCATATTGAGTTGTAGGTTTGAGAATAGCCTGTAACGCTACAGTATCTAATTGTTCACTAACCAATAGGCCTCTGTAGACTGGGTTATTAGAGAATTCTTTTTTTGCTAAAGATAAATCAACATTCTTTTTTCTAAGAGATATAGGATTACTTGCAATTTCAGATATTGATTGTCTTGGACTTTCAAGCAAAGGAACGTCAAGAAAGTTTAAAACAGAATCAATTTCTTCAAGTCCTTCTAACTCATCAGATAATTCTTCTATTTTTGATAAGGTTTCTTGCGTGAATAATTCATCAAAAGGAGAATAAGTGACTATTAAAAAGTCTCCCCCTCCACCAAAGGTTTTATTTGTGTCTCTGTAGAACTTGAGGTCATCATCATCTTCCAGCAATAAGGTATCTGAAGAAGCATCTAGCTGAAAATATTGAACTCCAAAAGCGAGACCAAAAGTTATCAGTAAAACAAGACCTAAGGTGATTGAAGATCTGTAAACCACAAAATGTAAAATTTTTTGTACAAATACCATTGTTTATAAGTTACGTTTTTTAATTATCTGTTTTTGTCGCTCGAGATATCTTAATCTGTCTTCTTCAGACTTTTCATCAATGCATTGATGACATGAAACCCCTGCAGAATAATGAGATGACTCTAAATCTTTCTCTGAGAGCGGTCTTCTGCAAGCGAAACATTGGTAAAAAGAACCTTTGTTTAAATCTTGATCAACTGTGACTCTCTCATCAAAAACAAAACACTCACCTTCCCATAGTTTTTTGTCTTTACTATTTGCTAAATAACTCAGAATTCCACCTTTAAGTTGATGTACATCATTAATGTCTTCTGATTTAAAAATAGAAGATGCTTTTTCACAACGAATACCTCCGGTACAAAAAATGCCAATTTTTTTCTCTTTGAAATTTTTCTTATTTTCTTTTACAAAATGTTTAAATTCTCTGAAATTTCTCGTATCGGGATTCAATGCGCCTTTAAAAGTACCTACTGAAGTTTCATAATTATTTCTCACATCAATTAAGATAGTATTTTCATTTTCTGAAAACTCGTTCCAAAATTCTGGAGCTATATGTGATGCAGCATAATCTATTGGTTTTAATTTTGTTCCTGAGGGAACGAGTTCTTGCCTCTCCTTAATTTTAAATCTCTTAAAAGGTTTTTTTTCTGTGCAAGAGCGTCCAATATCAATAGAAGGGAAGTATTTAGCAATGTAGGTTTCGAATGAATAAAGATTTTTTAAGTTTGCACAGGCTATAGTTGAGTTTATACCCTCTGGAGTCAAAATTATTGTTCCTACGATAGAAAGTTCATCGGCTTTTTTCGATAAACTTTGTTTTAAAAAAGAATAATCTCTCTCACAACAATCATAAAAAGTTGAAATATGAAACATTGTTGTATTTTAATTTTCTCCGCCTAAACAGTTAGGTGAATTCAACTCCTGACCAGTTTTTTCCTGCCATTCGTCTTTTGTGAAAGCATGGATAGCGATGGCATGAATTTTAGTCATTTGCTCTTTAAGAATTCTATAAATCATTTGGTGTCGTTGAACTAATCTTTTTTCTATAAATTCATCTGAAACAACCACAACCTTAAAGTGAGACTCAGATCCTGGATCAACATTATGATTCGGGCTTTCATTCTCAACTTCTAAATGTAGCAAGTCCATTCCATCAGTTAGATTATTTTCAATTTCAGTTTGAATCATCTCAGTCTTCTATGTAATTTAATTCACTTAATTTTTCTTGATGGCTTTCTTTGGTGGTTGTTACCAGGGAGATTGTAAACAGAGAAATAGACCAAAGAATTGCTGAAGCAGTAATTGCAGCAAATCCAAAGGTAAATAGAATACCTTCATCAATTTGACCAGGCACAGCATTTTTTGGCCATGCTGAATAAGTCAGAATTAAACCAGCTGCAAAAGCTCCCGCACCGCTCATACATTTAGCTGCAAAGGATCGGGCAGCAAGTAATGTTCCTTCCATTCGTCTTCCTGTTTTGATTTCAACTTCCTCGACTGTATCCCATACCATTGAGTTTAATGTTGTGAAGGAAATCACAGATGTCGCCACACCGACAAAATGGAACAGAAGGACAGCCCCTAGAACAATTGGAGAACCATTATCGGGTAATAAACCCAGCAACCTAAGAGCGATAACACCATTTTCAACCGTTAATGATGTTGCAAAAAGGATTATTGCTCCGTTCCGCTTACCAAATTTATTCGCCAATAAAGGTGAGACAACGAGCCCGACAAGCGGAGCTAAAAATAAACTTAATCCAATTGTTAATATATTTAATGGGGTAAACTCCCAGAAAAAACTATAAAAATACAACGTTAAATTAGTTGCTATCCCACCTGCTACACCCATCATAATCATGGCAATAAAAAGGATTATGTAGTTTTTACTCACTGTCATCGTTTCGTAGAGTTCAGAGAAAATAACTTTTGGTGTTTTTCTTTGTATTTCAGGAGAATGTAAGTCTTTTATGTGTCTATGCGTTCCTAAAGCAGTAACGACAATGGCTAAAAACATAATTGGACTGCACACCAATCCGTAAGTCATCCATGTATCCGCAACAAATCTTGCATCTTGTGTACCGGCATAGGTGCTATAAACAACAAAAATCCATAAGGAATTCCACACTGCTAAGCCACCCCACCAACCAAACCAATATCGATAAGAAAGCAATGAGCTCCTTTCCACGTAATCTTTTGAAAGCTCTGGACCTAAGGCATTACTTGGAATCTCATAAATAGTAATTGCAGTTCTTATGAGTGCACCAAAGATTAATAAAAACCAAAATAATTGAGATTGCGTTAAATTATCGGGAGGATCCCATATCAAAAAAAATGAGATTGCAACGGGGACTGCTGAGAAATACATGAACGGATGCCTTCTTCCCCATCTTGATTTCATGTTATCTGAATAATAGCCAATGAGAGGATCTGATATAGCATCAATTACTAGCATTAGAAGAATAGCCAATCCTGCTAAATCAGGAGATAGACCAAACACCTGAACATAGACAAACAATAGAAAATAATTGAAAGCATTATCCTTTATGCCATATGCTAGAGAACCAAACCCATAAAAGAATTTCGTTAGAAAAGGAAGTTTATGCGGATTATTTACTTTATCTGTTTCCATCTATCTCCTACGATTGAAGTATCTCATAAAATACAGACAATTGGAGTAAATGGTCAAACCAAAGACAGATATTGAGGAGCTTATTAATCTAGCTTTGAAATAGCTAAATTAGGTTTTTTCAAGGGACTTAAATAAATTGGTGATGACCAAGCTCTTTCCTCTGACAGCGAAATACAGTTATCTGCTATATCTGTCTTGTACCCACCATAACAAAAATTTGTTTCGATGCAGTTTCCTTCGACGTCATAGGTACATCTGAGATTTTTGCCATTTATTCGCTCAGTAGGTTCTTGTATGGCTCGAACATAAAAAGTTGCATCTCGTCTATCTGAAACAAAATCTTCGTCTTGAAATCTTATTTTGCATGAAGCTTTCTTTTCTTCACATTCAAATGTTTTCCAAGGATCCATAATTAATTCCTCTGGATTTTCTGATGCATTGATTTCAGGCAAAACCTTAATAATTTCTATTCTTGATATTGAGTATCTTTCTGAACTCGGATTAAAACATTCATTCATGCAAAGATTTTTAATATCCTCTGCTGATCTTTTGCCTAGACTGTAATCTGGACAGCCAGGTTTTTGTTTAAAGGAACCAACAGCTTTTACTTGAAAAGTTGGATTACCATCTATAGAAATTTCAGAACCCATAGGAACCAATCCATTTTCTGTAATTAAATCAAACCAAAGCAAAATTCTTGGTCCGCTTGTTCCGTAAGTTTCTCTTCTTTTAAATGCTTCCCAAACTCCTTCTCTGCTTCTTGATTCGACATGAACCGCAGCTAAACCGCCTGTGGTAAAAAAGGTTTCTTGTCTTTCTGACTCCCAGTAAGCCAATGGATTGGGTATAAACCTTTCTTCAATCTTAAATTCTAGTGGAGCATCACTGATTTCATCTAATGGATAAGCAAGTCTTTCAAAAGCAGGATTATTAATGCCATTTGATTCTGTAGTCAATAACCTATCAATGGCTTTGTATCCAGTTCCGGGCCGAGCTCTGTGATTATCGCTTGAAGCTATGACACCGAAAATAAATTTCTCGTTATTTCTGCCTTTTTTGGTCAAAGCATACTGAAAAGAACCCTTGGGACGATAATTAAAACTTGGGATAAAACAATCCTTGCACTGCCCCGAATCAAGCCATGATTCAGGCGTTGCCCCTGGAACCACAAAATGTCCTGACTGACCTGCCTGTAAATAGAAAATTTCAGCTTGCGAAGCATCTTGTCTGCATTCATTTTCTTTCTTGCCGTTTTCTATGCATCTTTCATAAATAATGTTTCCAGCTTGCTTGCAAGAGGGAAGATAGTTATCTGACTCTTCAGGACAAATTAAATTATCTCCGTCGAAAATAATTTCGGTCCAATTTCTATATTCCTCTGAATTTCCATGACCGGACATGATTTCAAAAGAAATCTGTCTATCCGGATCGTGAACATCGTCTAGTTTGTCGTCCCAAGAAGTTCCTAAAGGACTATAAAATCCCCATGTGTTGCCATGCGGGATTACTATCGAGTCGGTTTTTAAAGCATTTAATTTTGTGAAAAGTTCCTTGGGAGTATCTGCCGAGGCTAGACAATCCTTATTGTCATCTGCTCTACCAGCACAAACCGGAGAATCAATAATATCTGTATTGTAGGCAATGAAGTCATAATACCGTTGCCTATTTCCAAGATCGTTATACGCCTGGACCATCATATTTATCCTAGTTTCGTTAACCCTATTAGGATCTCTAAAATTGATAAGGCTATCGCCACCGGCAGCGATTGGTGATTGAGGCAAGTATTCTGAGTCAATTTCTTTCAGAATAACGTTTTTATGTCCATAGTGCTCTTCTCGGTTATCTCCAATTTGAGTCCATTCAAAGCCTAAAAAGGTAATCATGTCTGGATTTTCTGGATCGGTGCTTATGTTGCAGCTTTGGACTTGTTCGATTGTATTATTCCATTTGTGAGGAGTGCTGGCCTCAGCATGATCCGAAATAACCCAAAAATCTAACGCTGAACAAAATCTTGCGTAATCGCAAGCATCTGAAACTGGATGAGGACCTCTTCCGTTATACATCGGCAGACTCCATAAAAAAGCATCGCTAGAATATGTGGTGTGGACATGAGTATCTCCAAAAAGAATCTGTTTTGATGAATTGGAGTGCCTCAGTTGGCTCCTGATTTTTGAATTTAAAACTTTTTTGGGTAATTCGCTTTTAATGGAATTGCCGCCAGGCTCCAGTGAACCAAAATAACCGTAAAAAGCAAATAAAGTATAAGTAAGAACAATGACAAAAAATAAAAACATTAAATAAAAAAATGATTTAAAAAATATTCGCATCAGACTACTTCCTATACTTATCTTCTGATTTATTTATGAAGTCTTTGAGAAAGTCTCTCGGATTTTCATTTTGCAAATTTATATTCGCGTTTTGCCATGGTTTTGAATGAGGAATATCAAATAATTTTACATCTTTCTTTTTAAAAAAAGGAACAAGTATCATCCCAGCAATAAACCCGCCGATATGAGCTAAATAAGCAACCCCACCTTCATCTTGCAACGAGCTTGGAAGACTAAAAAACTGACCTAAAATCCAAAAACCCAAGACAAGAAATGCAGGGATTCTTATAACTTGTATAAAAATGATAAAAAAAACAAAACAGCTTACGTTTGCTCTTGGATGCAGCATTAAATAAGCGCCTAGAACACCAGCGATTGCCCCGCTTGCTCCTACCATAGGTATATTTGAATCAGGATTAACCAAAGCTTGAGATAAAGCAGCGATAAGACCACAAGTAATATAAAACAAGACAAACCTTATTCTTCCCATGGATTCTTCAACGTTGTCGCCAAAAATCCATAGATAAACCATATTTCCCACAATATGTGCAATACCGCCATGAAGAAACATAGAAGAGATTATTGTTAAATCAAAAAATGAATTGGAAAAAAATCTATCCGGAATAAAACCAAAATCTAAGAATATTTGTCCAGGCATTCCAGCAAGAAATTGAAAAACAAAGACAATCGTACAAGCGACAACAATAAATTGCGTTACGTAAGGCCTTATGGATGTTGGATTATCGTCGTATAAAGGAAAAAACATTTATGTCTTATAGCCTAACTCATCCACTGCGGAAGTATGTGAATCTCTGGTAATGGAATAAAAGTAAATGAATCCTAATCCAGCAAAATTTAGTATTGGCCCACTGATGCATACAAAAATGACTAAATTGTTAATGGGTTCTTGCATCTGCTCAACGCTAGATTGAGAGTTATCGAAACCTAGGAACTGCAATACAAAACCTATTATAAAAACACCAAGACCTGAAAATATTTTTTGGAATAATCCCGGTCCAGACAAGAAGAGTCCTTCGTCTCTTCTTCCCGTTCTCATTTGGCTATCCTCAACAACATCAAACATCATTGAAATCATAACTACCCAACCCATGACTGAGAAGATATCAGTTATACATAGATGCATTAACATCACCCACCAGAGAGTATCGGATCCGTTAACAGGAAAAGTCTGCACTTCAAAATAAGGATCAACTAATCTTAAAATGAATGGGATATATGAAATTGCAATTGTTCCAGTAAAAGCAAGAAGTGCAATAATTCTTTTTTCTCGTCCTCTTGATATTGCTACTGCAATGACTGCCCCAATGATAGCTGAAATTCCCCCTGCTAAAGGAAAGATGGATATATCTGACGGAGTCCACTGCCAAAAATAAACACTGATGTAATTAGCAATACCATTATTTAACCCCAAAAAAAGAGCATACAGACACCCAGCCAGAAAGATCATCAACCATGATCTATTAGATAGTGCCTCTATGACTTCTGCTAAAACATTTTTTAATTTGATTGGTCCTGATGGTTCAACAACATGAAGATCCTTAATATGTTTATGAGTACTGGATGCAGCTGTTACTCCTAAAATTATCACGAGGAAAGCAGCAAAATAAGCAAGCTTTTCGTATCCTTCTGGGTTTAAGAAAGCCGTTGAGCCTTGAAATTGCTCTGTTTCAGGTAAAAAATATTCAAGCATCACGAATCCAATTACTATTGCTCCAACGTACCCAAAGAAAATACCCATCCCATTAAGTAAATTTCTTCTATCGTAATCTTTGGTTAATTCTGGTCCTAAAGCAGCCCTTGGTGTTTCAAAAAAAGTTATTGCTAATCTAATGAGTATTGTTAGAACAAGTAATTTGATGAACAAATAGCCCTGCTCGTATGAGTCGGGTGGTGTAAATAAGAACCAAACACATACAGCTAAAGGAATGATGCTTGCATAAATAAAAGGATGTCTTCGTCCTAACCTAGATCTTATGCGATCTGACCAAACTCCAACCAAAGGATCTGATACAGCATCAAATAAAAGAGAAACACCAATAGCTATAGATGCAAGATAAGGCTGCAAACCTAGAACTTGGTTGTAATATAAAAGGACCCAAGTACCAAAAATAACATTCTTAATTCCAACAACGCCTGATCCTGCTGAATGCAAGAAAAGCGTTAGGTTTGAAACTTTAAATTCTTTTGCTTCTGACATTTATTTGACTTAAAAAAATAATATACTTTAGTGATAAACATAATGCATTAATTAATAGGGAGAAAGCATGGGAAGATTAAATGGCAAAATTGCTGTAGTAACTGGAGCTGGCCGCGGCATCGGTAAAGAAACTGCACTTTTTTTAGCTGGTGAAGGCGCTAAAGTCGTTGTTAATGATTTGGGCGGCAATACCGATGGTACAGGCGGCACTCAAATAGCAGATGAAGTAGTAGAAGAAATTAAATCTGCTGGCGGTGATGCAGCAGCAAATTACGACAGCGTTTCCGAATTTGCTGGAGGACAAAATATTTTTCAAACAGCCATAGATGCATTTGGTGGAATGGATATCCTGATCAATAATGCAGGAATCTTAAGAGACAAAACTCTTTTTAATATGGAAGAAAATGATTGGGATCAAGTTATAGCTGTTCATCTCAAGGGTCATTTTAATTGCACCAAGCCTTTTGTCTCCTACATAAGAGAGACTAGTAGGATGGACTGCAGAATAATCAACATGTCGTCGGTTTCTGGATTGTATGGAAATTTTGGACAAACCAATTACGGTGCCGCTAAGGCAGGAATTGCTGGGTTTACCAGAAGCCTCTCATATGAAATGGCTAAATATAAGTGCACCGTCAATACAATCTCTCCTGGGGCAGCTACCAGAATGACCATTGACTTGATTAAAGCCGCAGGTAGAGATGTCGATGTTAGTGATTGGAAACAAGGCCCACAACAACTTGCTCCTGTTATTACTTGGCTATGCTGTGATGAAGCATCTGATGTAACCAATCAAATCATTCATGTTCAAAACGGAACGGTGGGAATTATGCAACAGCCTGCGGTGATTGAGTCTTTCTTGTCTGATGAAATATGGTCTCTAGATCAACTAGACAGAGTTATTGGAAACCTTGTTGAAACTAAGAAGAACCATGATTCTGAGGTTCAAAAAAAGGCAGAACCAAAAAAATCTTAACTAGCTTTGTAAATAGATTTTTTAGTTTGAGAGAGTACATTCCTTAACATGGGAATAAATGTCTCAATAGGCTCTGTATCGTATTCTGGGTCAAATGAATTTTGATCGTATTTTGCACAAAATTCTGCACAATCTTTCCAATGCGGATTACCTTTAAACTTATCCCTCATGTTCTTATCCAATCCAAGAAAATCAAAAAAGTAGTAACCTTGAAAAATTCCGTGATGCTTAAGAATCCAATAGTTCTTTTCGGAAATAAATGGTTCAAGCATGGTAGCTGCAAAATCTGCATGATTTGCTGGAGCTAAGGTATCGCCAATATCGTGAAGAAGCGCACAGACAATATATTCTTCATCTCTCCCATCGCGCATTGCCCTAGTCGCAGTTTGCAAACAATGAGTGTATCTATCTACTGCAAAACCGCCGTGATCGCCTTTCAGTAACTCTAGGTGTTCAATCATTCGGTCTGGAAGATTGACGCTGTGCTGCATACTGGCTTCTGCGATTATTTGATAATCCTCAGCTGTACCTTTGGTCATCGTTGTAAATTTTGCTAATTTTTCAGCCATATTTGTACCTCTTTATATTATTTTACTAATTTTTAGCGATTTTTCATATTTTCTAACGCATCTTTATCTTTTCTAAAATGCAGATAATAGATTTCCGGTAATCCCAGAAGATTAAACACCAACATAAAAATAAACCAATAACCTTCTTTTGCTTGAGCAGCTTTCCAGCATGCTTTAGCAGTCCAATATATCTCCCAGATGGATAAAAGTATCACCGATGCAATAAACATAATTATTTCATTTTAATCTATAAACAATCTGAATGTGATTAAGAAATCAGTATCCAAGTAGCATTTCCGTTTGCGAGCAGTTCTTGTTCTGCACTGTACATGGATATATTGGTAAGTACTTTTCTTCCACTTTTATCAGAATACTTTGCAGTGATGATGCATTTTTCTTCTACTTTTGGGACTCTTATGATCTCTACTGCTAATTTTCCTAAAACAAATAATTGCCCTTCCAATTCATCTCTATGTCTTCCAAACCAGGCAGACCATCCACTTGGACAGTCCATGGCGCTCCAGAGATACTCGCTGTTAATATGTTTTCCATCTGAGCTGAGACCTTTATCAGGAATCCAAGTTGTTGAAACTAAATTATCCTCAGAAGACATGAAATCTAAATCTTGAGGACCTGTGAATAGTCTCAGTCCATCACCTTCCTTTCTATTTGGGCCACATACAAAACAATCTGGCATTGCATGGATGGGTTCAAATTTACTTAATCCATTCTTAGAACCAATAAGAGCATCTGAAAAGCTGACAAATTCGCATGGATCATTATCGATGGTAGTTGTGTTCGCAACACACACTAAAGTTTCGCCATCATATAATTCATAACTTTCATTACTTTTTTTTAGTAATAATTTTTTCTCAAGAGGTCCGCGGTTCGATCCCGCGTAGCTCCACCAAAAAATCTAATCATGGAATTATCAAATAAAAAGATTTCTTTTCCTTGGTGGTTTTCTTTAATTTTATTTTTATTAGTTTCACCGATGTTTTACGGCCCACTAATCGCATTCTTAAATCCTTCATTTTTTGGAGGGATTGGCGTAACTGAACTTAATCTTGT
>CACBTL010000010.1:0-47549 GCA_902542145.1 uncultured SAR86 cluster bacterium | reverse complement strand
ACCATTTGAAAAGAACTTAGGATTTTCAGATGAGGTGATTAATGCTCCAGGTCCTTCATCTTTTTCAATTTCATCAAGCGCTTTGGCTATTTCTCTTACAAAAGTAGTGTTCCAACGATTTTCATTGGCAGCTAGGTTTAAAAAATAGATTGATTCTTTTTTCTCTAGTTTTATCACAATGTTTTTTTAATAGATATACTGTTAAAACATCATACATAAAAACCATACAAATTAGATACAAACTTTCTTTAGATGCTTTAATATTTGGCCCTAAGGAGATATGGGAAGGAAATGAGTGATCCATTAAATTTGAAAAAATACATTAGAGAGGTTAAAGATTTCCCAATTGAAGGGATTAATTTTAGAGACATAACAAGCCTTATAGAAAATCCTGAAGCTTTTCAAACTACCTGCAAGGAATTAATAGAAGTTTCTAAAAATTTTAACGCTTCGGTCATAGCAAGCATTGAGAGTAGAGGTTTTATTTTTGCAGGCTCAATTTCTTTTGAGCTCGGACTTCCTTTTGTTCTAGCAAGAAAACCAGGAAAACTTCCTAACGAAACATTTAAAAAAGACTTTGATTTAGAATACGGGAGTACTTCTATTGAGATCCAAAAAAATACAACCTTTAAGAGCTCTGATAGGGTCGTCATTGTTGATGACTTGGTTGCAACTGGTGGAACAGCAATTGCTTGCGCAGAACTATTAACTGAAAACTTTAAAATTAAAAAATCAAATATTCTTATTTTAGGCGTAATAGATTTGCCTAAATTAGGCGGCAGCGATCTAATTGTTAAAGAGGGATACAATATTCAGACTCTTGTTCCCTACTAGTTGGGATAAGAAAAAATACCTGCTAATCTTTATTTATTAAAACAGGAGAGAGAAATGAAAATCTTTTTATCAATACTATTAGCTTTTTCAATCCATATTTTTTCAGATGATCATAAAAGGCTTAGTCCAATTATATTCATGCTGGATTTGTCAGTTAACGATGGAAAAATAAAGAAAGCAGAAAAATTTACATACGATATTACAAAAAATGTCATGAAAATGGAGCCCGATACAGTAATTTATCAATACTATTTTGACTCAGAAGAAAAAGTCTTCCTATATGAAGTTTATAAAAGTAATGAAGCTGCCATTGAGCACGTCAAAAATTTTCGTGGTAGCAAATGGGAAAGTAAATTTGGAGAGTTATTTTCTATCGAAAATTTTGCTGTTCTCGGAGAAGCATCCAGAGACTTAAAGAAGTCTCTAGTGGGTTACACAACCGATTTTAGGTATTTAAAAGGAGGATTTCATAAGCCTGCGAAAAAGTTATCTAAAGAAATTATGAACCTTTAAATCTCCCGTGACCAATTCAGAAATTGGAGTGGATAGAGATCAAGATATAATTTTATGGGGTTCTGGAACAGCTAGAACTCTTCGTCCTATATGGATGGCAGAAGAATTAGGCTTAAGCTATGTGCTAAAGCCTATTGGTCCAAGAACTGGCGAAACTCAGACAAAGGAATTTACTAGTTTAAATAGGAAACAAAAAATTCCATTAATGCAAATAGGAGACTTTCATTTGTCCGAGAGTCTCGCAATTTGTAAATATTTGCAAAGAGCTTTCCCATCAAAAAGATTATTTATTCCAAATACAGATGCTCAACTGGCTAAAGAAGATGAATGGTGTTGTTTTATTTTAGGAGAGATTGACGAGACATCGCTTTACGTCATGAGAAGACATTATGATCTAAAAGAAATTTACGGCGGATCAAAGACGGTTACAAATGCATGTGTAGATTACTTGAAAAGACAATTTGAGGTTATCGAGGAATATTTAGAAGATAAAAACTACATCATGAAAGAAGGCTTTGGAATTTGTGATATTTTCTTAATTTCATGTTTAGATTGGGCTATATTTTATGAGCTTGAATTGACTAAAAATATGACTAAATATAGAGACGATATTATTAATAGGCCAGCATATTCAAAAGCCATGGATATAAACTATTCTACATAAAAGTAATGGGACCGCTTCAAGGAGTAAAAGTTCTCGATCTTACCAGCATGGTTTCAGGGCCCATGGGAGCAATGATTCTATCCGATCAAGGTGCAGAGGTAATCAAAGTTGAGCCATTAAATGGAGAATTGGTTCGACATATGGCTGCAGATCACAATGGACTCAATCCAGTTTTTTATTCGTGTAATAGAGGTAAAAAGTCTATTGCTATAGATCTGAAAACAAAACAAGGCAAAGAGATACTATTTAAGCTTGCTTCTGAAGCAGATGTCTTTATGCAAAATTTTCGTCCAGGCGCCATTGAAAGAATGGGTTTTAGCGAGAAAGACCTGAGAAAAATAAATAAAGACATTATTTATGTTTCCATAAGTGGATTTGGTAAAAACGGTCCTTATTCGGCATCAAGAGTTTATGATCCTGTTATCCAGGCTCTTTCAGGGGCAACAGACATCCAAGCCGATAGAGACACCGGAAGACCCAAGATGTTTAGAATTATCATTGCTGACAAGGTTACCTCATTGACTGCAGCACAGGCTATATCATCAGCTTTGTATGTAAGAGAAAAAAAAGGAATTGCTCAACACATTGAACTCTCGATGTTGGATTGCATGCTTTCCTTTTTCTGGCCAGAGGGAATGGCAGGAATTGTATTTGCTGAGAAAGAAACTGATGTTAGAAAATTGCAAGGCTCTCAAGATCTAATTTATAAAGCAAAAGACAGATATATCACTGCAGGAGCTGTCTCTGATGCTGAATGGAAGGGAATGTGCACAGCTTTAAACAGGGAAGATCTAATTGAAGATGAAAGATTTTCGACTCCTTCAGGAAGAGTTATTAATTCACAAATTAGAAAAGAAATTACTGGAGAAGAAATTGCTAAATGGAAAAGTGAAAAGATCCTAGCTTTGTTTCAAAAAGAGGGCGTGCCCTGTGCCCCTTTACTGGATCGAATGGAACTTCTTGAAAATGAACAAATACTAGCTAACGATTCAATTCTGAGGACAAAATATGAATCTTTAGGAGAAGTGAGACAAGCGAGACCCGCAGCTCGATTTGCAAAAACACCTAGTGAAATAGTCAGACCTGCACCAAGACTTGGCGAACATACTGTAGAAATTTTATTAGAAGCAGAATATGACAAGAAAGAAATTCAGGAATTTTTAAATGGCAATATAGCCAGATCCAACACTACAGTCAGTGATTGATCATTGTCCTATTACTTTTATAGTTCAAGAATTTCTTATTTTGAGGAAAGATAGAAAACTTCTTAAACTTTAATTTGAGCATTTTAATAGTTTAAATTCCCAAAAATATTCGCTCTTGATTTTTTTATAAGATTTTTCATTAAGAAGTTTTATATTCTCTTTAAGTCTTCTTGAAAAGGGAACATCTACCTTGATTAAAACATCTGAATTTAAAAAATTCTTTGATATTTTATTTTCAATGGAAACTACATCTGAAAATGAAGTTGTAGCAATATTCAAAATTCCTGATTTATTTAAATACTTATTAGCTTCTTCTAATACTTTTATAATTAAATTCGAACCAGTTTCATCTGCCTTGGGGACTTCTCCAGGGAACCAGCCAGTCATTTCAGCGACCTTTTTATCTACGCCAGAAACATCACAGCAAATTACATCAAATTTTTTTTTAACGTTACTAAATAGGTCGGATTGAAAAATTTCAATTTCTACTTCATTGAGTCTCGCATTCTTCTTAGTATATTCAAGGTGCTTTTCAAAAATATCACATGCTGAAACTTCTCTTGCTCCATTTTTTGCAAAATAAATTGCAAGAGGTCCGATACCACAACCAAGATCTAGTATAGATTTATCCCTAAAGTCAGTTAATTTTGCACAGTTTTCTGAAATTAAAGTTGGTCTAAATACTTGATCAGAGTAATTTAACTTTATACCTAAAAAATCAAGGGTATTATTCATATCTAGTTAATAATAATATAAATTTTAATTTGATTTGAATATTGATAACTATCAATAAAAAATATACATAAGCTTATGAAATCATCCAATCCAAATAATTTTTTTTTATTTTATTAACCTATAAACTGTTATTTTAAGTGAGGAAAATATGCATCCTATAGAAAAATGGCATCTATTAATTAAGTCAAATGACCCAAAAAAATTTGATGAATTATTGGACGAAAATTGTACTTTTTATTCACCCGTTGTTTTTACTCCAATCAAAGGTAGGGAAATGACGAAAATGTATTTAATGGCTGCTGGTGGTGTTTTTGGAGAAGGGCCCACTAAAGGAGAAGAAAGCAAATCTAAGCCTTTTAAATACATTAAAGAAGTTATTGATAAAAACTCAGCAGTTTTAGAATTTGAGTCAACAATTGATGGAATTTACATAAATGGAATTGACTTAGTTTCTTGGAATGATGAGGGAAAAATTACTGAATTCAAAGTAATCGTTAGACCTCTTCAAGCAGTTAATAAGCTTCATGAGCAAATGCAAAACATGCTTGAACAAATGAAAACTGCATAACTAATTTGTCACTAAAAGTCTCAATCGTCGGAGCGGGTATTTCTGGCCTAACTGCGGGGGATTTGCCTATCAAAAAAAAATATTCCCTCAGTCATTTATGAGAGAAACAGTGCGATATCAGATGTCTCAGCTGGGATAAATTTGTCTCCAAACGCTACAAATCTATTACAAAAAATTGGAGTTCTTGAAGATTTAATTTCCTTAAGTCATCAGCCATCTAAAGTGGTTTTCAGAGATCACAAAGGCAAAAAGATCAGCTCTTATAAAGTGAATACGGGTGATGAAAAGTATCTAACTCTAAACCGAAAAAGACTTGTTAGCGTGCTTTATGACAATTATCTGGAGCTTGGCGGCGAAGTTGTTTTCAATAAAAATATAGAGGATTATAAAAATAATGATATTACATCTAAAGATAAATCATTCGACGCAGAGTTGATTTTTGGTTGCGATGGAATTAATTCTTCATTAAGAACAAAAAAATTCGAATCTATTCCTCCTTTATTTTCTGGATTCACAGCATGGAGAAGCATCAAGGAATCTTCAAATCCATTTGAAAAAAATAACGGAGAAGACATAAATTTCTATTTAGGTCCAAATTCACATATTGTTACATATCCAATTGGAGAACGAACCTACAGTGCAACCTGCATCATTAAATCTAGTGATTGGACTGAAGAATCATGGATATTGAAGGGTTTTAAAGGCGAGTTCAAATCTGACTTTAAAGATTGGAGTGATGATTTATTATCTTATCTTTCAGATTCTGAACTTTACAAATGGGGAATTTTTCAAAGGCCTCCATTGGAAAGCTTTTCTACTAGAAATTTATTCCTTTTAGGGGACAGTGCTCATGCAATGGTTCCTTTTTTGGGTCAAGGTTCTTGCCTAGCAATAGAGGATAGTTATTGTCTTGCAGAAATCTTAGAAAAAAAAGAACTCACGGATGAAGCTAAAAAAATATTTGATGATCTGAGGCTATCGAGATGCAGAAATATCTATAAAAGATCCCTCAGACAAGCCAAGCTTAATCACATTTCTAATCCACTATTAACTATTTTAAGAAATAAACTTTTGAGTTATCTGCCTTTAGCAAATTTTATGGTTCGAGATATTCACAGCTATGATCTTGATGCAGAGCTTAAAAAAATTATCTAGTTACCTAGAACCTTGACCGTCATCTATTTTGATACATGTACCTGTTACACATTCTGATGATGGAGATACCAAGAAAAGTAGGGTTGAATCCATTTGTTCTGGAAGTCCAATCCTTTTCCTTGGAAAAGCCTGACTAATATCACCAACCCTTTCGATCATGCCATCCATCATCTCGGATGAAAAAGCTCCAGGCGCAATTGCATTGACATTGATATTTTTTGCAGACCATTCAACTGCCAAAGCCTCTGACATCCTAACAATAGCTCTTTTAGTTATGGAATATAAAGATGCTGCAGACTGTGGCGTTGTGTTGTAGGCAGCTATTGATGCAATATTCACCATCCTTCCAGGCATGTTTTTTTCAATTAATCTTTTTGCTACTTCTATAGAGAGCAGATAAGGTCCTGTTAAATTAGTACCTATGACATTATCGATTAATTCGTCAGATTGTTTAATTGCCCATTGAGCGTCAGGAACGCCAGCATTGTTAATCAAGGTATCGATGGTTCCAAACTCAGTTTCAACTGATTGAACTGCAACTCTGATGCTTTCTCTATCAACCATATCAATGGGAACAACTGCACATTCCCCTCCATCATTTCTTATTTCCTCAGCTAAAGCTTCCAATTTTTCAATCCTTCTAGCAGAAATTGCTACTTTGGCTCCACATTTTGCTAATACTTTTGCAAACCTGTATCCCAAACCTGAGGAAGCTCCTGTCACGAGAGCTACCTGGCCCGTTAGATCAATTGAAAAATTTGGTACTGTATTCTCCATCATTAACTCCTTTTTTTTCTTTATACTATATTAAATTACAATCCATAAAGATGGGGGATCATTTATGCTTTGGTTGAAAACATTAATAGGAATCACCGTTCAAGCTTTTTTTCTTGGCCTTTTTATTTATTTGCCTGCATGGACTTGGTATTGGAAAGACGCAATAACTTGGTTTAGCATTTTTTACCTCATGACGTTTTTTTCATGTATTTATTTGCTGATTTATAAGCCTGAAAGCTTAGAGGCAAGATTAAATGTGCAACCCAGCAGCCAGCCAAGAGAAGATAAAATTGCAACTTCTTTAATGATTTCTGCTATAGCGATAGGACTAATTTTCTCTCCACTAGATGCGTTTCATTTTCAAGTTACACCATCCTTCGAGGGTATTATTAAAATATCAGGTTTAGGAATCTTTTTAATAGGTTATCTCTTCATACTAGCTTCTATGCTTGCTAACGAATTTGCAGAAATGACAGTAAATATTCAAGATGACAGAGGACAAAAGGTCATTGATACCGGAGTTTACGCTTACGTGCGCCATCCAATGTATACAGGGTTTATTTTATTTATTCTAGGCACAAATCTCTGGTTAGGAACTTACTTTTCATTTGGTATCTCAGTGATAGCTCTGACTGTAGGTCTTTATTTCAGAATTCGAGTAGAGGAAAAAACGCTGATAAATGAATTGGACGGCTATCAAGATTATTTAAAAAAGGTAAAATTCAAAGTAATTCCATTCATCATATGATTTCAAAAATAGAACATCCTTTAGAACTGTTATCAACAGAGGAAATTTCTCTGGCATATGAAATATAAAACAAAGGATAAAAATAAATAATAAAGAATGGAGGAACCTTGTTGGATTTAAACTTAGAAGGAAAAAGAGCTGTCGTGACAGGTGCTAGTCTTGGTATCGGAGAAGCTGTTGTGAAAATGCTAAGCGATCATGGAGCTTCTGTTACATTTTGTGCTAGAAATGAAGATGCTATTGATTCTTTATCAAAATACAAACCTGAAAATACAAGCTCTTCAATTAAAGGGCTTATTGCCGATATGTCGAATGGGGAATCTACCGAGAATTTTATAGAAGAAACTCTTAAGGAAGGGCCTATTGATATCCTTGTAAACAATGTTGGTGCATCTCCATCCAGGAATTTTTTATATATGTCGGATGAAGATTGGCGGGATTTACATGAGCTTAACTTGCTATCTGCTGTAAGGTGCACAAGGTCTTTTCTCCCACACATGAGAGAGCAGAAATGGGGAAGGGTGATAATGATATCAAGCTCAGCTGGAAAATATCCAAGTGCTGCATTAATAGATTATGGAGCTACTAAATCAGCAATGATTTCTATTAGTAAATCTTTAGCAAAAAAATATGGAAGAGATGGAGTTTTAGTTAATTCAGTTTTACCTGGTCTTATTCATACTGCAATGTGGGAAAGAGCAGCTGGTGAGATTGCTGAGTCAACTGGAAGTAGTGCGGAGGAAGTCATCAAGAAAAATGGTTTTTCTGTGCCTATAGGCAGGTACGGAACATCTGAGGAAGTGGCTGCCTTGGTAGTTTTTTTGTGCTCAAATGCAGCTTCTTATATAAACGGATCAGCAATCGAAGTAGATGGTGGACAAGCGGGGCATATTTAAATGAGTGAACTTAACGACGATCAAAAAAGACTTGCGGATGCTCTTAGAGAGTTAAAAGAACATAACTTCATGAAAATACATGAGTCCGCTTGGAAATTTTTGTATTACAACTTGCTAAGGGGTTTGGCTATTGGGCTAGGGTCTGTCGTGGGAGCAACTTTATTAGTGACTATTCTCATACAAATTCTTGCTCAAATAGAATTTATTCCTATTTTAGGCAACTATGCTCATCAGATTATTGAAATAATCGAGAGGCTAGAAAAAAAAGGTTAATTACTTTCCTTCAAAAACAGGTTCTTTCTTTTCCACAAATGCTTTGACAGCATTTTTGTGATCATTAGTTTGACCGCAATGAATATGATGAGTTGCCTCTAAATCTAGACAATCATCTACATCACCATGCATAGCTCTATTAAGGTTTTCTTTCATGTATCTGAATGCAACAGCGGGCCCAGAGGCAAGTTTTTCTGCAATTTCTTTTGTTTTGAGTTCAAGATCATCCGGCTCAACTACCCAATTAGTTAAGCCAAGCTCAAGAGCTTGATCAGCAGAAATTCTATCTGAAAGAAAATATAATTCCCTTGCTTTTGCAGATCCAATAAGTTGGGTCATGAAATAGCTTCCTCCGTAATCACCTGAAAAACCAACTTTCGCGAAGGCTGTTGTCATGAAAGCTTCAGCGGACATTATTCTTAGGTCACAAGACAAAGCATACGATAGTCCTGCTCCGGCTGCAGCTCCAGATAAAGAAGCGATAGTGGGCTTAGGCATCTTAAAAAGTTTTCCTGAGGTACCTCTCTGATGATCTCTTTGTTTATGGATTGCTGCATCTATGGTGTTATTACCGACAGTCCCATCACCTCGGGAAGCCATTCCTTTAACATCTCCTCCGGCGCAAAAGCCTTTACCTGCACCTGTCAAAACAATGCATCTGACTTCGTTATCCAGTTCAAAAGCTGCAATAGTATCTTGCATCGCTTTGTTCATTTCTTGAGACATTGCATTTCTTGCCTCGGGACGATTCATCACAAGATATCCAACACCATTTTCTTTTCTTGCTAATAAATTCTCTGTTCCAGTATCAATTGTTGTCATTTATTCCTCACTCCATTTTTATTTGTTATTCTACAAATATTATGAGGATAAGACAGTTAGTTTTTGTAGCAAAGGAAAGAGATGAATTAGCCCAACAAATTTGTAATCTATTTGAATTAAAAGAAACGTTCAATGACCCTGGAATTATTCATTTTGGTTTAGAAAATGTTCTCATTCCTTTAAATGACACTTTTATAGAAATCGTTACTCCAGTTCAAGAAAATACTACCGCAGAAAGATTTCTTGATAAAAGAAGAGGGGATGGAGGTTATATGGTTATTTTGGATGTAGATGATTTTGTGGCCGAAAAGAAAAGAGTTGAGGATGAAAATATATCTATTGTGTGGAATGCCGATAGAAAAGAAAAAGATATACATGCTAGAGCAATTCATCTTCATCCCAAAGATACAGGTGGCGCTATTTTATCCTTAGATAAAATGATCCCAGAAGAAGCATGGTTATGGGCAGGAACAAATTGGAGGAAAGATATTAGTACATCTCTAGTCGACTGCCTTACCGGCGTTATCCTTCAGTCAGATGATCCGGATAGTCTATGTTCTAAATGGGAAAAAGCATTGGGCAAAACAAAATCTTTAAATGAAGTAGCCATCGAACTTGATAGTTCTAAAATAACTTTTCTAAAAAGTATTGACGGTAGAGGTGAGGGAGTAAACGCTTTTGTTATTAAAACTTCAAATAAAGATGAAATATTAAAGAGAGCCGACGAAATGAATCTTCTTTTAAAAGACGAAATTATGTTGGGTGGTGTAAAAATAATTCTAGAGGATTAAGAAATATGGAATTAGATTATAGAGACCATTCATTGGTTGAACTTGCAAAAAAAGTTAATTCAAGAGAATTGAGTGCAGAAGAACTTATAAAAGCTTCTATTAAAAACATTGAAGACGCAGATAAAGAGATTAATGCTTTTTGTTCTATAAATCCTGAACTATCTATTAAGGAAGCAAAAAAAGTAGATGAAAGGATTTCTAAAGGTCAGAACTTACCACTTGCAGGTTTAGCTTTAGGAGTAAAAGATTTGGAAGATGCAGAAGGTTACGTTACTGCTTATGGTTCTGACTTCCATACAAACGATCAACCAGCAAAAACAGATTCAATTCTTGTAAAAAGGCTTCGTGCTGCAGGAGCAATTGTTGTAGGAAAAACTAATACTCCTGAGTTCGGTTACAAAGGAGTTACCGATAATGTTCCCTTTGGAGCTTCGAAAAATCCATGGAATAAGGAATATACCCCTGGAGGGTCGTCTGGTGGATCATCGGCCGCTTTAGCTGCAGGCATGGTGCCAATTACTACTGGATCAGACGGAGGGGGGTCAATTAGAATCCCAGCAGCGTTATGCGGGTTGAGCGCAATAAAAACTTCGCAAGGTAGAGTTCCTAATGGTGGTCCAACACCTCCTGGCTCGGGTATTTTAACTGTTAAAGGTCCGATGACTAATAAAATAGATGAAGCAGCCTACTCATTGGATAACTGTATTGGTCCTGAGTCTTCTGATATTTTTTCATTACCTAAACCTAAAGAAAGTTGGTATGAAAATTTAAATGCCGATCTTCCAGAAAGGATTATTTGGACTTCTACTTTCGGTTTCGCAGATGTTGATAAAGGAATTAAAGAAAAATGTGAAGAAGCAATTTCCAAAATAGAATCAGTAGGTTGTGAAGTCATTCGGGATGAAGAAATATGGAAGGAAGATCCCGTTAGCTCATGGTTAGTTTTCTGGACTGGTGCAAGAGGAAGGGCTCAAGGACATCTCAGAGGAACTCCAGACTGGGATAGAATTGATGCAGATCTAAGACCACAAATTGAATGGGGCATTGATAATTTTAGTGCAGCAGACTACGCAGCTGCTTTCGACCAATGTCATTATCTGAGTCTTAAACTTGAGGAAAGATTTCAAAAAGCCCCCCTAATTCTTTCACCAGCTACATGCGGGTTAACACCAAAAATATACGGACAAGGAATTGTTAATGGTGAAGAAACACCTGCTTGGGTTGCTTTTACTTACGGAATTAACATGACTAGAAATCCAGCTGGGACTTTTCCAATTGGTTTGAGTACTAAAGGCTTACCCATTGGTATGCAAGTCATAGGTTCTCAGCAAGATGATTTGGGAGTTCTTCAGGGCATCAAGAATTTTGAAAATATAATGAACTTCAATATTAAGGCTTCATAAACAATGTCCAATCATTCTGCTTATAGAACATTTGTAGATAGGCTATCGAAAACCAAAGACTCTGTAAGAGAAAAATCTACAAAGAAGAGAAAAAATTTAGGTCTACGAACTGCCAGAGAGAATCTTGATGATCTAGCTGATCCTGGGAGCTTTCTAGAGTTTGGAGCTTTTGCAGTTGCTGCGCAAAGAAATAGAAGAGATTATGAAGAGTTACAACTTGAAACGTCTGCCGATGGCATACTCACAGGATTTTGTAATATCAATGAGGATGAGGTGGGAGAAGATAATTCTCATGCAGTAGCAATAATTTATGACTATTCTGTCTTAGCAGGCTCCCAAGGTTTTTTTCATCATCAAAAACTAGATAGGATTTGTGAAAAAGCTGAAGAATTCTCTTTGCCTGTTGTAATTTTTACAGAAGGCGGAGGAGGAAGACCTGGAGATACAGATGTCACTACCCAGATAGCTGGGCTTCATATTCCTTCATTTTCAACTTGGGCAAGACTCACTGGGAAATGTTTAAAAATTGCAGTCAATAATGGTTATTGCTTCGCAGGAAATGCAGTCCTTTTTGGATGTTCGGACTTTATGATTGCAACCAAACAATCCTGGATTGGTATGGCTGGACCTGCAATGATTGAAGGAGGAGGGCTAGGAGTTTATGATTCCAAAGAAATAGGTCCTGCTGAAGAACAATACAAAAATGGAGTGCTTGATTATCTTGCTGAAGATGAAAAAGAAGCAACTTTTATTGCAAAAAAACTTCTTTCTTATTTTCAAGGTAATTTATCCGATTGGTCTATTGATGATCAAACCAAACTAAGAGACATAATTCCTGAAGATCGTCGATGGGCATATCCTGTTAGAGATTTAATAGAAATTCTTTCAGATAGAGACTCTTTTTTGGAGCTTAGAAAAGTTTATGGAAGAAGTGTTATCACTGGATTCATAAGAATTGAAGGTAAACCATTTGGCCTTGTAGCCAGCGATTGCCAGCAACTTGGAGGAGCTGTAGATTCCGAGGCAGCTGAAAAAGCTGCTGCATTTATTGAAATATGTAACGCACATAATTTACCAATTTTATCTTTGGTTGATACCCCAGGATTTATGGTGGGCCCTGATAGTGAACTAGAAGGCTCTGTCAGGAGAATGGCAACATTATTAGTGTCCGGGGCAAAAATAACTTCTCCACATATAGCAATTTTTTTAAGAAAAGGTTACGGGTTAGGAGCTCAGGCAATGGTTGGAGGCAGCTTTCATGATCCCATTTACACTGCTTCTTGGCCTACAGGAGAATTCGGCGGAATGGGGCTTGAAGGAGCTGTAAAGCTAGGATTTAGGAAAGAACTCGAAGCAGAAACAGACCCAAAGAAAAAAGAAGATCTCTATAATAAATTAGTTGAGAGATCTTACGAGAAAGGAAAGGCTATAGAAGCTGCTGCACATTTAGAAATTGATGCTGTAATAGATCCTGCTGATACTAGGAAGGTGATATTAAAGGCCTTAAAGAATAAATTTATTTAACCTTATCTTCGGTATGCCTTTCACCGTTGAACACGGCCGCAAATTCTAGAAGTTCATCAGACTCATTGAAAACTCTATGGAATGCTCCATCCGGAACAGGAATTACATCCCCTTTGTTGACTTCAAATTTGTGGTCATTAATTTGCATGATTCCAGTCCCAGAAGTGAAAACATATACTTCTTCTTGGCCATCATGACTATGACCACTGGTTGCTTTATGCGGATTTAATTTAGTAATACTTGGAACAAGTTTATTTAATTCCTTGTTATCCAAAACGACGTATCTGTCATCTTCTTTTACTACATACCAATTACTTTCATTCATTTATTAATTATACTAAATTTCCCTATATAAAAAGAAACTTAATGTGAAATGTCTGATAACTTATTATTAAAAGGTCTGAAAGTTATAGATGCTGGAAGCTTTATTGCAGGACCAGTTTCAACAACCATTCTTTCTGATTTTGGGGCTGAGGTAATTAAAATTGAGCCACCCAAAATAGGAGATAGCCTTAGACACCTCATAGAGAGAACAAAAAGAGTAAATCCGAGTGCCGAAGAAGATTATTGTTGGCAACTCACTTCTAGAAATAAGAAAAGTTTAGCCTTAGATTTAGGCTCAGAAAAAGGCCAAGAAATACTTCACAAACTCATCAAAGAAGCAGATGTATTTGTGACTAATATGCCTCAAAGGATCAGAGAAAAATTAAAAATTAACTCCTCTGATTTATTGCCATTGAACGAAAAATTAATATATGGATCTCTTACTGGTTACGGCGAAAAAGGCCCTGATTCTCACAGGACTGCTTTTGATACAATGGCTTGGTGGGCAAGAAGCGGTTTGATGGATATAGTAAGACCTTCGGAGAATTCTGCTCCTGCAAATCCTCCCATTGGAATGGGTGATCAACCCACTGGCGTAGCTCTATTTGCCAGCATAATGACGGCACTCTACCGAAGAGAAAAGACTGGGAAAGGAGGTGAAGTGCATACTTCTTTGATGGCAAATGGAGCATGGTCCAATGGATCATTTATCCAAGCTGGACTATTTGGAGCACAGTTTCCTGAGAGAAAAGAACCATCTCCGCTTCATCCTTTTGGTGGCAGATACAAAACAAAAGATAATAGGTATTTGATTCTTGCTATTATCGATGCAAATAAAGAATGGCCTAAATTATTAAAAGCTCTTGATATTGAATATTTAAACGCAGATCCTAGATTTTCATCCTTCAAAAAAATGAATGAAAACTTTACTATTTTATACGAGGAGCTCGAAAGGATATTTATACAATATTCATTAAAAGAAATTACTGAAAAATTAAGGTTCTCAGAAGTTACTTTTGGCATCTTAAGTCATTCAAATGACCACTCGAAAGATCAACAATTTATCGAAAGTGAAGTATTAGTAAAATTTGATGAAGGTAGTTTTGATGAGGATTTCTTGACAGTAAATAGTCCTATTTTTTTAGAAAATGAATCAAAAAAAATTCCTACGAAAGCTCCAAAGTTGGGAGAACACACGAAAGAAATACTTTCTTCTTTAGGTCAAGACGAAGAAGAAATAGCTCAGCTTAAACAAGATGGTATTATTGATTTTTAATTCTTTGATTTTAAAAAAAAATGCGCTTTATTCTCTTTTTTCTTCCCTTAATTAGCATCTCAGTTTATACAATGGATATTAAAATCTCTAAAAGTATCTGGGAATTTACACCTGATGGAGTTATGGGAGGTAAATCCAAAGGTTCAATACAATTTCTAAATACGGAAGGTTTTGACTACATTTCTTTCAGAGGAAATGTCAATACGGATGGAGGCGGATTTCTTATGTTCAGATCCAAAATAGATAAAAAAGATTTAAAAGAATTTTCACAGATAAGTTTTTTGGCTAGAGGAAATGATGAAAAATACTATTTTCATATAAAGTCGAGGGGGCAAGTTTTACCATGGGTCAGACATCTTAAAGAGTTCAAAGTTGGAAAAGATTGGAAAGAATACGTTTTAAATATTGAAGACTTTGTTGGGTACAGTAATAGCAGGACTTTCAATAAATCCATAAATCCAAAAAAAATAAAACTTCTTGGGATTGAAGCTTATGGAAGAGATCACGAAGTAGAGCTAGATATAGCAAAAATAAAAATTTTCTAATTATGATTACAAAAGCCGACGATTTTCCAATCCATCAAATTTCAAAACCAGTTGCTGAAACAGGAACCGAAAGAAATTTTTATGATAGATATTTTTTTAATGGATATTCAAAAGATGAGGACATTTACTTCGGTGCTGTTTTGTGTGTATATCCAAATCTTAATATTATGGATGGCTCATTTACTCTTGCATATGAAGGTAAACAATATAATTCAAGGGTATCAAGGTATCTGAACTTAGAACGTCTTGACACCAAGGTAGGTCCTCTAAGCGTGGAGGTAATAGAGCCACTTAATAAACTCAAAGTCACACTCACTGACGTAGAAAACGACCTAGACGTTTCCATAGAATTTATAAGTAGATTTGCTCCTATGAGAGAACCCCAAATGCAACTTTTCAATGGACCAAGAATGATTATGGATACATGCAGAATGACGCAGCAAGGATCATGGTCTGGGAAAATTGTTCATAATAAAAAAGAGATTAGTCTTGATAATGATTCTTTTATAGGAACAAGAGATAGATCTTGGGGAGTTAGGCCCGTTGGAGCTTATGATAGTCAACCAATGGTTCCTTTCTCAATGCCACAGTTTTATTGGTTATGGGCTCCAATTCACTTCAATGATTCAGCAGCACATATTTATTTTGTCGAAGACGAGAAGGGTAATGCCAGCTCAACAATTGCTATTGCACAAGGTCCTGAGTACGAAGATGAATTCATAATTCAAGACATTAAAAAATCTGTTTCTTATCATCCTGGTACCAGAAGAGTAAAAAAAATGGAGATATCTGCAACAGATGATCAAGCTAAACCTATAACAATTTCAATTGATTGTGGTATGAAGGTTTTTATGTGTGGCTTAGGTTATATGCACCCTGAGTGGGGTCACGGACATGATAAAGGAGAATTAGCCTCTTATTTTGATGATTATGATTTAAATGATGACCCTGGGGATCCACCCTTTCTGCATGTGCAATCTGTTTCAAATGTGACGATGAAGATAGGAGATAAAAGTAAGACAGGTCGAGGTGTTCTAGAGCAACTCATATTGGGTCCCCACGAACCGAGTGGCTTTAAAGATCTCTTTGATAAACCCTAATGCCAGTTTCAACTGAGAAGGATTTTCAATCTAAGATTGAAAAACTCGAAAATTGGCTTGCCTCTAAAGAAGGCCCCCTCAAATTAACTCCTCATGAGTCCTCTTTGGCTTCAGGTTTTTCCAATGAAACTTTTGTTTTTGATTTAGAGAAGGAGAATTCAGTGGAGACCCTGGTTTTAAGACTCGAACCAACGGAATATCAAGTTTTTCCAAATTACGATTTGCCCATGCAAGCATCAATAATGAAGGTTTTGAGAGGAAAGAATATGCTTACTCCTGAAGTTATTTATGAAAATTATGACGATAATATTTTAGGTTCTGGTTTTTATATTATGAAAAGCATCAATGGCTCTGCTCCTAGTGATAATCCTCCGTATCATATGGATATGGAAGGAATGATGGGAAGGGCTACTCCAACCGAAAGACATAAGGTGTGGGCGGAATGGCTTGATCATTTATCGCATTTCCATAATTTAGAATTTTCGAGTGATGAATTGAGGTATTGCAAAATTAACACAGAGGAAGATCCTTTGGGAATGCATTTAGATTATTATCAAAGATTTTTGAATTGGGGCATGGAAGGCGAACCTCATGAAATTTGTTCAAATGCTCTTGACTGGCTTGTTAAAAATAAGCCACCTCTTCAAAAACGAACTTTGTGCTGGGGTGATGCTAGGCCTGGAAATGTACTTTATGAAAATTTTTCAGCAAAAGCCTTACTTGATTGGGAAATGGCTAATTTTGGTGATCCTTTAATGGATTTAGCATGGGGATTTGCAATAGATGATGCAAATAGTCTAGCGTTGAATATTCCAAAATTAGAAGGAACTATGGATGAAGAAGAGGGTAGGACAATTTGGGAAAATAAAACAGGATTATCATCCGAATTTTTTGCTTATTATCGGATAATAGCTTTATTTAAGTTTTCAGTAATTATGGTAAGAGTTGCAAAACGTCTAATATTTAATGAGATAATGCCATTAGATTCTGATTTTCATGTAAATAATCACGTTGTGGCTTTTTTAGATAAGGAATTAAATGAAAACAATTAAAGAAAAAGAGATTTTTCCAGTCAATGCACAAGCGATATGGGATATTATTTCTGATCCAACAAATTCAAGTTGGGTGCCTACCGTTGAAGAGATTTCTTTAGACGGAGACGTCAGATCCTTCTCTATGGAGGGTATGGGAGAGCTAAAAGAAAAAATTTTAAAAATTGATCACGACAATAAAATTTTTCAGTACTCTGCTATTCAAACTCCTGCTCCGATCGAGCATCATTTAGCAACCATACAGATAAGTCCTTTAGATAATGATAATTGTGAATTCTCTTGGACAACAGAAATTGAACCTGAGATCTTCACCGAAGGAATTCATCAAGGGATGCTTATTTCTCTCAAAGAGCTTAAAAAAATATTTCCTTGATGGCAGGCTTTTCAGATGCATTTTTTATGCAAAAAGCCCTTGAACAAGCCAATTTAGCTTATGAAAAAGATGAAGTGCCAGTGGGGGCTATATTAGTTAAAAATAATGAAGTTTTATCCGCAGCGCATAATTTATCAATCGCAAAAAACGATCCTTCTGCTCACGCAGAAATTTTATGTTTGAAAGAGGCAGGAAAGGTTTTTAATAATTACCGCCTTTTAGGAACAACATTGTATGTGACTCTTGAGCCTTGCATGATGTGTGCCGGCGCAATTATCCATGCAAGAATTGGTAGGTTGGTGTACGCGACCTCAGATGAAAAAACAGGATTTATAAATTCAAGAAATAATTTAGATGAAAATGGATGGTTGAACCATAAGTTAGATATCAGTTCCGGGATACTTGATAGAGAGTGCTCAAAGCTAATTAAAAACTTTTTTAAAGATAAAAGATCTAAATATTAAACTTTGTCCAAACTGGTGCGTGATCAGAAGGTTTTTCCATTCCCCTAATTTCATAATCGATTTCAGAAGAACTAATTAAATCTTTTAAGCTTTTAGTAACCCATAAGTGATCAATTCTTAGACCCCTTTTTGGATTGTCATCGAAACCCCTGCTTCTGTAATCAAACCAACTAAAAGTGCTGTTTTCCTCAGGATAGAGGCATCTGTAGGAGTCATATAAGCCAAAATCTTTCAAATTTTCTAGCCATTCTCTTTCTTCAGGAAGAAAACTGCACTTTCCAGTCTGCAGCCATCTTTTTCTATTATTTTCTCCAATTCCAATATCAATATCTTCAGGTGAAATATTAAGATCTCCCATTACAATTAAATGACTTTCAGGATCAAAATCTTTTTTAAGATAAGTTATGAGATCTTTATAAAATTTTTCTTTGTGGGGGAATTTAATCGGATGATCTCTGCTTTCTCCTTGAGGAAAATATCCATTAAATACAAACAGGGAACCTTTCTTTGTCTTATATTCTAGCCATACAAGTCTGCATTGAGCATCCTCAGGATCTGTTGGCATTCCAATGCCATGATTTATAGGTTTATTTTTGGACATCAAGCAAACTCCGTAATGACCTTTTTGACCATTAATGATCACTTCATAGCCTAAATTTTTAATAGTCTCGAGAGGAAAATTTTCATTATCAACTTTGGTTTCTTGGAGACCAATAATATCTGGTGAGTGCTTGTCTATTAATTTTTCCAGTTGATGAATTCTGGCTCTAATTCCATTGACGTTAAAAGATACTATTTTCAATTTAGTTTGAATTTACTGTTAATAAGTTAGTGCTTTGATCAGCATTAAATTCTATTTGATCTATTAAAATCTTTGCTGCCTCCTTAAGAACTAGATCATTAAACTTTTTATTTCTCTCTTCATCATCTGCATCTAAATATTCATCAAAATTTTTAAATGGCTGTAAGTCCAAATTTCTTCTTAACTCATTTTCTAGAGATAATAAATTACTTTCGTATTCATTTTGCTCATCAATTCTCTTAGCCAGATCAAGATCAATATATTCTCTTGAATCTCTATCCTCAGAAAGACCGTTTTTCTTATCAACATAAGAAGTCAAAAAATTAGCGTTATTCCTATTTTTTGAGTTTGTATCTGTTCTTTTAATGTTTTTAACTTGCCTAAAGTC
The DNA here is from genome assembly GCA_902542145.1 of uncultured SAR86 cluster bacterium. Lineage (GTDB taxonomy): Bacteria > Pseudomonadota > Gammaproteobacteria > Magnimaribacterales > AG-339-G14 > CACNYO01. Next base: position 28,317 of record CACBTL010000010.1, on the reverse strand, counting down.
TGTCACCCTAAGAGGTTTTATGAAATCTTCTTCAAGAGAATTATCATAAGAACTTTCCCCAACTTCTTGGCTATTAAAAACAAAGGGCAATTCAATATCAGGAGTGACGCCTTTATTTTGAGTACTTTCCCCAGTAACTCGATAGAATTTTTGCTCAGTATACTTAAGTTGTCCATAAGGCAGTTCTCTCAATCTTTGCACAGTACCTTTGCCAAATGTTTGACTTCCGACAACCAAACCTCTTCCGTAATCTTGAATTGCGCCCGCTAATATCTCTGATGCTGAAGCAGACATTTTATCAACCAATATTAACACCGGCCCTGAGTAGTTTTGGATACCAATAGTGTGGCCAAGAGGGTATATGGAGCCATTTGAAGTCATCACCTGAAGTACATTGCCTCTTCCTAGGAATATTTTTGCAAGGCTGTAGGCCTCATATAAAGATCCTCCTCCATTACCTCTTAGGTCTAGAATCACACCATCAGAATTTTCATTATCTATTTCCTTAATAAGTTTTTTAACATCTCTTGTTGCGCTACGATAATTAAACCTATTTTTCTGATATCCCTCAAAGTCCATATAAAATGCGGGCAAGTCGATAACCCCAAACTTATAGGATTTTTCAATATTACTGACTTCGATAATTTGTTTTTTAGCGGCTTGATCTTCTAATTTCACAAGATCTCTTTTTATTTCAATAACTTTCCCATCCGCTTCAGAAGGAGAAGATGACGGGAGAATTTCTAATTTTACTATTGTACCTTTAGGCCCTCTTATAAGTTTTACTACTTCATCTACTCTCCAATCTCGTACATCAACTATTTGACTATCTTCTCTTGTGCCAACTCCCACAATTTGATCATTATTCTTTATTAATCCTGACTTGATTGCAGGACCTCCTTTTATAAGTTTTGTGATTTTGGTAATTCCATCATCTGAGGTGAGCATCGCGCCAATGCCTTCCAGAGATAAACTCATGTTGATCTCAAAGTCCTCTGTCACTCTAGGAGACATATAATTTGAATGAGGATCATATAAGGAGGTTTTTGAATTCATTATCCAAGAAAATAAATCATCTTCAGTAAGCTGCTCTAGATTTTTTAATCTTCTGTTTAATCTTTTTTTAAGTTTATTGACTGATTTTTCAAATTCTTCTTCCTTAATCATTATTGAGATTAATTCACTCTTAGCCAAAGATTCATAATAATTTTTTATGATCGATAAAGAATTAAACTTTTCTTGATCCTCTCTATTTCTGTGAATTCTTTCCGAGCTAAATAAATCAATTTCATTAAGTTCATTGATATGTTGACTTTGATGGGCAAGAAGAGTTTTGTAGCGTTTTTTGTAATCATTAAGAATATCAAAACCAATCTCTAATAATTCTTCGTCACCTAGATCAAAATTGTTCATAGACAAGGAAATATAGTTATCTACCTCCTCATTAGTAAAAATTAAATTTTGTTGATCTATATTTGAAATTAATTCCTCTATGACGTCAGAGTTTTCAAAAGTGGTATTTTTAAAAAAATGATGTTCGCCAAGGATCTTGTCAACTTCATTTAAAGTATCTAAATAAAGAGAAGATTTTTCTAGAGCAGATACTGGTAGTATCGCAGTGAGAAAAAAAGCAGTAGAAACTAATAAACGCCTAAAAACCATATTTAAAATTTATTTTCATTTATTAGTTTATCTTTTTTATGCCATATTTCATTGAGCCAATCTTTAAATTCTTTTCTTAGTCCATCATTTTCATGAAGTTGATCATTTTTGAATTTATCAGGAATATCCAATGACTGCACAAATATACGAGCATTGTTCATATTTCCCCTCAAGAAATCCCAGAAGCTCCTCTTTTTTGATTCGTAAATAATTGTGAAGTCAATAATTTTATCGAGCCTTGGCATTGTTGATATTGCTGCAGCTAATCCTCCTTCTTTGGGGTTTGAGCAGATTATTGTATGGGCTATTCTGATCTTTGTGCTTTTGTTCTGTAAATCTAGTACCTTCGGTAAAACTAAAAACAGAGATCGGATAAAGACTATACTTTTTAAATGATCTCTTCATGGATGCAAAGTCTTTGCCCCTAAGAGATGGATTTCTTTCTAACTGATCTTTTGAGTATCTTTTAAGAAATGGCATATCCAATGCCCACCAACATATTCCGATTACAGGAACGTAAATAAGGACAAATTTCATAAAAAATTTAAGCATAGGAACTTTTCTATTTGTAATCATTTGGACAATAAATATATCAGCCCAAGATTGATGATTAGATAACGATAGATACCAAGATCTTTTATCCATTTCCTCAAAGCCTTCAATGGTCCACCTCGGTTTTAGAATAAACTTAATCCAAAGGTTGTTTATATCTATCCATAATTCACCAACTTTAATTATGAAATGCGTTAGAAAAAGTTTCAAAGATTGAATTGGGAGAACAATCTTAATAATTCCTGCAAAGATTAAGAAAATTGAGAGAGTAGCTGTGTTGATGCATAAAAGAAAAAAGCAAAATGCTGCCTTAATATGTGAAATCTTTCCCTCCTTTTTCTGCCCTCTTAATTTTTTCCCACATAGCTGTTTGTTCCTCTTTGGTATGTTTTTTACTTTTGTCGAATACGTAAGGATGCCTTCTGATTAACTTTCGTTTTAAATTCTCAACCACATCAAAAAAGTCAAATTCCTCATTTTCTTGTGCTATCTGAGAGTGAAAAATCACCTGAAGAAGGACATCGCCAAGTTCTTCCTTGATATTATCTGAGTTTTTGGACTCAATAGCTTCTATTAATTCCTGTGATTCTTCTTCAAGATATGGGATTAGGGAGCCATGATCTTGTTCAAGATCCCAAGAGCATCCCTTAACAGGATCTCTAAGTTGTTTCATGACTTCCAAGAGATGACTTACATCTTCTATGTTTGCCATCAATAACCTGTCAATTCTGCGTATCTATCTTTGTGAAATTGAACGTTGCCAAATATCTGTTCTGCTACTCTGGCTCTCTTAAGATAAAAACCGATATCGTATTCATCCGTTACACCTATACCACCATGCATTTGTACGGCTTCATTAGATACTAAATGAAAAACTTCCCCTATTTTTGCCTTTGCTAAACTAGCTAATCTAGGTATGTCGTTTGAACCTTCATCAAACGATGTTAGGGATTCCAATACGCATGATTTACATAACTCAATTTCACTGAACATTATCGCAGCTCTGTGCTGTAATGCTTGAAAGGAACCTATCTTTGACCCAAATTGATCTCTTTCTTTTAAGTAATTCAATGTTACGTCAAAAGCCTCTTGGATTCCTCCAAGCATCTCAGCAGAAATCACCGATCTTGAGATGTCTAATACTTCTTCGATAAATTGATCTGAGCTATTTTCTTCGCCAATCAGATTAGATGATGATAGCTTTAAGTCTTTGAATGCAATATTGGCAGCATTTCTTGAGTCCACCATAGGTGTTACTTCAATATCAATTCCCTTAGCATCTTTATTGGTAATAAAAAGAGAAGTTCCTTTGCCAGTATCAGCAGCAATTATTAAAAAGTCAGCAAAACCGCCATCTAGAACAAATGTTTTTTGTCCATTTATACTGTATGAATCTCCTTCTTTTTTTGCAGTTGTTTTATGATTGGTAGGAGAGTGTCTGCTTGCCTCTTCTAAGGCAAAAGCAAGCGTTATATCCCCAGATGCTATTTTAGTTAGATACTCTTTTTTTTGATCTTCATTCCCAGCTTCTTTGATTAAGCTTGCACAAACAACAGCACTGGAAAACATTGGAGAGGGAGTAAGAGTTCTTCCGAGTTCTTCAAAAATAACACCTATTCCAGCAACTCCAAAATCTGAACCTCCATATTCTTCAGGAATTAATATTCCTGACCAACCTAGGTTGGCCATTTCTTTCCAGATTTCACGATCAAAGCACTCAGGATTTTCCGAGTCTCTTACACTTCTGAAGTGACTAACAGGAGTTTTGTTTTTTGCAAAATCCCTTGCAGTATCTTTCAAATAGGATTGTTCCTCATTTAATACAAGTGACATTTGCCCCCCTTATAGTCTCTTATTGTGGAAGTTCTAGAACTCTCTTAGAAATAATGTTTAATTGTACTTCTGAGGTTCCACCTTCAATGGAGTTAGCCTTAGTTCTTAACCATTCTCTTGTGATAGCTAATTCTTCAGGACCGAACTCAGCTCCATCCCATCCAAGAGCTTTTGTTCCCATAGCTTCAAGCATAATTTCATATCTAAGTTTATTATGCTCTGTTCCGTAATATTTAAAAATAGAGGAAGCAGCACTAGGACCTTGGTTAGATTTTTTTGACTCTTCAGCCGCTCTTCTTAAAGTTAAAGCAAAAGCTTGTGAATTCATGTCGTGGTCAATGATTTTATTTCGGAGACCGGAATCATTAAGTTTATCTTCTTTTTCGCCAACATATCTTTTAGCCATAGTTGCTAGACCTGAAGTTGGTTTTACATCTGATTTCTTTGAAGACCCTGAGGCTGCTGAACCAAATCCCATGCCTGCTATCATATTTCTTTCAAACTGAAGCAATCTTTTAGCCACAGACCATCCTTTATTTAAACCTCCAACAAGGTTGTCTTTTGGAGCAGTAGCATTATCAAAGAAAGTTTCGCAAAAAGGAGATTTTCCGGATATTAGTTTTATTGGCTTGGTAGTTACGCCTTCCTGATCCATATCAATTAGAAGAAAACTTATTCCTTCATGTTTAGGCTCTAGAGGGCCTGTTCTGACCAGGGTAAAAATCATATCGCATTCATCTGCATATGAGGTCCACACTTTTTGACCATTAATCAAGTATTCGTTGCCTTGATCTTCAGCCTTTGTTTTAAGACTAGCTAAGTCAGAACCACTGCCTGGTTCGCTATAACCTTGGCACCATCTTATTTCTCCTTTTACTATTTTTGGGATATGTTCCATTTTTTGTTCTTCTGTTCCATACTCTAAAAGAGCTGGGCCTAACATCCAGATACCAAAACTGTTTAAAGCTGGTCTTGCTTTAATTATCATCAATTCTTCTTGGAGAACTTTGTTTTCTTCAAAATTGAGTCCGCCACCTCCGTATTCTTTTGGCCAAGTAGGACAAGTCCATCCTTTTTCTCCCATTCTATCCATCCAAAGTTTCTGATCTGGATTTTTAAACTCAACTCTGCGTCCACCCCAAACAACATCTCCTTGAGACATGGGTGTTCTCATTGATTCAGGACAATTTGCTTCTAACCAATCCCTTGTTTCATTTCTAAAAGCATTTAAATCTGACATAAGTACCTCTTTTTTTATGTACAAACAATAAGAATAATCTATGCTACGCAAGCTAACAATAATAAGTTTATGAATTTTTTTTCATTTCTATCAGAAAACCCTGAAGCTTTATGGGTTTTTACAGTTTTCTATGACTTAACTATTACCGTTATTTTGTATAAATTGTTTGGGCTTAGGGGCTTATACATTGCCGTTACATTGGGAATAATGCTAGCAAATCTTCAGGGAGGAAAAGTAAGCGACCTGGATCTTTTTGGACAAACTTTTACAGTTAGTATGGGAGCTATAATGTATTCAGGAATATATTTTGCAACTGATTTAATTAGTGAAAAGTATGGAAGAAGAGAAGCAAACACGGCTGTAATATTAGGAGCAATTTCTAATATAGTCATTATGTTTACTCTAGTTTTAAGCACCTATTATCTACCTTCTGAAATTGCTGCATCATCTCAATCTGTTCATAACGCTATAGAAACCTTAGCTCTTTATTCTCCAATATTTGTAGTTGGATCAATAACCGCCTACTTAATTAGTCAAACTTTTGATGTCTGGATCTTCAATAAAATTAAAGATATTACGAAAGGAAAATATCTCTGGATAAGAAATAATCTTTCAACTCTTTCATCTCAAGCATTAGATACCTTCATTTATACATTTGTTTGGGTAATAGCTGGAGAACTTAGCTTTTTTGTTGCTCTATCAATTGCATTAACTAAATATGTTTTTAAAGTCATAATTGCGATAATAGACACAATTTTTATATATATTGTAAGAAATTGGACTCCTAAATATGAAAATAATTAATAAAATCGCTATCGTATATTCAGCAACCAGAAAAACTGATGAAGCTCTTGTCAAAGTCAGAGAAATTATAGATTCATTGAATGCAAAAGTTGTTTTCTCGTCTAATATAAAAAAACTCAACTCTATTGACTTAAATAAAATTTCTAAGGCAGATCTTATTCTTGTTCTAGGAGGTGATGGAACAATGATTGGTTCTATGAGGAACCTTTATTCATTGAATCTACCTTTCTTAGGAATAAATTCAGGAACTGTAGGTTTTTTAACAGATTTACCTCTCAACAAAATTGAAAAGTTAAATGAAATAATTAAAGGTAATTACATAAAAGAATCTAGACCAATTTTTGAAGCTTATACAGATAGTGATAATAAAGAGATATTTCTTAATGAAGTAGTTATTCATTCTGGCTCTGTTACCAAAATGCTTGATTTAGAGCTTAGTTTGAAAAAACAAGTTATTTATAATTTAAAAGCTGACGGATTAATTATTTCATCTAGTACTGGTTCCACTGCTTATTCATATTCAGGAGGCGGGCCAATAATTTCTCCTAAATTAGATGCAATTTCACTTTTGCCAATGTTTTCTCATAGTTCATCTTCTCACAGCCTTCTCTTGTCAAATAAGGAAGAAGTAATTGTTAAAATTAAGAATAAAAATCTAAGCTCGATTCAAATTTTTGTAGATGGTAAGAAAAACTTAAAATACTCCAATCATGGATTAAAAGTTTCTAGCACAAAAAAAACTTTTAAACTTTACCATCCAAAAGACTATAATTACTTTGAGGCCTGCAGGACAAAGCTTGGTTGGGCTTTACCAATCGAGCACTTTAAAAACTAAAGAAATGAATACAGCGAGAATTTTATTAGTTTTTCTTTATGGGAATATTTTGGTAAGCCCTTTTGCTTTTTCTCAAACTGCTGAGGATCTCTCATACTTAGATTTGCTTCCAGAAAATCAAGCACAATCTATTGCTGAAAGATTAGGCATTCAAACTGGAAAACCGTTAAATGAAGAAATAATAATGGATTCGTTTGATGAGCCAAAATTTGATAACTCCGCCCCTAAAGAAGATTTTATGTCTCAAGACGTTAAACAAGATATTGACTCAAATATTTTTGGCATATCTTTTTTCAAAGATTCGCCATCTACTTTTGCTCCAATAGATTTGGCGCCTGCTCCAAAAGATTATGTTATTGGTCCTGGAGATGAAATAAGGATTCAATTATTTGGAAACTTAGGTATCAATAGATTAATTCCAGTAAATAGAGAAGGGAACATAATTATTCCAGAAATCGGAGTCTTGTATGTTTCAGGTCTAAATTTTTCTGATGTAGTAAAGAAGATTAAATCTTCAGTAAATGCTTCTTTAGTAGGAGTTGAGGCTGAAATATCATTAGCTAAAGTAAGATCAATCCAAATTTTTGTACTTGGAAACTCATACAGTCCTGGAGCATACACAGTCAGCTCTCTATCAAATATTTCAAATATTCTTTTCTTTTCGGGAGGACCTAATTCCAATGGTTCATTAAGAAATATCGAGCTAAAGAGAGATGGACAAACTATATCCACCTTTGACTTTTATGAATTACTTATCAATGGGAATACAAAATCAGATGTAAGGATCCAATCTAATGATGCAGTAGTAATAAAACCTGTTGGGAAAACTGTGAAATTGCAAGGCGCTGTAAAGAATCAAGCAATCTATGAGTTAAAGGAAGGAGAAACATTTTCTAACCTATTAAGTTATGCTTCAGGGTTCACAAACATTGCTAATAAAAGCAAGATTACTATAAGCTCATTAATGACAAATGGGGAAAGGTTTTTTAGGAATTTTACTTATGAAGATATTTTAGATTCTGATCTTTCAGATGGTGATGAAATATATGTTCACAACCTTGCTAACACTCCAAGAAATATTGTCAAAGTTATTGGGGAGTTGGCAAATACTGGATCTATAGCATACGAAAAGGATTTAAAACTTTCCCAGCTTATATCTCCAGAGTCATTTCTAGAATCTACTTACACTCCCTTTGCCATAATTGAAAGGGAGAATAATTTTGGATCAAAAAAATTATTGAGAGCTAACCTATTAGTTAAAAATGAAAATGACATAGCTCTTTACCCAAATGATATTGTCTATGTACTATCTAAGGAAGATGTAAACTTTCTAAATTCTATCCTTGTAGCTGATGCATTAAACCTATTAAATAATACTGATTCAAAAAGTCTATCTGAATATTTTAAAAGTAGAAATTTAGACAGATATCAATGCAAGTCATTGCAAATCCTTGCTAAACAATCTTCCTCTTCATCAATCAGATTTGTCAGATCTAAATATCTACCCAACCCAAATCTTAATCCAATTGATCAACTTGAGTTCATAGATAAATGTCCTGACATTTATGAAGTTAAACCTTATCTAATTATATTTGCCTTAGAAAACTCCTCGGTCATATCTGGCGAGATTAGAAATCCAGGAATTTATCCAACTTATAAAATTTCATCAATTCTGGACTTACTCTCCTTTGCGGGAGGTATGACAGAAAAATCATCTGGAACAATTGATATTTTCACCGATGAAGGAAAATCTATGATTCTTGATGTTTTTGAGGAGAATAAGCTTTATGAGTTAGGAATTAATTCAAGTTTTTATGCAAATTTATCTGCAAAATCTAATAATGAGATTTTTTCAATTTCTTTAGAGGGAGCTTTTGTCAGCCCTGGAGTTTATGGAGTTCAGCAAGGAGAGACCTTATCTGAGGTGATTAAAAGGGCTGGAGGATATAAAAAAAATGCTTATCCTTATGGCGGTATTCTCGCTAGAAAATCAGTTGCTGAAAAGGAAAAAATTGCTTTCTTGAGGTCAGCAGATCAACTTGAACAATCTATTGCAACAGCTATTTCAAGCGGAAGAATTTCTTCAATTGGAGGTGACCCTACTCTTGCCTTGAGCTCAATATCTCGGTTAATTACTAATCTGGAGAAGATCGAACCAATTGGAAGAGTTGTTACAGAATTTGATATCGATCTTCTCAATAGATCGCCTGAAAAAGACCTTCTCCTTGAATCAGGAGATAAAATTTTCATTCCTGAAAGGTCATCAACCATTACAGTTTCAGGTCAAGTTTTATCGCCTACTAGTTTTAGTTTTGATCCCACCTTCAAAGTGAGAGATTACATAAATCTTGCAGGAGGTTTTTCAGAAGATGCTGATAAGAATAGAACTTTAGTGATTTACCCTAACGGTATTGCCTCGAGAGTAAGGACTTGGCCAAATTCTCCAGATCTTGCGCCTGGCACAACCTTGGTTGTCCCCAGAGATCCAAATCCATTTGATTGGTTAGTTTTTTCACAAGTATTGTTTCCAATAATTTCTAATTTTGCTACTAGCGCTGCAGCTATAGCTGCTCTAGGAAATAACAATTAAAATCCTTTTTTTATTTTTCTTGTTTTCATGCATGGGCTCTTTAAAAAGCTCAATAGATGATTATCTTTACTCTGATGTAGGACTAACATCGAATATTCATGGAGAGATAGGAATAGTAAATATTCCTTCTTCAAGGATTCTTGAGGAAGGTATTTTGAAACTTCATTTAGTTAACTCCGATCCAATAAATTCTCTTCTAATTACAGCTGTACCATTCGATTGGATGGAGGTATCTCTGCGATATGCTGATATAAATACGGAAAAATATAGTCCATACAAATCTTTTTCAGGTGATCAGACTTACAAAGATAAAAGTTTTAATCTCAAAATAAAATTAATTGAGGAGAGTGAAAAGTTCCCAGAATTAAGTATAGGTTTTAGAGATTTTATTGGGACGGGAAAGTTTTCTGGAGAATATATTGTATCTTCTAAGAGAATAGGAGATTTTGATCTATCTGTTGGCCTTGGATGGGGAGCTTTTTCTACTAATGGAGGTATAGATAATCCTCTTGGAGATATTGATGAATCTTTTAATTCAAGACCAATCGACTATGGAAAGGGAGGAAATATTCAGTTTGATAGATGGTTTAGAGGAGAAAAAGCTTCTTCGTTCTATGGTTTAGAGTATTTGAATAAATATTCAGGAATAAGATTTAAAGTAGATTATGACTCTTCTAATCCTTTTAATTTAACAAAAGATTCCAATTTCAGTTACGGCCTTTCAATACCTGCATCAAGATTTGTTGATATTAACTTGTTTAGACATAGAGGAACTTCAATAGGTTTTGGAGTTTCATACAAAGCTAATTATTCTGAAAATTTAGTAAAAAAAGAAGAAAATATTCCCATAATAAACTTCAATGAGAGAGATAAAATTTTACTTTCTCAAGATGATGATGTTTTTACTGGAACAATTAATGTCCTGTTAAAAGAATTTGGTATTTTTACTCAAGTTATAAATCTCAAAAATCGTGATTTAGAAATCATTGTGGATCAATCTAAGTATAGAAATCAGAACTTGGCTACAAAAAGAGTAGTTCAGTTAGCAAAAGAAGTATTGATTACAAGAGAAATAGAAAATGTAAGAATTGTTTATCAGATAAATAACGTAAACACTGGATCAGTAGAATTTCCATTAAGGATATTTTTAAATTATCTAGAAAATTCTCTATCAATTCCTGAGCTAAGAAAAGCTTTAATATATGAAAATTACACTAAAAAAATTGATTACGATGAGATTTTCAGAGGAGAAATAGCTTTTCCTATCTTATTTGGAGGAGTTAGACCAGATTTTAAAAATCACATTGGAGCACCTGAAGCATTCTATTCAGGTCAGTTAGGTCTTTTTATAGGTGGAGGGATTAAATTTAATAAACAATCTGTTTTGGAAGGAACTTTATCTTTATCCTTATTTGAGAATTTAGATCAATTAAGATTAGAGTCATTCTCGAGATTGCCAAAAGTAAGATCCGACATACGTGAATATCTTAAAGAACAATATGCAATAAAGAATTTAACTTATTCTTATATATTTGATCCTGTTTACTCCAAAAATAATCTTTTTTTTGGAGGAATTAAAATGGGATTATTTGAGGAAATGTTCGCTGGAATAGGCGGAGAGATCCTTTTAAGAGATATCAATAAACCTTGGTATCTCACTGCTAATTATTATTGGGTAAAACAGAGAGAATTTAATCAAAGATTTTCTTTTAGAGAATACGAAACATTTACTGGCCATCTTAATTTTATTTGGGAGACGCCTATTCAAGGCGTTAAGTTAATCTTGTCGGGAGGAAGATATTTAGCCAAAGATTCTGGTTTTACTTTAAACCTATCTAAAACTTTTAAGACGGGTTTTGTTGTGGGAGCTTTCGCAACAAAAACTGATATTTCTGCATTTGAATTTGGAGAAGGTAGTTTTGATAAGGGCATATTCTTTTCTATCCCGTTAGATATCGTCTCAAAAAATTATAGAAAAAATAATGCAAGATTTATCTGGAAAAACCTCACTAGAGATGGCGGAGCAATGCTATCAGGTGGAATTGATTTACAAGGTTATGCAGAGAACACATCAAGAAATTTTCTTGGATACTACAAGGATGGATTTAAAGAATGAAAGTAAAACTTTTAATATTGATATTAGTGCTAACAATGAGTTGTTCAAGCGGTAGTATTTATAGAGAGTTGTTTAATTCAATATCAATACTTTTTGAAACTCCAAAAGATATTTCTAACAATGAGGTGGAAAAGATTCCTTACGATGTCATGCAAGTAAGACTTGGGAGAAGTAAAAATATATTAATTGTTCTCGAAGAAGTTAAAGACGATATTTTAAAATGGACCTCATCTAATCAAATAAAAGTTTATACAAAAAATGGATTGATAGTTAGGCTTACAGGTTTAGAAAATGAGCTTGATTTATTGGAGCTAGATAAAAACCATCCGTTCAATACAAATCAATTTAATATAAATGATAAATTAGATTTATTGTCATTTTATACATTTAAGCATCCAAATCTTTTTAGATTGCCGATAAAAACTAAATTTTATTTTTTAAGATCTGAAAATATTGATCTTTTAGGAAATACCATTGAAACTAATTTATTTGTTGAGGAAGCTCAAAAAAATTTGATAAATTGGGAATTTTCTAATTTTTACTGGATAAGTGATCAAAATGAAGTATTAAAATCTATTCAAAGTTTTACTCCCTTAAATGAAGAAATGCATTTAAAAATGCTTAGTAATAACAAAAAGCCTGAATGAACAGGCTTTTTGATTAAACTGAAAAAAATTAGGAGCTTGCTGAAGCAGAAGCAGAACTAGTAGTAGTGTCTGAACTTGTGCTTGAACTTGAACTTGTGCTTGTGCTTGTGCTTGAACTTGTGCTAGTTGAAGTCTCTTCAACAGCAGGAGCAGCAGGAGCAGCAGGAGTAGCAGGAGTAGCAGGAGCAGCAGGAGCAGCAGGAGCTAATGCCTCGGGTGCAGCGACTTTTTCACCATCTTGTGCATCAACGATTGCGGCAACAGCTAATACTGCTGCGGCTATTGCAGCTATAACACCACTTGATAAAGATCCAGCAGAACCAGCAGCGCTGGAACCCCCAGCACTTTGAGCAAAGGAAAAAGGACTTAATGCTAGAGCAAAAGTCAGAATTAATACCTTAAGTGTTCTCATAATTAACCTCTTTTTTAATCAAATACGATTAATATTGCTAATAATATATATCTATTTGATGATATGCAAAATTATTTTTTTATTTTTGTGATGGTTTAACATCTTTCATCTAGAGTAAGATACTTTCAATGATTTTTGCTAAAAAAATTTTCTTTCAATTAACATTATTTACTTTGAGATTCCTTCCGCCGGAATTATCAAGTTACATAAGCTTAAACTCAATAAAACTTTTAAATTCTTTAGGTATCAAATTGAATGAACCAAAAATTTTATCTACTTTTGAATCAATGGAAATAAAATTAGATGGCTTAAGATTTGATCACTACTTGGGGTTATCTGCAGGAATTGATAAAGAGGGAAAATATTTTCATTCTTTAGGTGATATCGGTTTTAGTTTTATAGAAGTAGGCACCTTTACGCCCAGGGCTCAAACAGGAAATGATTATCCAAGAATCAAAAGATTACAAAAAAATAAATCCCTAATAAATAGGTTAGGTTTCAATAATCCAGGAATTTTAAAAGGAATGGAAAACATCAGTAAAAACAAAAATAATTTTTCAGGAGTTCTTGGAATTAGTATTGGAAAAAATAAAGATACATCATTAGAGAATGCATATCTTGACTATAACTTTTGTATTAACAAAAGCTTTAATCAAGCTGATTACATTGCAATTAATATCTCATCTCCAAACACAATGGATCTTAGAAAACTTTCTTCACCTGAATACATTAAAGATCTTTCGAAAGAGATATCCGCCACGAGAAGAGAATTAGAAAAAAAATTTAATAAGGAAGTTCCAATTTTTTTAAAATTATCCCCCGACGAAAAAGATGAAAATATTCGAGATATAGTCGATGCTACATTATCAAATGGTTTTAATGGATACATTGTTGCGAATACAACACAGGGTGAATTCGGGGGTATTAGCGGGGGAATAAGTGGCGAGCTGTTAAAACAAAAATCCAATGAAATGCTTAGCAAGGTTAGTAATTTTGTAGGAGATGATGCAACTTTAATAGCTTCAGGCGGAATTTCTTCTAAAAGAGACGTAGAAGAAAGATTGAATAATGGCGCATCTCTAATCCAGATTTATACAAGTTTTGTTTATAAAGGGCCATTTATATTAAAAGAATTATTAATTTAGATTGACAAAAAATTCCCTTTATCACAATACTAAAAAAGGATGAAAAAATTAGTAATAGTTGAATCTCAAGCAAAAGCAAAAAAAATTCAAGGTTTTTTGGAGACAGCCTTTCCCTCAGATTCTTGGATAGTTCATGCTTGTTTGGGCCATGTAAGAGATCTTAAGGATGATGAATCGGCTGTTAATCCAAATGATTGGAATAATCTTAAATGGGAATCAACTTCAAAAGGAAAAAAAACTCTTAAGGAAATTAGAGAGTTAACAATAGATTCTTCAGTAATTTATCTTGCCTCTGATCCAGATAGAGAAGGAGAAGCCATTGCATGGCATATTTTGGATCACTTGCGAGATAAAAAATTGGAAGAAGGGAGACAAATTAATAGAATTTCGTTTAATGAAATAACTCCATCTGCTATAAAAAATGCTATCGAGAATCCAAGAAATATCGATCAGTTTTTAGTGGAAGCGTATTTGGCTAGAAGGGTCTTAGATCATTTAATTGGATTCAAAGTTAGTCCTCTTCTATGGAGGCATGTACCAAGAGCAAAATCAGCAGGCAGAGTCCAATCTCCTACTTTGAGGATGATTTGTTCTCGAGAAGATGAAATTGATGCTTTTTGTCCCAAAGAGTTTTGGCCTCTAAAGGTTAATTTCAAAACCAAAGACTGTACTTTTAGCTCTGACTTAATAAAGAAAAATGGAAAGGATTTAAAAAAAGTACCAATCAGCACTGAGCAAGATGCAAAAAAAATCAAAAATGATATTGAGAATTTAGATTTTTCTATAACAGAGATAAAAGAAAAAGAAGTTTCTTATTCCCCTAAAGCACCATTCAGAACTTCTACTCTCCAACAAGCAGCTTCTAGTAAATTATTTTTTAATCCAGAGAGAACAATGCAAGTAGCCCAGTCCTTATATGAGTCTGGTTTGATTACATACATGAGAACTGATGGGATAGGTATTAGTGCTGAAATTATAAATGAAATAAGAAGCTTAATTTCTTCTGACTTTGGAGAAGATTATCTTCCAGATAGTCCTAAAATTTATAAATCAAAAGCTGCGAATGCTCAAGAAGCTCACGAACCAATAAGACCGACTGATATAGGTTGTAAGCCAGAAAATACCAATGGATTGAATCAAGATCAAATGAATCTTTATTCCTTGATTTGGCAGAGAACAGTTGCTAGCCAATTACAAAACTCAAGATATTTAAGAAAAACAATCTTAATTGCAGATAATGATGAGAAGTTTCTTCTTAGAACTAGCGGAAGAGAACTCATTTTTGATGGTTTCGAAAGAGTTTTGAAAGATGATACGGATTCTGAAGAATCTCAAAAATTAAAAGGCATCTATGATGATTCATCATTAGATATTTCTGATGTAATAGCTGAGCAAAAATTTACTACTCCTCCAAGAAGATTTTCAGAAGCTTCTTTAATTAAGAATATGGAAGATGAGGGTATTGGAAGACCTTCGACTTATGCAAATACTGTTAAAAATCTTAGAGACAGAAAATATACTTTTGGTGCAAAAAGCATTAATCCCTCTGATTTAGGCAGGATTTTGGTTTCTTACTTATCAAAAGCATATGAGTCATTCTTTATAGAGATAGATTTTACAGCGGAGTTGGAAAAAAGCTTAGACCAGGTATCCTCTGGGTCAATGCTATGGACGGATGTCTTAGATGATTTTTTTGCAAAACTATTGGAACACATTTCTAGAATTGAAGAATTTAGGACTAGAGAAGTTTTAGATATGCTCAACGATCAAATTGGGCATAGGGCTTTTCCAAAAAATGTTAAAGGTGAGGTTAAAGATAATTGTCCCAAATGTTCTAGTGAAATAAGTATAAAACATGGCAGATGGGGTTTTTTTGTTGGATGTGGAGAATGTCAATGGACAAAGCCAGTTTTTGAGAAATCAATCAAATTCGAGACATATGCGCAGCTTCCAAAAGATCTTGGTGCTCACCCCGACACAGGTGATACTGTTTATGCAGATATAAGCATAAATGGACCTTGCATATGGACATTAAAAGAGGATAAAAAGATTTTTGGTACTCCTGATGAAGATGAAGATATTCTGGATATCGGACTGAATAGAGCACTGGAGCTGATTGATAGATCAAATAAAGAAAATATTTTATTTATTGAACCAAATAGTGGCATTCCAGTGACTTTGAAAAATGGAAGATTTGGAGAGTACACTGAATTTAATGGGTTTAATAAAGCTACCAAACTCAAGGGAAGAGTTACTTACGACCCTGATGCTTTCAATTATCAGGATGAAGGTGATCAGATCAAGGTTTTGAAATCTCTAAGAATCTTAGGTTTTGATGAGGAATCTAAGACACCTATAGGAATAAAAATTAAAAAATTAGGAAAAGCATTTAAATTTAAAAAAGTTTTCAAATTTGGAGAAGATGAATTTGAATGTCCAGATAATTTTTATAAGCTTGATGAAGATGAGCAAAGAGAGCTGGTAATAGCAGCTATTAAGCCAAATAAAATATTTTTTCTAGAATAAAACTAATTAAAATTTCTTAGAACCCCAAGACATTTTCCTTCAATGTCAAAGTTTTCAATTGAAGGATTAATTTCAATATCTTTATAGTTTTTATTTTCAGGTCTCAAAATCACTTTCCTTTTATCTAAGTGAAAGAGAGTCTTAACTGTTACATCATCATTTATTCTAGCAACAACAATATCGCCAGGTTTCACGTCTTTTCTTTTATTTATTGCAATAAGATCGCCTTCAACAATACCTACTTCATGCATGCTATCGCCTTTAACTCTCAAAAAATAGTCAACAGAATCAGAAAAGATATTACCGTTGAATTCAATTCTTTCTTCAACGTTCTCAACTGCTAACAAAGGAGAGCCTGCTGCAACAGATCCAACTATAGGAATTCCTAGGAAAGATTTATTAATGGATATCCCGCGGGAAGTGCCACCATGAAGATCAATATATCCCTTTTTATCAAGGGCTTTTAGATGCTCTTCCGCAGAATTGGCTGATTTGAAGCCAAATTTTAAAGCTATTTCCTTTCTTGTAGGAGGCATGCCTTCATTTGAAATTACATCTGAAATAAAGGTCAAAATTTCAGCTTGTCTTGTTGTTAAGTTTTTCATACTGTTTATTTATACAGTATTAATTGGAAAAATCAAAAAAACTATATATAATTTTTCATCAAAATATATTTTTTTTTATAATTTTAGGTTATATAATAAATACATGAAATTTCAACAATTACTATATGTGCGTGAGGTAGCTAGAAGTAATTTAAATGTTTCTCAGGCTTCAAAAAATCTTTACACCTCGCAACCTGGAATAAGCAAGCAAATTAAACTGCTCGAGGAAGAATTAGGGATTGAGCTTTTTGAAAGATCTGGAAAGCATCTAGTTGCCATAACCCCTATTGGTAAAAGAATACTGGAACAGATTGAAGAAATCCTTGCTCTTGTAGATGGCATAAAACATGCTGCCACAGAGTTTTCTAATGAGGATTACGGTTCATTAGCTATTGCAACAACGCATACTCAAGCAAAATTTACTCTGCCACCTGTGGTGGATAAATTTGTTAAAAAATATCCTAACGTCTCATTTCAAATGAACCAATGCACTCCAGATGAATCTGTGGAAATGGCAGCCAAAGGCGAAGTAGATTTAGCGATTTGGACAGAAACATCTGAAAAAGGTGAAACATTAATTAAACTCCCTGCATACAAATGGTCACGAAGTTTAATTATTCCTAAAGGTCATCCCCTTGCAGATGTAACCAAACCAAAACTTAAACATTTAGCTGAATTTCCCATTGTTACTTATGTTTTTGGATTTACAGGCAGCAATGATCTGGATAGAGCTTTTTTTGAAAGGGGCTTGAAGGCGAATGTAGTTTTTACTGCAACCGATGCTGATGTAATTAAGACATACGTCAAACAAGGAATTGGAGTTGGAATCATTGCTTCCATGGCTTTTAACGAGCAAGAAGACAAAGACTTAGTAGCTATTAACGCTAATCACCTTTTTGATTCAGGGACCACATATATTGGCTTTAGAAGAGGGACTTATCTGAGAAGTCATTTATACGAATTTATTCAGATGTTTGCTCCACATTTAAAAACTGAATTAATTGCAAAGGCTTGCGCAACCAAATCAAAGAAAGAATTAGATAAAATATTTGAATCCATCAAACTCATAAGGAGATAGTTTGGATTATTTGTGCCTAGATTTTGAAGGAGTTTTAATACCCGAAATATGGCAAGAAGTTTCTAAGGCAACTGGGATTCAAGATCTGATGCTAACAACACAAGATCTTGAAAGCTATGAAGAACTGATGGATATTCGCCTTAAATTAGTTTCCGATAATAACATTACAATTCATGACATCATGCAGATTGTAGAAAAGATGGAACCCATGGATGGCGCTGCTGATTTTTTATCTTGGGCAAGAGATAATTTTCAGGTTTCCATTGTTTCAGATACTTTTTATGAGTTATGTTGGCCCTTGGTTAGAAAATTAAATTATCCGCATTTGATTTGTCATCATTTAGAGCTCAATGGATCTGAAATTACCGGCTATAAACTCAAGCAAGAAAACAATAAACAAAAAGTAATTGAGGCTATTAAGGAAACTATGAAATTTAAAGTTTTTGCAGTTGGAGACTCATACAATGACATCAATATGTTGAACACCGCAGATCAAGGTTTCTTTTTTCAAGCCCCTACACATATAAAAGAAAAATATCCACACTTAGAATCTATTCAAGACCACAATGAACTAAAGAATAAGTTAAAGAACTATTTATGAGATGGGAAAAATTAATAAAAGAGAATAAACCTCTAGTCGTTACAGGCACAATAAATGCTTATTCCGCTCTTTTAGCTGAAAGAGCAGGCATTAAAGCCATTTATCTTTCTGGAGGTGGAGTAGCCAACGCCAGTTACGGACTCCCTGACTTAGCTATGACTTCTAGAGAAGATGTTTTAGAAGATGTAAGGAGAATAAGGGCAGCCTCAGAGCTTCCATTGCTAGTTGACATAGACACCGGATGGGGATCGGCACTTGCCATTTCAAGATCTATAAAAGAAATGATATCTGCGGGGGCATCGGGTGTTCACATCGAAGATCAAGTAAGCGAAAAAAGGTGTGGTCATAGACCCAATAAAGAAATAGTTAGTTCAGAAGAAATGGTCGATAGAATCAAAGCAGCAAAAGATGCTCAGACTGATGAAAATTTTCTGCTCATGGCAAGAACAGATGCATTTGCAAAAGGCGGATTACAGGAAGTTATTGATAGATCAAATGCTTTTATAGAGGCAGGAGCAGGAGCTATATTTCCAGAGGCAATTTCAACGTTAAAAGATTATGAAAAAATATCAAAAAATGTATCAAAGCCCGTACTGGCTAATATTACTGAGTTCGGTATGACTCCTCTTTTTTCTCACAACGAACTTGCTGAAGCAGGCGTAAAGATTGTTCTTCATCCTTTATCTGCTTTCAGAGCTATGTCCAAAGCTGCAGAAAAAGTATATGCTACCCTAGCTTCTGGCGGGGACCACGAAGGTTTGCTAGAGAAAATGCAAACAAGAGATGAATTGTATGATGTCCTGGACTATCATATGTACGAAGAGAAAATTGATAAACTTTTCGAAAAAAACTAAACAATAATGGCTGAAAAGAAACTAGAGGGTGCTGGCCTTCGCGGACAGGTAGCTGGACAAACAGCTCTCTCAACCGTAGGAAAAGAGGGAAAAGGACTCACTTATAGAGGGTACGCAATTGAGGAACTTTCCGAAAAAGCTTCATTTGAAGAGGTTGCCTACATGCTTCTATATGGGAATTTACCTGACCAATCTGAATTGAGTGAATACAAGAAAAAATTAAAAAAATACAGAGAGCTTCCGTCAGAATTAAAAAAAGTACTTGAACTGATTCCTGCATCCGCTCATCCAATGGATGTCCTTAGAACAGGCTGTTCTTTTTTAGGAAACATAGAACCAGAAGGAGATTTCTCTAATCAAACCGATATTGCTGATAGATTGATATCTGTATTTCCATCAGTTGTTTGTTACTGGTATCGGTATTCGCACGATGGTGTATCTATAGAAACCGCCACAGATCACGACTCTATAGGAGGCCATTTTCTCTCAATGCTCACAGGAAAAGAACCAAGTAAAGATGATGCAAGATGCTTAGATGTTTCTTTAATTCTCTACGCTGAACATGGTTTTAATGCTTCGACTTTTACTGCAAGAACTTGTGCCTCGACTTTATCTGATCTTCATTCATGCATCACTGGCGCTATTGGTACTCTAAGAGGACCTTTACATGGAGGAGCTAACGAAGCTGCAATGGAAATGATCGAGAAATTTACTTCCAGAGAAGATGCTAATGCTGGCGTAAAAAAGATGCTAGAGGCTAAAGAGAAAATAATGGGATTTGGTCACGCGGTATATTCAACTGAAGATCCAAGAAGCGATATTATCAAGTCATGGGCAAAAAAATTAAGCGAGCAGAATAGCGATGATACGCTTTACCAAGTTTCCGAAGAGATTGATAAGGTCATGGATGAAGAAAAAAATCTTTTTCCAAATACTGATTTTTACATGGCTTCTGCCTACTCGTATTTAGGCATTCCAACAAAAATTTTTACTCCCTTATTTGTCATAGGCAGAACCTCTGGTTGGTCTGCAAACGTTATAGAGCAAAGAGCTGATAATAGGATTATCCGACCTAGCGAAGAATACATTGGCCCTGAAAAATCCGATTGGGTCGATATAGAAAATAGATAAACTTCTTATGTCTTCTAACGTAGATCAAAATATACGTCCGGATTTTGATGAATTAATTCAAAAGATTTCTGACTACTCACAAAGCGATACTGAGTTTAATGACCTTTCCATGGAAACAGCAAGACATTGCTTGATGGATACATTGGGTTGTGGTCTTCTTGCGCTTACTTTTGATGACTGTAAAAAAATGCTTGGTCCGTTTGCAGATGATGTAAAAGTTAAAAATGGTGTGAGAGTCCCTGGAACAAGTTTTATTCTTGATCCCGTTAAAGGTGCTTGGGATATCGGGGCGATTATAAGGTGGTTAGATTTCAACGATACATGGCTAGCTGCTGAATGGGGCCATCCATCAGATAATTTAGGCGGAATTCTGGCAGCAGCCGACTATATCTCTCAGCAAAACAGAGAAAATAATAAGGAACCTCTTAAGATGAAGGCTGTTTTAGAAAGCATGATTAAGGCGCATGAAATTCAAGGAGTGTTAGCAATAAAAAATAGCTTTAATCGAGTGGGTCTTGATCACGTTCTTCTAGTCAAGCTAGCTTCCACATCTGTGATAGCAAAATTATTTGGACTCACTAAAGAACAATCTTTAGATGCAATTTCACAAGTTTTTGTTGATGGTCAAAGTTTAAGAACTTACCGTCACGCACCTAACGCCGGCCCAAGGAAATCTTGGGCAGCTGGAGATGCTACAAGCAGAGCAATGCAATTGGTTTTATTTACTATGAGAGGTCAAATCGGGTATCCAAGTGCCATTACCGCAAAGACATGGGGTTTCCAAGATGTCTTGTTTGAAGGTAAAGATTTGATTGTTGAACAAGACTTTAATTCTTACGTAATGGAAAACGTTTTATTTAAAATTTCATTTCCAGCTGAATTTCATGCTCAGACTGCAGTCGAAGCAGCCGTAAAACTTCACCCAGAAATCATTGATAAATTGGAAGAAATTGAACAAATCAAAATCACGACTCACGAGTCAGCAATTCGAATTATCAGTAAAGAAGGTGAATTGAATAATCCAGCTGATAGAGATCATTGTCTCCAATATATGACTGCTATTGGATTGTTGAAGGGAGATCTAGTTGCTGAGGATTATGAAGATGATGTTGCCAGCGATCCTAGAATTGATGAGTTGAGACAGAAAATGCTGATTGAAGAAGATGAAAGATACTCAGCTGAGTATCATGAACCCGATAAAAGATCTATTTCTAATGCACTGCAAATCATTTTCAAAGACGGAAGTTCAACAGATAAGATTGAGGTTGAATATCCAATTGGTCATAAATTCAGGCGAGAAGAGGGCATTCCAATTCTCTTAGAAAAATTCAAAAGAAATCTACTAACTCAGTTTGATGAAGAAAAATCAAACCAGATATTTGAGTTATGTCAGGATAAAGCCAAGCTTCTGGATACTCCTGTAGATGAATTCATGAAGATGTTGGTTAAATAATTCTCTCTCTATCAATCTCTAAATATTCACAAAGTTCTTTAATCGATTGATTATGATCAACAACCTTTATGGTGGTCATCCCTAAAGCTTTTGCTGGTTTAAGATTAATTCCCAGATCGTCAAGAAAAATTACCTCTGCAGGGTCACATCCTGTTGTCGTAAGAGCGATTTCGTAAAATTTATCCTCTGGTTTTCTGACTCCAAATTCTCTTGATTCAATAATGTAGTCAAATAGTCCAAGGATTCTTTGCCTTTCTTGATTGTTGTTATCCAAAGCTGACTTATCTTCGTTTGCATTAAAATTATTTGTCAAACAAGCCAACAAAAACGACTCTTCCTTAAGTACTTCAAGCATCTTTACCATTTCAGGAACAACACTACCTTGCAACAGCTCAAGAATTTTAGATCCCTCAATTTTAAATCCTAGATTCTCACTTTCTAAGGCGAATAATTTATCAAATTCTTCCAAAGATATTTTTGAGGACTCTAGTTTTGCCCATGCATTTTCGTAAGGATTTGTTGAATTAACTCTCCTGATAAAATCTTTTGGCAAATTATTTTCTTTCTCAAAGCTAGAAAAAGCTTGGAAAGGACTTGAAGTTATTACTCCACCAAAATCCCAAAATACAGCCTTAAATTTTTTGTCTATCATTTCAGTTTTTAAAGGGTATAAGCGTATAATCGTGCAATTTATTTTAAGCAATGAGTGGAAATAGTATAGGTAAATCTTTCACCGTAACTACTTTTGGTGAAAGTCATGGAAAAGCACTGGGGTGTATCATAGATGGATGCCCTCCAGGGATTATTATTTCTGAACAAGATATTCAAGTTGAACTAGATAAAAGAAGGCCAGGCTCGAATGCATTTACAACTCAAAGAAGTGAAAAAGATAAGGTTCAAATACTCTCAGGTATTTTTGAAGGGAAAACTACAGGCACCCCGATTGGAATGATTATTTTCAATGAGGATCAAAAAAGTGAAGACTACGATAATTTGAAAGATGTTTTTCGTCCATCTCATGCTGACTACACTTATTTAAAAAAATATGGATTGAGAGATCACCGAGGCAGCGGTAGAGCTTCTGCAAGAGAAACCGTGATGAGAGTTGCAGCTGGAGCCATTGCAAAAAAATATTTGAAAGATCATCTAGCAGTTGAAATAACTGGTTATGTTGAACAAGTAGGAGAAATAATTGCAGATCAAATTGATCTTAAAGAGATCAATAACAATGCTTTCTTTTTTCCTGACAAAACAAAATTGAAATCTTTAGAAGATCTTATTGCCTCTTTGAGAGAAGCAGGAGATTCTGTCGGAGCAAAAATAAAAATTAATGTGAAGAATGTTCCAGCAGGTTTGGGAGAACCAGTATTTGATAAGTTGGATGCTGATTTGGCTCACGGGTTAATGAGTATTAATGCAGTAAAAGGAGTTGAATTAGGGCTAGGATTTGATGTCGTCTCAAAAAAAGGAAGCGAACATAGAGATGAGATAGATCGAGATGGATTTGCTTCTAACAACGCAGGCGGAATTTTGGGCGGTATTTCTTCAGGCCAGCCAATAGATATTGCAATTGCTTTAAAACCTACATCGAGTATCAGCACCGAGGGTAAAACTGTCGATAAATCTGGAAAAGAAACATCTGTTCAATCAATTGGTCGCCACGATCCATGTGTTGGCCTTAGAGCTGTCCCAATAGCTGAGTCCATGGTTGCAATAATTTTATTGGATCATTATCTGAGAAATCGTGCTCAAAATAATGACGTAGAAAACTCATCTTATACGATTCCTACAAGTGAATAACCCTAATCCTAAAACCCTATACGATAAGTTATGGGATACTCATTTTGTTGGTAGTAGATCTGATAACGGTGATTTACTCTACATCGATCTCCACATGGTTCATGAAGTCACTTCGCCGCAAGCGTTTGAAGGGTTGAAGATTAAAGGTATTGTTCCAAGAAGAGTAGATTCTATTGTTGCGACAGTTGATCATAATGTACCCACAACAGACAGATCTAAAGGATTAAGAGGAATAAAAGATAGCATTAGTAGGGATCAAATTCAGGCACTGCAGATCAATTGTCATGATTTTGGTATAGATTTAATCGACCTTAATGATTTGAACCAAGGAATTGTTCATGTTGTCGGCCCAGAGCAAGGTTTTACGCAACCAGGCATGACAATAGTTTGTGGTGATTCACATACTTCAACTCATGGTGCATTTGGATGTCTTGCAATGGGAATCGGAACAAGCGAAGTTGAGCATGTTCTTGCAACACAATGCTTAGTCATGAACAAACAAAAAAACATGAGAATCTCTATCAATGGGCCTTTGAAAAAAAATGTTTTTGCTAAAGATTTAACAATGTTTTTAATTGGAAAGATTGGTACAGCAGGAGGTACAGGTCACGTTATTGAATATGACGGATCTACAATTGAGAGTCTCTCTATGGAAGGACGTATGACTGTTTGTAATATGGCTATAGAAGCAGGTGCAAGAGCAGGGATGATCGCTCCAGATCAAAAAACATTTGATTACCTTAAAAGTAAGCCTCATTCCCCGAAAGGCAATGAATATCAAACGGCTCTTAAATACTGGAAAACATTTCATTCTGATGAAAACTCCAATTTTGATACTGTTCATAACTTTTTTGCTGAAGAAATTGAACCGCAAATTACTTGGGGAACTTCACCTGAAATGGTGATAGGAGTAAAAGATCGAATACCATCTAAGGAGGATTACACCTCACAAACTGAAAGAAATAACTTTGAGGCAGCTTTAGACTACATGGGCTTGAATGCTGGAGACTCTCTAGAGAATTACTCTCTCGATCAAATTTTCATAGGCTCATGTACTAATTCAAGAATTGAGGATTTAAGGAAAGCAGCAGAAATTTTAGATGGCAATGTAATTTCTAAGAAGATAAAAAGAGCTATGATTGTTCCAGGCTCAGGATTAGTTAAAAAACAGGCCGAGGAAGAAGGTCTGCATGAAACTTTTATCTCTAGTGGATTTGAGTGGAGGGAGCCTGGATGTTCTATGTGTTTAGGAATGAATCCAGATCAATTAGGAGAAAAAGAAAGATGCGCTTCTACTTCTAATAGAAATTTTGAGGGCAGGCAGGGTCACTTAGGTAGAACTCATCTTGTAAGCCCAGCTATGGCAGCAGCTGCAGCTTTAGCTGGAAATTTTATTGATATCTCGTCATGAATAAATCTATTTCAAATATTTTTTCTGGAGAGGCAGTGTTCTTGGACAAAGCCAATGTGGATACAGATCAAATAATTCCTAAGCAATTTTTAAAATCTATAAAGCGAACTGGCTTTGGTCCAAATTTATTCGATGCTTGGAGATATCTTGATAAAGGTGATTTGAATTCAGATAACTCAAAAAGAAAATTAAATCCTGATTTCATTCTTAATCATGATCTTTACAAATCTAGCAATATTTTGATAACCAGAGAAAATTTTGGTTGCGGATCAAGTCGGGAACATGCTGTTTGGGCTTTAACTGATTACGGCTTCACAACTATTATTGCTCCATCTTTTGCTGATATTTTTAAAAATAATTCATATAAAAATGGTCTCTTACTTATTGAAGTAGATAAAGAAAAAATTGATGAAATATTTACACAAATAACTGAGAAAAAAACAATTAACATTGAAGTAGATGTTCATAATCAATTTATTTATCTAGAGGAAAAGCAAATCCCGTTTGAACTGGATGATTTTAAGAAAAAGTTTCTTTTAGATGGAATTGATGAAGTAGGTTTTACACTCCAACATCAGAATAAAATAGAGGATTTTGAGAAAAATTATAAAAAAACTGTACCTTGGTTGTTTAAATGAAAGACATTGATTTACTTCTTTTAAGCGGAGATGGCGTGGGTCCAGAAATTATGGAAAGTGCGATTTCTTTGCTTGAAAAAATCCAATCAAGTTTCAAGATAAACTTCAATTTGATCGAAGGTCTTATCGGTGGAGCTTCAATTGATGCTCATGGACTACCGGTATCAGATGAAACTTTGAATCAAGCTTCTCAAGCAGACTCAATCTTATTTGGCGCAGTGGGAGGTCCTAAATGGGATTCACTTCCTCCTAACGAAAAACCTGAAAAAGGGTTGTTAGAACTAAGATCTTCATTAGGCCTGTTTGCAAATCTAAGGCCTGCAATTTTATTTGATAGTTCCTTGGAAGCATCATCCTTAAAACCCGATATCATAAAAGATCTTGATATGCTTATCGTAAGAGAGCTCACAGGCGGTATATATTTTGGTGAGCCTAGAGAAAAAAAATCATCTTCTGCTTTTAATACAATGATTTATGAAAGGCATGAAGTTGAAAGAATCGCCAGAGTTGCTTTTGATTCTGCATCCCTAAGAAACAAAAAAGTTTGTTCAGTTGATAAATCAAACGTCCTTGAAGTGTCAGAATTTTGGAGAGAAGTTGTAATAGATGTATCAAAAGATTATCCAGAAATAGAATTAAGTCATATGCTTGTCGACAACGCTGCTATGCAGCTTGTGAAAAATCCTAAACAATTTGATGTCATTCTTTCAAGTAACTTATTTGGAGATATCCTCTCCGATATTTCTGCAATGCTTACTGGATCTATTGGGATGCTTCCTTCTGCTTCTTTGGATAATAGAAATAAAGGGTTGTATGAACCAGTTCATGGCAGTGCTCCTGATATTGCAGGACAAGGAACAGTAAACCCGATTGCGATGATTCTTTCGGTTGGGATGATGTTTAGGTATTCACTTAATGAATTAGAGATATCAGAAAAGATTAAAAGCGCAGTCTCAAATACTCTAAATGATGGATACGCTACTAAAGATATTGCTGATAAGAATAGTAAAATTTGTTCAACTAAAGAATTAACAAAAATAATTATCGATCATGTCTAATATTAAGTTAGCAATAGTAGGCGCCACAGGTGCGGTTGGAAGAGAATTTTTGAGAATTCTTGCAGAACAGCAGTTTCCCGCTGAGAATCTTTTTTTGGTTGCTTCATCTAAATCTG
Organism: uncultured SAR86 cluster bacterium; assembly: GCA_902542145.1. Classification (GTDB taxonomy): domain Bacteria; phylum Pseudomonadota; class Gammaproteobacteria; order Magnimaribacterales; family AG-339-G14; genus CACNYO01. Next base: position 1,210 of record CACBTL010000010.1, on the reverse strand, counting down.
CAGGTAAGGCAATTAAATATTTTGAAAAAATTATAGAAATTGAAGATCTTCAACTTTTCGATTTTGGTAAAGCTAGCGTTGCATTTTTTTCAGCCGGATCATCAGTTGCTGAATCTCACGCATCTCAAGCTATCGAGAAAGGTTGCACTGTCATAGATAATTCATCTTTTTTTAGAAACAGAGACGATCTTGAACTCATTGTTCCTGAAGTAAATGGATCTAGATTAGAAGATCTTAATTTGCCTGCAATAATTGCTAACCCGAATTGTTCCACTGCCCAAATGGTAGTTGCTCTAAAGCCTTTCCATGATCTATTTAAGATAAAAAGAGTAGACGTTGCTACTTATCAATCAGTATCAGGAACAGGACAATCAGCCTCTGAAGAACTTAAAGAACAATCTCGAAAAATTCTCGATGGTGAAGAACATTCTAATAATGTTTACCCAGTGCAAATAGCTTTCAATGCATTACCTCTTGCTGGCGATATCTTAGAAAATAAATATTCAGAAGAAGAAATGAAACTTACGACCGAGACAAAGAAGATATTTTCTGACGACATTGAGGTATCAGCAACATGCGTAAGAGTTCCAGTTCAAAGAGGTCATGGAGAGGTCATACACTTGGAAACAGAAAAAGAAATTAATTTAGAAGAAGTTAAAGATTCAATTAATAATCAAAATGGACTCATACTGTGTGATTCCGATGAAGATTTTTTCCCAACTCCAGTTACTCATGCTGAAAAATCCAATGAAGTTTTTATTGGCAGATTAAGAAAGGATTTATGGAAAGATAATAGAGCAAATTTTTGGATTGTCTCTGATAATTTAAGAAAAGGAGCAGCTTGGAATAGTTACCAAATCCTTTCTTCACTCATTAAAAATAAGTCGCATGAATTGCTCAATGACGAGTATGCAGAGGTTGGAGATCCTATTGATGCAAGATTAAATCTAGCCGTTAGTTATATCGAAATGGGGAAAGCATACGATGCAAAAGCTATCATTTATGAGGTTTTTGATTTAAGTCCTAATTTTGAACAAAAAAATAAAGCCGACTCTCTTCTTCAAAAGATAAATGATCAAGGAAGTTAAGAAGTACGCGCTTGGGTTAGAGTACATAGGTACAAATTTAAAAGGCTGGCAAAGACAAAAAAAGGGTCACACAACCGTACAAGATATCGTTGAAAAATCACTATCAAAATTTCTTGATCAGA
>CACBTL010000009.1:0-53474 GCA_902542145.1 uncultured SAR86 cluster bacterium | reverse complement strand
CTGATTTTGCAAGATCTAAAAATATCATTACCGTTGCAGACAATACTTTTTGCTCGCCCTATATTCAAAGACCTCTCACAAAAGGTTTCGATTATGTAATCCATTCTGCAACAAAATACTTATGCGGTCATTCAGATGTCATCATGGGTGTTTTAGTAATGAAAGATGCTGAGTCAGATAATTCCAAAAGAATTTCGAATATACACAATTCCTTGGGGCCCATAAGCAGTCCTTTTGATAGTTACCTTGCATTAAGGAGCCTTAAAACTCTTGCTCTTAGAATGGAAAGACATTCTTCAAATGCAGAAAAAATTGCTGATTTCTTAGAATCTCATCCTAAGATCTCTAAAGTTATTTATCCTGGCTTAGAAAGTCATCCTCAACATTCTGTTGCTAAAAAACAGATGGATTTTTTTGGAGGAATGATATCTGCTGAGATTAAAGATGGACTGAAGGCTTCAAAAAACTTTTTAGAAAGGACTTCACTTTTTACTCTTGCTGAAAGCCTTGGCGGAGTTGAGAGTTTAATTGAACATCCCGCTCTAATGACTCATGCTTCAATATCAAAAGAAGTTAGAGATCAGATTGGCATTACCGATGGACTTGTTAGATTATCGGTTGGAATTGAGTCAGCAGATGATTTAATAAATGATTTAGAGAACGCTTTAAATTAATCAAAGACAACAGTTTTTTTATCGTTTATAAAAACCTTCCCTTCCAAATGCTTTTTTACTGCTCTTGTTAGAGTGATGGATTCAATATCCTGACCGATAAGCTCAAGTTCTTCTGGACTCTGAGAATGATCAACTCTCTCAACAGTTTGCTCAATGATAGGCCCAGCATCTAGTTCTTCAGTAATGTAATGAGCCGTTGCGCCCATTATTTTCACTCCTTTTTCATATGCCTGTTTATAAGGTTTGGCTCCCTTAAAACTTGGTAAAAAAGAGTGGTGAATATTAATAACTTTACCTGAATATTTTGAACAAAAATCAGGTGAAAAAATTTGCATATATCTTGCCAAAATCATTAATTCGATATTGTTATCATTAATTAATCCTTCAATTTCATCTTCAGCTTTTTCTCTTATTTCTGAATTATTTTTAATATAAAAAAATGGAATTGAATAATTGTCTGAGATAGTTTTTAAATTTTCATGATTTGAAACGATCCCGCATACGTTCATCCTCAAAGAATCAATGCTATTTTTATAAAGTAAGTCTTGTAGACAGTGCCCATATTTAGATACAAAAACTAATGTATTCGGTGATGAGGCCTCATTTTCTAAAGTCCACTCCATCTTTAGATCGCTACAGGCTTCATTAAAAGCATTTGAAAAATTAGAGAATTCTATCTCTCCTTTGCTTGAGAATATTTTTAATCTCATGAAATAGCTTTTCGTTGAAGGATCACTGAAAAAAGAAGAGTCCATAATGAAAATATCCATATCATTTAAAGATGTCGAAACTTTGGCAACAATGCCATAAGCATCGGGACATTTGATTCTAAATATATATGTTGTATTTTTCATAATCTTTGCAGTCGCATAATATAAAGCAAAAATAATACAAATAAAGACTAAATCTAATTAGAATAATAATTACAAAAAAAGGAGTTTTATATGAATCTTGAATATGGTCCAGAATACGAAGATTTTAGAGCCGAAGTAATAGATTTTTGTAAGGAGTACCAGGGTATCTCTTTTGAAAATACATCAAATAAAAATATCTCTAGATCCGAATGGCAGAAAATACTTATTGAGAAAGGCTTCATAGCAAGAGCCATTCCCAAAGAGTATGGTGGCTTTGGAGGCGAAACAGACATCATCAAAAGTAGAATCATTGCTACAGAGTTTTCTAAGGCAAAAATTCCTGGAGGTATGGGCGGTCAAGGAATCGATATGCTAGTACCGACCCTGTTGGAATGGGGAACCGAGGAACAAAAACAACAGTACATTGAACCTACATTGCATGGAGAAATGATTTGGTGTCAGGGATATTCTGAACCTAATGCCGGTTCAGATTTGGCAAGCTTACAAACTAAAGGTGAGCTTAAGGACGGCAATTGGGTCATAAATGGACAAAAAATTTGGACAAGTACGGCGCAATACTCACAAATGATGTTTTGCTTAGTTAGAACTGAACCACAAGCACCAAAACACTCTGGCATAAGCTTTATATTAATTCCTATGGATACTCCAGGCATTGAGATTAGACCGTTAGTAGATATGACCCTAAATGCTGGATTTAATGAGGTTTTCTTTACTGATGTCACGGTTCCTGAAGGAAATATTGTGGGCAAAAGAGGAGATGGCTGGTCGGTAGCCAATTCTGTTTTAGGACATGAGAGAGGATCTTTAGCAGACCCTAATGCAACAATGAATAGACTCAATACCCTTATCAATATGATGAAAGAAGAGACTATCGATGGTAGAAGGTTGATAGATATTCCATCCTATAGAGATCGTCTTATGCAAGTTCAGGGTAAAGTTATGGCTAATCAAGCTCACTCCTTGAGGTTGCTCTCTTCAAAAATTAATCCAGGTCAGAATGTAAAATTAGGTGGCATGATTCAGAAACTAGTCGGGACAGAACTGAGGCATGAAATGGAAGCTTTGGCGATTGATGTTCTCGGTGAAATAGGAACCTTGTATGAGGAGACACCAAGATTAAAAGAAAACGGATCATTTCAATTTCATTACATGTATTTCCTTGGACTGATAATCGGAGGAGGCACTAATCAGATTCAGAAAAATATCATTTCTGAAAGAGGGCTTGGAATGCCTAAAGAACCTAAAGTACAGGAGGCTTCATAATGTATTTCGGGCTATCTGAAGAGCAAAATCAGTTTCAAGACTACGTAAAAAAATTTTTATCAGATAACGTATCAGTAGAAGAGATCCGAAAAATAGCCAACGGAGATGATCAAAAACTTCATGAAGATATTAAATCTGGCTTGATGAATCTTGGATTAAGTAGCTTATTAATTCCTGAAAATTATGGTGGCTTAGGCGGAGATTTATTATCCGCAGTGTCCATTGCTCAAGGACTGGGCACCGGAGTAGGACCAATATCCTTTGCTGGATCTTATGTTATGGCTCCAATGGCATTAAGTCTTGGTGGTAATGATGATCAAAAAGATAAATACCTACCAAAAATTGCATCAAATGAAATTAAATTTGGTGTTGGTCTTAGTGAGTACGTTGCTGCAAGGGAAGATTCTGGCATTGAACTAAGTAAAGGCAAGGCCTCGGGTAAAGCCCTTTTTGTGATAGATGGAGACGATGCAGATTTCTTTATTTTATCGGATAAAGGTGGAACCATGTTTATCGTTGATAAAAATGAAAAAGGTCTTGAGATCATTCAGCTAACCACGGTGGATAAAACTAGATTGTATTTAGAACTTAATCTTAACAATGTTAAAGCTGAGGTGCTGCAAGAAACAGAAAATAATCCTTATGTTATCCAGAAGGTTATAGACGCGGGAAGAATTATTCTCTCGGCAGACTCGCTAGGTGCTTCTGAAACAATGATTGAGAAAGCAGTTTCATATGCAAAAGAAAGAAAGCAATTCAATCGTGTAATAGGATCATTTCAAGCTGTAAAACACATGTGTGCAGAGATGGCTGCTGATTTAGAGCCGTGTTACGCAATGCTATGGCAAGCTGCTCATTCTTTTGATCATGACCCTGACGAGGCTCGCTTGCAGGCTTGTCAGGCAAAATCACATATTGCTGAGGTTGCAAAAATGGTTTCTAAAAAAGCAACAGAAGTACATGGAGGCATGGGATTTACAGATCTCTTAGGATTGCATTACTGGTTTAAAAGAATTGGATTAAATAGACAAATTCTTGGTGGTCCAGAGCTAGTTAGAGAGGAAGCTGCAGAATTGCAGGGTTTTAATCAGTAAACATCAGATTGAGTAAGCTTTTTTAGCGCAATCGTAAAACATACTGTTTTTTTCATCTTCGCTAAAATTTTCTGAGATTTTCTTAAAAAAATTCCATAAGACATGATAGGAAATAGATTGCTTATCAACTGGAAAATTACTTTCAAACATACATCTAGATGGCTCAAAAGATTCTATACATTCTAGGTAATAACGTTTTTGCTTTACTACCATTTGGTCTGAAGTTGCTGGCGTTTCTTGCTCATGAAATTTAAAGCCATTTACTGGCATGGCAAGTCCACCTAGCTTTGCTAATACATTTGGTCTTTTAGACAGCTCTTTTATATCTTTTTGCCATACTTTAAAAATATCATCTTCCTTTCCCTCGTAAGGTCCTATTCCTATCGGCCCGCTAAAATGATTGAGAATGATTGTGAGGTTCTCATTTCTATCAGCAATTTCTGCAACCTGATTAATCTGATGATGATATTGCCAGGCCTCAAAAACTAAATTTTTTTTTCCAAGAATTTTAAGAGATTGATTAAAAACATCGCTTAAATACATATCTTTTGGTGGACTGTGATGAGAATTTCTCATGCTTTCATGCGGATCCCAGCCTCCAGCATGACGAATACCTTTGAATAAAGATTCTCCATATTGAAAATGTAAATCTAAAACCTCAATGATAGCCTCTCCTAAAGTCATGTCAGCGTGAGAAACTATTCCTGATATTTGTGATTTGGATGGTTCTTTTTTTGCCTCATCAGCAATTTTTTTGACAAAAATTGTTTCCCCAATAGGTTTTAAGTGGTCGGGTCCAGAAGTAAGAAATTCTTGAGTGCACTCTATGAATACAGTGTGTTTTATATTGTGTCCCGATGAAGTATCGTCCCAAAGATCTTCCAATAAGTATTGAGATTCACCAGGCCATAAATGATGATGAGGATCAATTATTGGCCTTTCAGCATCAATGATCTCTTCCGTATGTTGATTCAACCATTCTAAATGGCGATCAAGGGGATTACTCATTAGCCGCCTAAAAACTCTTGTCTTTTTTCATGGAGAATAGGTTCTGTGTAACCGCTAGGCTGGACTCTTCCCTTAATAACAAGGTCGCATGCAGCTTTGAATGCTACACCATCGAAACTAGGTGCCATGTTTACATATTCTGGATCACCAGCATTTTGCTCATCGACCACCAAGGCCATTTTTTTCATGGTTTCTATAACTTGTTCTTTTGAACAAAGTCCATGATGAAGCCAATTTGCCATGTGTTGGCTGGATATTCTGCAAGTTGCCCTATCCTCCATTAAACCTATGTTGTTAATATCAGGAACTTTAGAGCATCCAATTCCTTGATCAATCCATCTGACAACATAACCTAATATTCCTTGAGCATTATTGTCTAATTCTGCCTGTATTTCTTCGGCTGAAAGCGATGCTGCATCCTCTAATAAAGGAATTGTTAGAATATTATCAAGGCTCGACCTATCTCTTTTTATTAAATTTGATTGTTCAGTAGAGACACTTATTTGATGATAATGCATTGCGTGTAAGGTTGCTGCAGTAGGTGAAGGCACCCAAGCACAATTTGCTCCTGCTTTTGGATGCATGGTTTTAGTATTAAACATATCTAACATCATATCGGGCATGGGCCACATACCTTTTCCAATTTGAGCTTTTCCCTTGAAACCTGAAGATAAACCATTGTCTACATTCCAATCCTCATAAGATAAAATCCAAGGTTGCTGTTTCATTTCTGCCTTTCTTATCATTGGGCCAGCTTCCATACTTGTGTGAATCTCGTCACCGGTTCTATCTAAAAATCCAGTGTTGATAAAAATAACTCTTTCTTTTGCAACTCTGATGCATTCTTTCAAATTTACCGTTGTCCTTCTCTCCTCATCCATTATCCCTATCTTCACGGTATTTTTTTCTAAACCAAGAGCGCTTTCTACATCGGAAAACAGATCACAAGTAAACTGAACCTCTTCAGGGCCGTGCATCTTAGGTTTTACGATATATATACTGCCTGTTTTAGAATTCTGGACAGATCCCGTTTGATCTAAATCATGCTTACCTATCGCGATTGTGAACATTGCATCGATTATTCCTTCAGGTATTTCTTTACCGTCAAGTAAAACCGCTGGATTAGTCATCAAATGACCAACGTTTCTAACAAGCATTAGACTTCTGGCTGCAATCGTCATCGGTTTTCCGTCTGGAGATAAAAAGGATAAATCTTCATTTAGACTTCTTGTAAGAGTTGACCCGCCCTTTTCGAAAGTTTCTGCAAGGGTTCCTTTCATTAGGCCAAGCCAATTTTTATAAACATCAGTTTTATCTTCGCCATTCACAGCAGCAACAGAATCTTCTAGATCCTGAATAGTGGTTACAGCTGATTCTAGAAAAACGTCTTTAATTCCTGCTGGATCTGTGGAACCAACTGAGTCATTTCTATCAATTTTGATTTCTACATGTAAATCATTATTTTTCAATAATATGCTTTCAGGATTTGATTCATCACCTTTAAAACCAACAAATGCTGAGTCATTTTTTAGAGAGGTTTTTGATTGATCTGATAAAGAAATTTCCAAGACTCCATTTGATATTTGAAAAGAAACAACATCTTGATATTTACCTTCAGTCAAAGGAAGGTAATCGTTTAAAAAGTTTTTTGAAAAATCGATAACTTTGTCACCTCTTACGGGATTGTAAGCACCTCCTCTATCAGCCCCATCATCTTCAGATATCATATCCGTTCCATAAAGAGCATCATATAAACTGCCCCACCTGGCATTAGCAGCATTTAAAGAAAATCGAGCATTCATGACAGGTACTACTAATTGAGGACCGGCGATTTGAGCTATTTCTGCATCCACATTTGCGGTAGAAATTTCAAAGTCAGCGCCTTCTTCAACTAAATATCCTATATCTTTTAAAAAAGATTTATATGAATCGAAATCAAAATCCTTATTAGATAAATGCCATTCATCTATTTTCGTTTGCAACTCTTCCCTTTTCTTTAATAGATCTTCATTGATAGGAATATATTTTTCTGCAATTTTTTGAAAATCTTGCCAGAATTTTGCAGTATCAAGGTTGAGATCGGGAGCAATTTCTTGCTCTAGTAAAGCATGCAATGATGTGCTGATACTTAATTTTCCTTCGTTAACTCTTTCAGTCATATGCTCCTCTTTTTTAAATAGAAAAATTTCAGATTGTATTTTTTTACAATAGAATGTGCCTGTATGAACTTGATTGAATTTACACAAAAATTATTACGAATACAATCTATTACTCCCAGAGATATGGGATGTTTTGATTTAATCGAACCAGAGCTTAAAGAGTTAGGTTTCTCAACTAAAAGGATTAACTACTTAAACGTTGAAAACCTCTATGCCGAAATTGGTTCTGGAGAGAATTTTTGCTTTCTTGGTCATACCGATGTAGTACCTACTGGGCCAGTTGAATCATGGTCTTGCGATCCGTTTGCGGCAGAAATTAAGGAAAATGTTATTACTGCAAGAGGTGCAGCGGACATGAAAAGCAGTATCTCTGCTTTTTTATTTGCCCTAAAAGATATTGATCTCAGTAAAAATAGAAAAAAAATATCCATATTGCTTACTTCCAATGAGGAAGGAGATGCTAAAGATGGAACCATTGAAAAAGTCTTAGATGAGTTAAAACAGAATAACAATGCAATCAATTACTGTTTGGCTGGGGAGCCTTCTTCAAAGAATGAACTTGGAGATACGGTTAGAATTGGCAGAAGAGGATCTTTATCTGGATCATTAACAATAATTGGTAAACAAGGTCACGTGGCCTACCCTAGCGATGTTATAAACCCTATTATGCTCTCTGGAGGAGTAATAAAAGAGCTTTCAGAAAAACAGTGGGATCAAGGAAATGAAAATTTTCCTCCAACATCCTTCCAGATATCAAATATTAATGCAGGAACTGGAGCAAAAAATGTTGTTCCGGGAGATTTAAAGATTGAATTCAATTTTAGATTTTCTCCAGAAATAACAGAAGATGAAATTAAAGCTGAGGTAGTTAAAGTTATTGAAGAACATATTAAAAACTACGAGTTAGATTGGGAGCTTAATGCAAAACCCTTTTATACAGATAAACCTTTTCTAAGAAATATTGTTACAAAATCTATTAAAAGGATTACCGGTATTAATACTATTGAAGATACCGGCGGTGGCACATCCGATGGAAGATTCATGCACCCCCATGGAGCTGAAGTAGTTGAACTAGGACCCATCAATGCCTCAATACATAAAATTGATGAGCACATAAAAATTGATCATCTTGAAGTTCTCAAGGACATATACCGAGATATTTTAATTAGCTACATAGAGAGTTAATTTTTCCTTATTCTCTTAAGATATATATATCTATTTTATAGAATAAATATTTTATCTATAACTTAAAGGTATATATCATGAGGGCATGAAAAACGTTCCATTCGAAAAAACAATTGGATTTACTGATCAAGACAGCAAACACAAGTATCCTCACGGATTAAGTGACAGATCAGCATATTTGATTACTAGAGCTTTAAGGATAGCTGCAGACCTTTTCTTTAGAAAAAGATACGGACATAGGGCCGTTGTTTTAGAGACAGTAGCAGCTGTGCCGGGAATGGTCGCTGGAATGCTTCATCACTTCAAGAGTCTGCGTAGCATGACTGATGATGACGGAATTATTAAAGAACTCTTAGATGAAGCTGAAAACGAGAGAATGCATCTTATGACTTTCATAGAAATTTCAAAACCCACATTATTTGAAAGACTTCTTGTTTTGAGTGCTCAGATTGTTTTCGGAACCTTTTATTTTTTCTTATACGTATTTTTCAGAGGAACAGCTCATCGAATGATAGGATATTTTGAGGAGGAAGCAGTTACTTCATATACAGAATTTCTCGATGAAATAGATAAAGGAACTATTGAAAACGTAGCTGCTCCTAAGATTGCGGTTGATTATTGGAATCTTGGAAATAAGGCCACCCTAAGAGATGTAGTAGTGGCCGTAAGAAACGATGAAGCTGGTCATCGTGATAAGAACCACGAAATAGCTGACAATTTATTGTAATGGAGCGAGTAACGGGGTTCGAACCCGTGGCCTCGACCTTGGCAAGGTCGCGCTCTACCAGCTGAGCTATACTCGCAAAAGATGATTCAATTTACCTATTAAATATTACCTTTTCAAGCTATATTCGAAATCATTAGCTAATTAATTTCAGTTATTTAAATTGAAACTATAGTAGTTTTACTTATAATTAAATTTCCTAATTTTAATTATTAATCTTACTTATAAATAGATGAGCAGCATTAAATTATTCAAATCAGCGCAAGCTTTAATTAAGCATGAATCCTTTGGAAAAGCCTCAAAAAGCATTGGTCTAACCCAATCTGCTCTGAGCCAAAACATAAAAAAATTAGAAAATCATTACGGAGTAAAGTTCTTTCAAAGAGAAAATGGCAAAACAAAGCCAACTGTGTACGGTGAGATGCTTCTTTCTCTGACAGATGAGATAGTCGATATTGAAGAAAAAATCGTCAATCAAATAAGCTTGATTAATAATTCAGATGCAGGCTTATTGAAGATTGGATTAGATCCTTATTTATCTGGAACTATCCTTGAACCTATAATTTCTGAAATGATGGGAATTTATCCAAATATTAAATATAGATTTTTTTATCTCTCAACCTATTCCGGTGTTGCCCAGTTAAAAGCAAATAAATTCGATATATTAATCAGTTTTGACGAGCGTGCATATAGTCTTAATTCCAATAAGAATTTAGATACTTTAGATGTGATTCCTATAAAAATTAATCCTCCAAAATTTTATGCTAGAGAAAATCATGAGATTTTCAATCAAAATGAAATTTCTATTGAAAATATTTTTGATCACAATATTTATACCACCCTTCCACCTGCATGGTTTCATAATTTTTATGAAAAGGAAGTAGGAAAAGACGTTCCCTATTCTCATATTGTTGATAAAGTTTCTTTGGTTTCAGCTGATCAAAATCTTCACCTGAGAATGGTTGAAAAAGGAGGTGGTATAGGGATTTTTTATGAATTTGATTTACTTAACTCTAAGGAACAACTTAAGACTATTCCCATAAGAAACTATCCGGAAAAACTCAACGCAATGATTGCTGTTAATAAAAAGTGGATAAAGCCTCAAATAGCTAAGATTTTTTTAGAAATGGTCTCGGGTAGATTTAGTTAGCATTTCTTTCAAGAATGCTCTTGTTTTAAATCCTTCTTTATATCTTCATGGTCTCCCACCATTATATGATCATCACTTTTGATCACATGCTTTTCTAATATTGGTATAAATAATAAGGGAATAATTCCTCCTATGACTATGCCTACAGTCATAGGTCTGATTGATGGATCAATTAGGGATGCTACTAAATCAGCAAGAACATGCGCACCAGCAGCACCTATAATGCCAGCAATATAACCTTTAGAAAGAATCTTTAAAAATCTATTGATACTCCATCCTGTGTAATACCCAATAAGAATAAGTGCAACGTGGACAAAGCCAAAGACAAATCCTCTAAGTGATAAATCTTCAAAAACCAATATATTTTCTAATATACTTTCCATGCTTAATTTAATAGCTATCATAAAGTATTTTGATTCATGAAAATTATAAAAATTGATGATTATCAGTCTTGGTACGTAGAGTCTGATGACGAAGCAATAATTATTGACCCATGGCTAGATAAGGTAATGCAACCTAAATCAAATCTCTTTATTAATAGATCCAGAAATGAAAATGCTCTTATCACTGAAGACATGATAAGCAAGGTATCGTGTATCTTAATAAGTGCTCCTTTTGAAGATCATTTTCATGAAAAAAGTTTGAAAAGATTTGATCCTAATACGTTTATCTTAACCAGCAAACCTTCAGAAAAAAAATTAAAGAAACTGGGGTTTACTAATATGGAAGTTTTAAAATCCGGTATTCAAAAAAATATAGGTGATCTTGAGATAAAAGCTCATGATGCTGGCTTTCCTTATAATTATCTCTGGACGTTTAGTTTTGAGATAATTCAAGGAGATAAGGTTTTATATTTTGAAAGTCATGTTGATAAACCTTCTCGCATCAGACAAAAAGGTCTAAAGGCCGATTGCGCTATCTTAACAACCGAGGAAGTGAAAATTCTCGGCCTGTTGCCCCTATCAAATTCTTCAGAAGCTACTCTCAAAATATTAGAAGAACTAGAATGCAAAAATATAATGATCCAAGGTTCAGATCCTTCAGAAACAAAAGGTTTAATTAGTTATTTTTTAAAGATAGGTGAAGAGAATCTTGAGCTATTTTCAAATAATGGAATCAAAGCTTTTAAAGAAGCTGGTTCTGAGGTAACGATATAAAAAAAACCCCAGCAATGCTGGGGTTTTTTTAACTAACAAATGTTAAGCGTGACTGGTGCTTGTTTCTTTATCTTTCATAGCAGCAGCCCATATTGCTAAACCGAAGGCAGCTTTGTTGATCAAATCTGCTAAGTTATAAACAATATTGAGAGCATCTTCATTTAAGCCATCTCCGAAGTAACCCCAAGCATAACCGATTGGGTAAATTGCCCAACCTACAGTAACAATCCATTTGATTGTATTAAATGCTTGTTGACTTGCTGCGTTTCCACTGCCAGCGTTTGCTTTTGCAGTTTCACCCAAAAAGATTTCATAAATGATGTAAAGCCAAGCGATCATTCCAACAATCCACCATACTACGACATCGCCTAAACCAGCTTCACCGATGAAACCACCGATAAGCATGACTAGAGAAGCAATAAGGAGTTTCCAGAAAACAGCTGAACTAATAGCAGTAACCGCAGCGATAATTAAATAAAATTCAATTATTTGTAGCGGTACAGTAATTAACCAGTCAATGTATCTGAAAACTGTTGGAGTCTCACCTGCGTAAATCCAGACACCTCTCATATAGAGGTAGTGCCAAAAAGCTACACCCGTAACCAAACCAGCAACCGTCAAAGATGTTTTCCATTTTACTGGCACGTCTGATCTCTCTACAAAAAAGAAAACAGTCGAAGCTAACATTATTGCGGCAGCTAACCAAAACGATATACCTACGTAATCGTCAACAGCTAATATTTCTCCCATAATTCACCTATTTAAATAAGTTAAAATTTATATATAAATTAATAATACTAGATTCTGCCAAAATAATTCATAAAAATCTAGTTTAGAGCATTTACCCATCTGCCAGATTTAAAGCGCAAAGTAAATAAAATACCCTTAGCCAAATAATCTGCCATCAGAGAAGCAAATACTACTTCAACTGGCATATTGAGGATTAAAAATAAAAATGCGAATACCAGCCTGAAGCAAATCAGGCCAATCATAGTGATGATTAAAGGCGATTTGGTATCGCCAGCGCCTCTTAAAGCTCCACCTAGTGAAAATTCTATCCCCATAAGCGGTTGGATGAGTGCAAAAATCCACAGAAAAATTACGGTCAACCTGATAACTTCTTGGTCGTCTATGAAATAACCAGAAATAGGTTTAGAAAATAAAGCAATTATTATCCCTACAAGAGTCATTGAAAAGACAGTCAATCTTGCTGATTTCCAACCGCTTCTTCTAGCTTCTACGGGATTTTCTGCTCCTAAGTATTGTCCAGTTAAAGTAGCTCCTGCTATAGAGAAGCCATGGCCTATCATAAAACTAATCATTAAAATATTTATAGCCACATTGTATGCAGCAATTGGCTCGTTCCCGTAAATAGATATAATCCAAAAATAAGCAAGAAGACCGAAATTAAAAACAACCGATTCTATGCCTGCAGGTACTGAGATAATGATCAACTGCTTTAGTCTTTCAAAGGTATAGAACTTCATCGAGGGCATTGGAATGACGATCTTATTGCTTATCCAAATAGCGATAGATAAGATGGATCCTATAGTAAAAGAAATACCCCATGCATAGGCTGCTCCAATTACGCCCAGTGCCTCGAAGCCAAATTGACCATTTACCAAAGCTATTAAGAGAAACACATTAATAATATTTACAATTAGATTTATGATGAGAGGAGTTATCACATCTCCAGCTGCTCTTAGAGAAGCGCCAACTATAAACATAATTGCAAATCCTGGAACAAAAGATAAAGAGATTTGCAGGTAATCAACGGCTAATTTACGGCTAAGTTCATCGAGACCAAAAGCTCCTATTATTTCTTCTCCAAATATCCAAAAAATTAAAGCAGAAGACACACCAAAGAAAATAGCTACTATTGTTGACAGAAGCGTAACCTCAGCAGCTTCGTTAGGCTTATTAGCACCGATGGCTCGAGCTACTAATGCATGTGTTCCTGTTGCCGTAGCCATGAGAACTGCCTGTAAAAAAAAGAAAATTCTTTGTCCTGTCCCTACAGCCGCCACTGCCTCAGTGCCCAATGCCCCAACTGCTTTAAGGGCAACAATGCTTACAAAAGCAAAAAGAATATTATTTAGTATTGATGGCCAAGCTAAACCCCATACGGAAAGTGTCTCAGGACTAGAAGGAGAATCTACAGCTTCTTCATGATCAAGTCTTTCATCGAGTTCTTTCAATTTTTATCCTTCTAGCCATTTAGATAGATAAAAAGAAAAATCTTCAGGATTTTTTGCTCTTGCCGTAGTCCAATCGGAAATGAATGGGGTATTCATCACGTTTTCTTCCTTGTCTATGATCAGCACCGTTGGAACTCCGTATAACTTCTCAATACCAAACCTCTTTGGAATATGAAGGTTTTTATCAAAGCGGCCTACATCAATGTGCTCTACTACATAATTATCTTTAAGAAGAGCTTGAACCGAATTATTTTTGAGCATTCCTGCTAAAACCCTGCAGTCCGGACACCAATTCCCCCCCAGAATCAAAAGGAGTTTCTTTTTCGAAGTCAACTTGGAAAGAGCCTGAGTAATTAATAAATCAGCGTCTGCATTCTCATCGTAAGGTTCCCTTGGAACAACTATTGATTTAGGATTCTTTAAATAAAAGGAAGTTATTCCATCAGGAGTAACAACTTCAAGGTTTTTTATTGGACTAACTTCTATTAACTTGCCGCTAGGACCATCTGTTAAAAGAATTAAGTTTCCATTTGGACTTTCTATCAAATTTCTAATACGGAAATTAAGTTCTGTAAAAATATCTTCCTCTAAGATGTTATCTCTAGATAAATCAACTCGGGTGACTTTTTTTGCTTTTAAAGCTGAAATCAGGAGGGAATTTTTCCACTGAGGAAAAGCTTCGCCTTTGTATTCAATCATCCCAGAAGGTGCAATTGATGGAACCCAATATTTGATAGGTTGTTCCATTCCTTCCATTTCAGTAAAAGGTGAAATGACAGCACCAGAATAATCTCTTCCATATGTAATGGCTGGCCATCCGTAATTTTTTCCAGGTTGAATTACATTAATCTCATCTCCTCCGAAAGGTCCGTGTTCGTGTTCGATAATGTTGCCATTAGATGCAATGATTAAACCTTGAGGATTTCGATGACCATATGAATAAATTTCATTAAGAGCTTCATCGTTTTCAAAGAAAGGATTATCTTCAGGAATGGAACCATCCTGATTGATTCGAATCATTTTTCCAAAGTGGTTATCTAAGTATTGTGCATCTTCTCTGTGATCGAAACCGTCTCCACTCGAAATTAAAATAGTATCATCGGGTAAAAATAAAATTTTTGCTCCGTAATGGGCGCCGGTTTTTCTATTGGCGACAGCCCTAAAAATCTCGTTTACATCCTCTAGAGCAAAGTTTTCTTTATTTAAAAATGCTGATGAAATAGCAAGAGTATTTGTTCCGTTATTATTCAAAGATGTGTACGAAAAAAAAATTTTGTTATCTTCTTTGAACGATGGGCTTATTTTGATATCAGATAGGCCGCCTTGGCTACGATAATAAATTTCGGGCAAGCCACTTATTTCTTTAAACTCTCTAGATGAAATATTGAAATAATTGAGTTTCCCAATTTTTTCAGTAAATAAAATCTCATCGTCGGAAATGAAGTCTATCCCCCAAGGATGACTTAGATCGCTTAAAAGGGTTTTGGTTTCGTAATTTTCATCCTGTGAGAATGTCGTAAAAGAATTTATGAGAATAAAAAAATAAAATAATTTTTTGAGCATATTGAGGAATAAATATAAAATCGGATTCTCTCACAAAATACTTACTGAAAGTGAAAATCTTTTTTAAAAATTTGATCATATATCTAACATCTGTAGCTTTGCTTACGATTCTTATAGTTCCAATTACAAGTACATCAAACCTAATTTGGCTAAGTTCCATGGAGATGCCGGTTGGACTAAGCGAGGTTTTTTCAGTTTTACTTGCGGATCTTCTAAATCTCGGAATTATTTTATTTTTAATTCTTCTGCTGCCTTTCGGCTTAGGCCTAATTATCTCTAAATACACAATTAAATTTATCCCCTTACCTGCCAACATTTGGTATTTCTTTATTTCGTCATTAATTATGTGGCTAGTATTGATAAGTACAGTTGAATTTCTTTATCAAACTGAAGTAATCGCAGGTAACAGAACTTCCCTGGGTACGTTTCTACATGTCATGGCAGGAGGTATAGCAGGTAGTGTTTTTTATAATTTAAGATATAGAATGTTTGTATGAAGAATAAGTTTGTCATTAGATTGCTCTCATTAGTTCCTTGCATTGTACTTGGTCTTGTTGCTTATCAATGGTTTATTGACCCGAGTGGAACTGCTGCAGGCTTCGGAATTAGTTACGATGCTCTTTCAGATCAAGGAAAAAATTCAATTTACAGGGATTACATTGCCCTTTTTAGCGGCACTGCAGTCTTCTGCTTGTTCTCTTTTCTTAGTTTCAGAGCTTCTTGGTTGGTAGCCTGCGGCCTTATTTACTCAATCGCTCTTGGATTAAATATTTATCATGTCATGCATCATGGAAGCGAAGTTACATCCCAATTATTTGTTGAAGTAGCACTTTCTGTTTGGATTCTCGGTACTGCCATTTTAATGAAAAATGCATCGACAAATAAGGTTGTGAAAGAGCCTAAAGTTGATACTGAATAGAAAAGTTATACGTTCTGCCGGTTGGATCATGCAACCTGGTGTCAAAACTAAAATCGGGCGCGTCATATAATCTTGGCGCTTTTTTATTCAAAAAGTTAATGATCCCAAATTTTAAATCGAGTTTCCCTGTTTCTAATGAAAATGATCTAGTGATAGAGATATCATGGACTAAGAATTCATCAACTTCATTTGTGTATCCTAAGGATTTTGCATAATCGCTTATTACTCTTTCATTTGAATATCCAGAGACATACCTTGAAGCCCAATCAAGACTGAATTCATTATAATTCCAAGATAAGAAAATATTGATCTTATTTTTTGGTAAAGAATGGGTGTGCGCATCGTAATTGAATTTACCTACTCTATCTATCAATTCTTCCTTGTTATTATTCTCTTCAGGATGAGGAGTTAAGAAGTAAAATAATGTCGTGGATGAAACTTTAAAGTTTAAACTTCCGAATTTTTTGAATTCGTGAATTACGTTTACTGAAAAATCTAATCCGTTTATAAAAGATCTATCCTCGTTGATGTATGAGGCTGTAACGCCTGTAATCTCTCCAGATGAATTTCTGGAAATGCTAGGACTAAAAGGATTGTTTAATACCATTGCCTGAGCGCTTTCTGCCTCAATTCTGTCTTTGTAACGAAAATCAAAAAAATCAAAGCTGATTGACGAAGCATTTGATGGAAAAATCAAAAATCCTAAATTGGTATTAATTGACTTTGCTGGCTTAAGATTTGGATTTCCAATTTGGCCCTGTCTAACAAAAACACTTCCTGTAACGTCTCTGACACTTCCAAGAACAATATCTGATCCATACATTTGAGCCATGGAGGGCATCGTAAATGAAGAACTTGAGGAAAATCTTACAGCAAAGACATCGCTCGGTTGATATTTTATAGATATTTTTGGATCCAAAGATTCTTGGCTTGAGAAATTTTCATACCTTAAAGCAAATCTCAAATCTAGGTTATTTGAAAAAATTTGGTTGATTTCAACAAAGGCAGCTACTTTAGATCTACTTTGTGAAACATCTGTTCCCCCACCTAGGAAAAATAGATCGGCCTGTTTAGTGATGCTGCCATTTGAATCAATTTCTATTCTACTTAAATCATTGTACTTGATATCTAAAACATCCTTTGCGATTTGAAAACCTGTCGAATAGTTTAGAGAATCTGTAGAAGATAAAAATATTCCATCTATAGAGGAAAGAGCACCTCCTTTTTCAGCAATTAAGTTGCCTTTTATGTACTCTACTAACTCACTTGAGTTTGTGTCAGAAAATAAATTCCATAGCTTGTCTCGAGTTATACCCCCTTTTCCTTGGAGAGCATCCAAAAATCTTGAATTTATAATGTCGGGTCTAATGGCTAAATTATTATGAGAACTTTGCGAAATTGACAACTCAAAAAATTGACTGTTTTTAAAAGAAAACTTTAACGTATTAGTTATATGATATTGAGAAATATCTTTTGTTGAATTAGGCGATGGATAATTGGCTCCTAAAGGTCTACCTCTCCATTTTATTTCATTCTTGAATGGGCTACCTCCTTCGTTCGGCAATATGTTTCTTGAAATAAAAGGTAGTGCTGGATAAGAAGGAGATTGGGGATTATCTAAAACATCTACTTTGGCATAAATCAAAATTAATTCATTACTTTTAAGATAAGAATTTTCAATATTGGAAGTTAGGTTTAAATATCCTTTGTTATGTCTTTCTTTATTTATGATATTGAATCTTTCACCATAGGCAAACTTACAGAAGCCCCCTAGAATTAATCCTCCATTAATCTCACAGTTTGGGTCAGGGATCTTTTCATTGGCATCATAGGAACCTTGGTAATCACCAGATAAAATTTCTTCAGATTCAGTTGTTATAAATGTTTTGCCAAAGGTACTAATTGAAAGATCTGCTATTCCATTGATTTCTTTTGCTGACAATGGCGATCTAAAAAAACTTTCAAGCCCTACAACTAGATGATTTTTATCCTCTTTAACGCCATACAAAAATCCTAATTTGTTATCATTTTGTGAATAAGACTCAACAAATTGGTTATCAGATCTAAAAAGAAATCCTTCAAAATCTTTATAAGTAATAACATTAACAACGCCAGCGACAGCATCAGATCCATATAAAGAAGTTGCTCCCTCTTTAAAAATTTCAATTTTTTTAACGGCAATATCAGGAATTATATTTGCATCAATGTATCCCTCACCCTCTCGTGAAGGTGTTCCTGAAAAGGTTTGTCTCTTTGTATTAATTAAAAGAAGAGTCGAAGCATGACCCAGTCCTCTCAAGGTAATCGATGACAATCCTTGATCTTCACCATCCATGGCATTAGTTTGAAAATGAGATCCTGAAACAGAAGGAACATATCTTGAAATCTCAGCCAAGCTTATGGTATTAAGTTTACGATAATCATCTATAGAAAAAATTTCAATTGGACTTAGATCGGAATCAGAATTATTTATATACGACCCTGTAACTATTACTTCTTCCTCAGCAAATAAGAATTGAGAGAAAATAATAGTAATAAAAAACAGAATTTTCATGAAATTTCCAAAGATAAAAAACAGATCTATTATTTTATTTTATAGAATCATTTACTAGATCTTTTGGATCTGGGATTTCAGAAAATCTATCCTTAGATTTGGAAAACATATTTTCCGGAGATACAGATTCAAACCTTGCTTCATTATCATAAGGATCAGAATAAAAACCAAGAACATAACCGCCCTTCGAATATCCTATTAAAGATTTTAATTCTGGGCTCAAATGTTTAGCTATATCTGGTGGACAAGATAGGTATTGATTTTCCTGCTGCCTTATCCAATTAACTGCATAGTGGAGAAACACTCCGGTTCTTGTGATATTTTTAGTTGTATTTTCTCCACCGCCATGTAACACAGTGCCTGTATAAATTAATACAGAGCCTGCTTCCATTTCAGCAAAAGCAATTTCATTTTCAAGCGGCTGTCTGTTTTTATCCCATTTATGAGAGCCTGGAACTATTTGTGTAGCTCCATTTGCTTTTGTAAATTCGTTTATTGCCCATATAGTGCTTAAAAGAGGCTCTACTTTTCTGGGTAAATATCCGCCCCATATTCCCCTATCCCTGTGAAGTATTTGTGAAGATTCACCAGGCCCAATACTCACCGCAGATGTAAAGTGTAATTGATAGCCATCACAATACGGTTTTAGGTATTGAGTGGCAGTTTCATTGATTAATTTGTTTAAAGCTAATTCCCTGCATTTTTTTGACCGCGCAATGAGGGCCCCTATCCTATTAGTTTTAAAACCTGTGAACTCATCACGACCTAGATTGTCACTCGACAAGAAAGGATTTAACTCTTCATTAAGCTCAAGTAGAAAATCAAAATTAACAACATTATCAATGATAACCCCTGCATCTCTTTCAAGCACTTCTAGAATACTATCGACAGATGAAGTTGATGGAAGATGTTTTAATTCAGCCATTTTTTGAATTCTACCTTAAATTTATCTAACAAAAAAAAGGGAGGTTAAAAAACCTCCCTTTAATTCATAACTTTCAGTTATGCAGCAGTCTTGACACCACGGTAAATACCAGGTGTTTTTGACGACTTTTTGACAACGTTTGCGTTGTGCTTAGTTCCTCTGTAGTTTAAGTCAGAAGTCTTTTCAGACTTTGATTTAACATCAGCAGAAACTTCAACGCCTCTATAGTAAGTAGTCATATCGTTCCTCCAGTTTTCGTTTCAAACGTACATATACCAATCGGTATACACCCTTATCAACGCGTTCCTTCGGTAGATATTCGGTCTCGTTCCCAATTTCTTGGTACTTGCTTACCTTTCTTTAAGATCAAAGAAAGAGGTTTTCCTATCTCCCTACTTCCGTTTAATAAACTTAGTGAAATTTACTAAATGAACGTAGAACTATTATACCATTTTTTTAAAAAAATAAAAAAAACAGGCGAGATAAAATCTCGCCTGTTTGCGGGAGGAAAATAAACTTAGTCGAACTCTGGGTAAGCCTCTACTCCAATTTCAGTGGAATCAAGACCTGCCGCTTGTTCTTCATCAGTAGCTCTTATTGATAAGAACATATTGATGACGTAGATAACTATTAAGCTAGCAACATAAGTGAATCCTGCGATAGCAACAACACCGTAGAGCTGCCATAAGAATGAGGCATCTGAAGTAAATGGAACAACCATTACTCCGTAAATACCTACAGTACCGTGGGCCGAAATAGCACCAACTGGATCATCCATTTTTAAGGTCTTCTCAAAGAATAAAATTGAGAAGTAGACTATAACACCACCGATAGCACCGATGATGACTGCCTCACCACCTGTAGGTGCGCTTGGACCAGCGGTAATGGCTACCAAACCAGCTATGGCACCGTTGATGGCCATTGTGACATCCGATTTGCCAGTAAGAATAAGACTTGTGAGTAATGCGGCAACTACACCACCTGCTGCAGACATGTTTGTGTTCATGAATACTTGACTGACCGCTATAGCACTTGCTTCGTCACTAATAATTAACTCAGATCCACCGTTGAATCCAAACCAACCTAACCAGAGTATCCATGCTCCTAATGCGGCGATGGGAATGTTTGAACCAGGCATAGCATTTACTGAACCATCCATACCGTACTTTCCGTTTCGGGGACCGAGGACTGTGACTAAAGCTAAAGCTGCAGCTGCTCCACATAAGTGAACTGTTCCTGAACCAGCGTAGTCAGAATAACCACCTGAACTCAAGAAGCCACCGCCCCAATTCCAGTAACCTTGAATAGGGTAAATGAAACCAGTGAGGATTACTGCGAACAAGAAGAATGGTAAAAGTTTCATTCTTCCAGCTACGGCTCCTGAAACAATTGACATAGCTGTCGCAACAAAGACTACTTGGAAAAAGAAGTCAGCTTGTTGAGAATAATCCATTCCGTATTCCATTCCGATTTCTTCAATTGGAAGCGCTGTTGATAGACCCCATGAAGATCCAATACCTGGAATAACTCCATCTATTAGTGAGGATCCGGGATACATTAAAATAAATCCGCATGCTAGATACATGATGCAAGCAATTGAATATAAACCTAAATTTTTTGTTACGATTTCTGATACGTCTTTCTTTTGAACCAATCCGGCTTCCAACATTGTGAAACCAGCAGCCATAAACATAACTAAGGCACCAGCCATAATTGCGTAAAAGGTATCTACCGCAAATTTTATTTCATCCATTAAAATCTCCTAAAATTAAATAGCTTTTGAGCCTGTATCACCTGTTCTAATTCTTACTACATCAGTTAATTCAGTAATAAAAATTTTCCCGTCGCCTATCTTTCCTGTGCCTGCAGCATTTTTAACAGCTTCGATGATTGAAGACGTATCGTCATCATCACAGGCAACTTGAAACATTACTTTGGGATTGGTATCAATGCGATATTCAGTACCTCTATAAGTTTCAGATTGACCCCTTTGTGACCCATAACCTGAAGCTTCTAGAATTGTTGCCCCACCAATACCAGATGCATCTAATGCTTCCTTGACCAATTCAGTCTTTGACGGTTTTACAATTAAAGTAAGTAACTTCATATAATAGAGCTCAACAACTAAGTTGTTGTAATCTTAAGGGTTTGCATAGATCAAATTGAACTAATTTAGTGCAAAGAAAAACTAAGTTTTTTTTGGATTTTTAAGAAGTTTTAACTTAAAAAATAGATATGCATCAAAATTGAGCATGTCTTCTAGTGGCGTCCCCTAGGGGATTCGAACCCCTGTTGCCGAGATGAAAACCCGGTGTCCTAACCACTAGACGAAGGGGACATTTCAGGAGATGCGATTTTAACATGCTTAGTTTATTTGTTAAGACGTTGTTCTAAATTAGATAAGATGCCCCTCAGTATTCCTATTTCAAGTTTGTCGAGCTGCATTCTTTTTATCAATCTTCTTAATCGTGCAGGCACTTGTTTAGGGTTTTGATGATCATAAAAATCCAAAAGCTCTAGAACTAATTCAATGTGTTCGATTAATTTTTCTTTTTGCTGACTTGAAGCTAATTCAACTTCTCTAGCTTGGGTAAAAAGATCTGATGAAGATGATCCTTTATAAATTTCATGAGCAACTATTTGAACTGCATGAGATAAATTCAATGAACTATCTTCTGAGGTGGGAATCTGCAGATGGAAATCACATTTTCCAAGATCTTCATTATCTAAACCAACAGCTTCATTACCAAAAACTATCGAAACTTTTTCTTTTCTGGCTAAAGATTCATTGATGATTTTTCCCAAGTTATTTATCTCCATCATTGGCCATGGCATGGAACGTGATCGTGCGCTTGTTCCGATCACTAAGTTGGATGTATTTATTGCCTCATTTAAATTGTCATGAATGTTCGCCTGATCTAAAACTTTTTTTCCTGATTTGGCTCTTGTCTCAGATTCTGTGCTTGGAAACTCCTTTGGATTTACTAGCGATAAGTTGCAGATACCCATCGAGTTCATTGCTCGGGCACATGCTCCTATGTTTCCAGGATGAGATGTTTCTACCAGAACAAAATTTAAATTTTGAAATATTTTCATAATTAATCTACCAATCTAATTATGATTCATCATCGTCTGTTACACTAGCTTCCCTTATGGAGCCAAAAGTAAACATCGCGATCAAAGCTGCCCGTCTTGCTGCTAAGGAAATTCACTACTTTTATAAAAGAAGAGAAAAGCTGACTATATCCGAGAAAGCTCCAGTTGATTTTGTAACTCAAGTCGATAAGAAAGTTGAAACAATACTTGTGGATACAATAAGGGAATCATTTCCTGATCATTCTTTTCTGGGCGAAGAACTGGGGTTTGTTGGAAGTCCTAAGGCTGAATATAAATGGATAATTGATCCGCTTGATGGAACCACAAACTTTATTCATGGATTTCCATATTTTTCTATTTCTATCGCTTGTTATATCAATGGAAAGCCTGAACATGCAATTATCGTCGATGTTTCTAGAAATGATGAGTTCACTGCTAGCAAAGGCAAAGGAGCCTATCTCAATCAAACCAGAATAAGAGTAAGTAAAATTAAAGGGTTAAGGGGATCTCTTCTCTCCTCATCGTCTCATTTAGATGAAGATAACGAACCTAAATTGGATCAATTGATGGCAATGAGAAATTTATACTCAAACGGTTTAACTATCAGGAGAACTGGATCTACTGCTCTCGATCTTGCTTACGTAGCAGCTGGGTATCTAGATGGTTTTTGGGGTTATGGCTTGAAGCAGTGGGATGTTGCTGCTGGAATATTGCTAGTCAAAGAAGCAGGTGGACTGGTCAGTGATCTTTTGGGAAACCCTGATCCCTATGATAGCCATCATTTAATTGCCTGCAGTCCTAAATGCATGCCTCAAATGATCAAGGCTTTTAGAGACGCAACCACTTAAGGCATTCCATCGTCAAAACTGTCTTTGGTTCTTTCTGCAAGATCTTCAGCAGTAATGTTCATTGACAGCAAAACATTTGTTAGGACATAGATAGATGAATAAGTTCCAACAACCACACCAATCGATAAGGCAATTGCAAAATTTCTAATAATCTCCCCGCCTAAAAATAATAGTGAAAAAAGGACTAATAAAGTTGTCAGTGAGGTGATTAAAGTTCTACCTAAAGTATTGTTGAGAGATCTGTTAATGACTTGTTCGCTATTAAGCTTTCTCTTGGCTCTAAAATTTTCTCTAATCCTATCTGATACGACAATTGTGTCGTTTAAAGAATATCCAATGACCGCCATTAGTGCTGCTAGGACTGAAAGATCAAATTCCAATCTAATTATCGAGAATATACCCAAAACGATCAACACGTCATGAAAAAGGGCAACTACAGCTCCAATTGCAAATTTATATTGAAACCTAAACATGATGTATATCATCATTACTAAAAGAGCTGCTAAAAGACCTAGGCCTCCCTGATCTCTCAATTCGCCACCAACTTGGGGGCCGACAAAGCCTGACCTTCTTAATTGAAATGAATATTGCTGCTGCAAAGAATCAATAACAATATTCGCATTTTCAATATTTTCTGAGCTTGGAATTTTAATAAGTAAGTCTTTATCAGAACCAAAAGCTTGAACTAGAGCATCTATTTGTTTCCCTTCAAGATAAGTTCTAATCTCCTCTGGATCAACAGTTTCAGTGAATCCTACTTCTACAAGTGTTCCTCCAGTGAAATCTAAACCTAGTTGCAGTTGTTGAATAGAAATCGTAGCAAGAGATACCAAAATAAAAGAAACCGATGCAATCAATGCAATGAATCTGAATCTTAGAAAATCTAGATTAAAGTTCATTAGATCCAAAGCCTCCTTACGTTATTTTTTTGATATATCAATGAAACCATAGCTCTGGTTCCTAAAATTGATGTGAACATCGAGGTAACTATTCCAATACTTAAAGTGATAGCAAAGCCTTTTATAGGACCTGTGCCAATAGCATAGAGAATAACCGCAACTATTAAAGTAGTAATATTTGCATCAAGAATGGTAACGAAAGCTCTGTCGTAGCCAGCAATAATTGCATCTGTAGCTCTTGAGTTATTTTTAAGCTCTTCTCGAATCCTTGAAAAAATTAAAACGTTGGCATCAACTGCCATACCAACGGTTAAAACAATTCCTGCAATGCCCGGCAAAGTAAGAGTAGCGGATAAAATTGACATGATTGCTGTAATGAGAATTAGGTTAAAAATAACTGCTATGTTGGCAAATAGGCCAAAGATTTTGTAATAAACGACCATGAATACCAGAACTAAAAAGAGCCCTAGGATTAAAGACTGAATTCCCAATCGAATATTTTCAGCACCGAGACTTGGGCCTACTGTGCTTTCCTCAACAAACTCCATTGGAGCTGCTAAAGCACCTGCACGCAGCAAGAGTGCTAATTCGGATGCCTCATTAGGTGAATCAAGTCCAGTGATCCTGAATCTATTAGGTAGCGCAGATTGAATTGTTGCCAGACTTATAACCCTCTTAGTAATTACTGGTTCAATGATCAATTCTAAAGTTCCGTCAGGAAGAACAACTTCTTTGGCTGCTGACTTTCTTTCTATGAAAAGAACAGCCATTTTTCTGCCAACATTATTTCTTGTCGACCTATGCATTTTGGCTCCGCCCTCTCCATCTAAAGTAATGTTAACTTGTGGAAATCCGCTTTCATCATATCCAACATTCGCATCAGCTACCTTGTCTCCTGAAATGATAATATTTTTCTCAAGATCAACACTAACTCCCCTGAAATCAAAAGATTCTTTTCTTGATCTCAGCGTGCGATTATTTGCTTCGAGTCTGAATTCTAAGTTAGCAGTTTTACCAATTATTTTTTTAGCCTCAGCAGTATCTTGTATTCCAGGTAATTGAACAGAAATTCTTTTGGCACCTTCTCTTTGAACTACAGGTTCAGATACACCTAACTCATTAACTCTATTTCTGAGAGTAGTTAAGTTTTGCTGAACTGCATAATCTTGTATTGATGTAATGCCTTCTCTAGAAAATTTTATTTTAAATGATTCAAATTCTTCGATGATTTCAAAATCTGTTAAAAAGCCTCTGAGGAATGACAAAGAGTCTGATTTATCCTCATCAGTTGCGAAAAGAAAAGTAACTGATTCTTTATCGCTTTCTATGGATCTAAAGTTTAAAGATTCCTCTCTGAGTCTTCTTTTAAAATCTTCTGCGTTAGCCTCAAGCCTAGTTTCGATAAGTGAGTCAGTATCTACCTCTAATAAAAAGTAAATTCCTCCTCTTAAATCTAAACCAAGTTTTAAAGGAGAAGCATTAAGATTTTGGAGCCAATCGGGTGTTGAGTAAGCTAAATTCAGAGCAACAACATAATCTGGTCCTAATTCACGTCGCAATTCATCCTTTAATTTGATTTGTTCTTCGTATGAATCTGTTCTAATAAGTAATGATTTTTGATTTACCTCGATATTTTCGTCAAAGATGCCTTCATTTCTGGCTATATTTTTAACTTCCTGAACTAGGCGACCATCAAAAGAATCGCCTGCACTTTGGAGGGAAACTTGAACAGCTGGATCTGGCGGGCTCAGATTTGGCAAAGCATAAATAATTCCAAATAAAAACACACCCAAAACAAGGATGTATTTCCATAAAGAGAAATTATTCAATTTTATTCAAATAATGATTTTACGGTTCCTTTTGGAAGAACGCTGTTGATCTGCTGGCGTTGTAAAACCATTTCTTGATTATTTCCAGTTCTGGCAATCACATATGCATCTGAAAGTTTAACTAGAGTGCATACTATGCCTCCGGAAGTGATAACTTCGTCTCCAATTTCTAAGTTATTTACTAACTCTTGATGAGCCTTAAGCCTTTTATTTTGTGGTCTGATGAGCAAAAAATAGAGCAACAATATAAACCCAAAAATCATTATGAGTTGCGTTCCAAAAAAACCTGATGTTTGGGCAGTTAATATTTCTACTTCTTTCATAATTCCTCACTTTTGGTGCCGGAGGAGAGACTCGAACTCTCACGCCTTGTGGGCACTCGATTTTGAATCGAGCGCGTCTACCAATTCCGCCACTCCGGCAAATCATGTAAAATTCAATCGAAATCTGAAATTTACTTAGCGGATTCTATCTAATGGCGAATATTAACATCTTTAATGGATTTCTTAAGGCATTCATTCGTGCTGAAGCTGAATTCGAATATGACAATATCCCTGAATTACTCAAGGGTGAGTTTATTTTTGCTCTATCTAACGACTCCTCTACGAATCTTGCGGCAGTAGATAAGATCTGCAAAAAAATGGGCTTTATAAGGCCTAGTAATAGAAGAGCAATTTCTCCGATCAAAAGAAACTATTTTCAATTGAGGGAACCTAAACAACTTCTTCCCTGGGCCAGATCAAAAAGAAAACACTCTGATGATCTATATGAAATATGCAGATATCCAGATATTTCTAAAAAATTAAAAATAATTCCGGTAGATGTTTACTGGGGAAAAGGTGCGGAAAGCCAAGATAACCTTATGAAAAAATTATTTTCTGAATCTTGGGAAGGAACATCAATTATTAAAAGATACCTTCGGTTACTTATCAACGGCAGACAAGTAAAAGTTAGATTTTTAAATACATTAGAGATGGAAGATATTTTCGAAGATAGAGAATCTCCAGAAAAAATTCTTCTTAAGACAGAGAGGTTGTTGCGGGGTCGTTTCAGAAAAAATAAACAAGCTATTCTCGGGTTGGATGTTTCTCACAGAAGAAATTGGATTAAAACTTTAGTGAATTCAAAAGAAATTAATAAATACATTGAATCTGAGGCTGGAAGCAATAAGAGAAAAGCCATGCTTCTCAATAGAAGAGCAATAAAATATGCAGAAGAAATTTGCTCAGACGTGTCCTATACAGTGGTGGGTTCATTATACGATGCAGCTTTATCCTGGTTTTGGAACAATAGATATGAGGAGCTTAAGTTTATAGGGCTTGAAAAAGTAAAAAATCTTGCTGTCGATAATTCTTTAATTTTTACTCCCTGCCATAGAAGTCATGTTGATTATCTAGCACTTTCTTACATCCTTTATAAAAATGACTTAATGCTGCCTCAAATAGCGGCTGGTATAAATTTAAATTTACCTATTCTTGGCCGAATTCTCAGAAACGGCGGCGCTTTCTTCATGAGAAGATCTTTTAGTGAAAATAGACTTTATTCGATTGTATTTTTTGAACACCTAAAAAAACTTTTAATAAGAGGTAATTCAATCGAGTTTTTTCCTGAAGGCGCTAGAAGCAGATCAGGCAAGCTGCTTCCACCAAGACCTGGCCTTCTTTCCATGTTGATAAGATCGTTTAAGAGCAGAACAGAAAAACCTGTGAAATTTATACCGGTAAGTATTAATTATGAGAAAGTTCTTGAGGGAAATTCATATTTATCTGAACTCATGGGTGGGAAAAAACGAAAAGAGAGAATTTCAGATATCTTCAGAGTCGCCAGTGATTTTAGAGGTTTTCTTGGTAATGCCTATTTGCAATTTGGCGATCCAATTGATTTAAAAGATTTTCTTGATGCCCAAAACCCAGACTGGGAAAACAATGATTCGCAAACTGATGGGTCATCTTCTGATGATAATTCTTGGCTATTTAATGCAACGCCAAAATTAGGTGAGAAAATCATGATGAACATAAACGAGAGCACTGTAGTAACCTCTTCAAGTCTGGTTGCAGCAGCCCTTTTAAATTCAAATAATCATAGTCTTCCAAAAGATAAACTTGAGAGTCGAATAGATCTATATATTTCTCTGATGAATTCATCTCGATATTCCAATAAAACTATCCTCCCGAATCAATCAAGCAAAAAATTACTTGAACAAGTTAATGCGTTAAAACTAATTCCGAAGCTAAAGGATGGAGAGAAGTCTCTTATTAAATTAGATAAAGCACAAGGGGCAATGATGAGTTTCTACAGAAATACCATTCTCCATTTGCTGGCATTAGAATCTTTTATTTGTGGCATTTTTCAGGCGAGAGAAGAAGTTTCGAAGAATGAAATCATAGAGATCATAGAAATGCTCTATCCTTATTTGAAGGGAGAGCTGTTTTTAAAATGGAATAACGAGGAACTAAAACTTGAAATTGATAAGCGGTTAGATGCTTTAGTAGCACTAAAATTATTGTCTAATGATAGAGATTTATACAAGAGACCTTCTTTTGATTCGCCTCATTATTTGGAAACAAAATCTCTAGGAAGAATGATCCAACCAACAATAGATAGGTTTTATATTCTTATGTTGCAGCTATGGAAAAATCAAAGCGAGCATATTTCCAAGAATCAATTGGAAATATCTTGTAAAGAAATAGCAATGAATCTTCAAGCTAAGTATGACTGGATGGCGCCTGAATTTTCAGATAGATGGACTTTCATGCAATTCTTATCAAAGCTGATAGAACAGCGCTTTGTTAAAGAAGATGAGCGCGGACTAATTTACGCATCAAGAATTACAAAAAAAATACAAGTTGCTGCCTCTAAATTCATAATGCCTGATTGGCGCGAGGAGTTGAATCAAACTTCCTATAATTCTTGAATTTTCTTATTTAATCCCTATATAAGTTTTGAGATAGATTGCTTTATGGATCTATCCATTGGAGGCGCGCTCATTAGAGGTGCCACTTGAAATTAACTTGCTTTATTAAGGAGTAAAATTATGACTAATAGAAGTTTATTGGATCTTTCTGATCCTTTCTTTTCATCAAGATGGCTGGGTTTTGAAAACCTTTTCGATTCACTTAGAACTTTCAGCGAATTACCTGAGACAAGGTCTTCTAGTTATCCTCCCTATAACTTAAGAAGGGACGGCAATGAGTACACGATTGAAGTAGCTGTTGCTGGTCTTGGTGATAAAGATATCGAAGTAGAAACTAAAGATAATGTTTTATCCATCAAGCACGATAATCAGAAAAACGATAAAAGTAACGTTGTGCATAGAGGAATAGCAGCAAGATCTTTCTTGCTTCAATTCACCTTATCTCCTGAGATTCTTGTGAAAGGGGCTGATTTAAATAATGGTCTTTTATCCATTAACATGGAAAGGATTGTTCCTGAATCAGAAAAACCTAAAAAGATTGAGATAAATTCTGGGAAAGTTATAAACGGCGAAACAGCTTAATATTATTTTCCATAAAGAGGCTGCTGTTGCAGCCTCTTTTATTTTTGATACACGTCAAAGGCAACAGACTTTCCTATAACAGAAAAAGTAATAAATTTTTGAAGGGTTGATTTTTGTTTTTTGTGTCGTTTATAGATTAATCTCTCTGAACAACAGTCTAAAAGTTGTTCAATGCATTCTTGAGAATTTTTATCTGATGCTATTGATCTCAGAAGTTCCATGGGTTGTTTAGCAGTTGCTTTTTTTTTGAGATCAAAGACCGGATCAAAATAAATAACATCGGGCTTCGTTTTTTCTGCTAATTCAAGCGAGTCTCCATGCTGGAAATTGATGTTTTCTAATGCAGAGTCTCCTAATTTTGCTAAATCTAGCTCATTTTTCATGACTTCATACAGCCATGAGATCTTCTCTACTGCTGTAACTTGGAAACCCATATTAGCAATGTGAACAGAATCATTTAATAAACCGGCCGTAGAGTCAAATACTTGTAAATTTTTATCAAGGGAAAGGAAGCATTTTGAAAAATTGGATTTAAAAATTTTATCAACATTCATAGGCTTGAGATCTAATGAAAAAAAATGTGATTTTTTTCTTCTGAGATCTTTGAACAGAAATTGTTCATTTCTTTCAGTAACTAAATATTTCAATTTCGATGAACTTATATCCGATACTGCAGGTATCTGATGCCTAGCAGCAAATTCTCTAAGTTTTAAATTATCGTCAAGCTTATCAATTACTAAATCCACAAGATTCCAACTAATGTGATCGATAGGATAATTCTGTACAAAACAAAGGGAGTGAATCCTATTTTTTGTATGAAAGATAAAAATAAATTAATGCATAAAAGCGATATAGCAAAGGAAATTAATCCGCCAAGAATTAAAATAGACCAGTCAATAGTCTCTTCTGATTGAATTGCTTCTATTGAGCTTCCCAATAAGACTGCCGACAATGTAGGTATTGATAAAAGAAAAGAGAATCTAGCTGCATCTTCCCTGCTATAACTTAATATTAAAGCTCCGATCATAGTGATGGCCGATCTTGAGACCCCTGGCATGAGAGCAAATATTTGAAACATGCCAACGATAAAAGAATCCTTGAGATCAATGGATTCGATTGAATTCGTTTTTCTACCGTATTTATCTGCAATGTATAAAAAAATTGCAAATAAAAAAGTGGTGAGAATTAGAAATTCCAAAGAACGAAAATTCTGTTCAATAAAATCCCCTCCTAGGAAACCAACTAATGCAACAGGTAAGGTTGCTACTATTAAACACAATAATAGATTTTGATTGTAAGGGGAAAATACTCTTTGAATTAATACGCTGACTTCCTTTCTAAAGGCGTAAATTATCGCAAAAAGGCTACCGCCATGAACATATATGTCAAAGAGTATTCCTTGATCCTGCCAGCCAAACAACTTTGAAATTAGGATTAAATGAGCTGAACTACTTATAGGAAGAAATTCGGTTATTCCTTGTACTATTGATAAAACGACTATCTGAATTAAATCCATGTGGAACTATTTCCAGTGATCTTTATTGGAAAGGTAATTCGGCACTATAAAGCTATCGCCCTGTGGAGACGCTACATCACTGATGGTAATAAACTCAAACATACTTTTTGCCTCAGGCTGTATAAAAGAAAAATTTTTGCTTTTAAGAATATTCATCATATCTGTATTTTCTGACGAAGTTATCACATGATAATCTTTATGCTCCTTTAAGAAAGTTGCCAGGTCCTCATTTTGCAAGATAAATTCCTCAGTTTTGCCATCTAAAAGACTTTCTTTGTCATCAAATTTTGAGGCAGCAAATTCTCCCATACCTAAGCTAATTAAACTGACTACTTTTCCTTTTGATTCATTTTGATAAGCAGTTGAAGCTAGAACTTTGAGGCTAGAAATTCCGAAACATTTAATTCTGTGAATTAAATTAAAAGATTGAGCAACTCCACATCCGACTCTCAAGCCCGTAAAAGATCCTGGACCGTTACTTATTAAAATTTTATCTAATTGCTCCAGGGATAATTGAGATTGGTCCAAAAGCTTATCGATCAATACAAGAATGACTTTTCCGTGCTGACTTTTGTTCGTATCTTCTTTAAAAAATATTTGCCCATCTTTGAAAACTGCAATTGAGCAATATGTTGCAGACGTTTCGATTGCAAGTACGTTCACTTATTTCTGAAGAAATTTAGAATAAATTGACTGATTGATTCAACGCTACCGGAGCCATCAACTGTAAGATAATCAAGATCATTATTTGTTTGCTTGGCTTTATAGAAACTTATTAATGGCTCAGTCTGATTTCTATAGACAATCAATCTCTCTTCAACCACCTCTCTTTTATCATCGTCTCTTTGAATTAACTCTTCCCCAGTTAAGTCATCAAAACCTTCCTTTTTTGGGGGATTAAATTTAACGTGGTAGTTCCTGCCAGACGATATGTGAACTCTTCTTCCGGACATTCTTTCAATAATGTTTTCATCTTCTAGCTGAATTTCAATAATTAAATCAATTCCTATATTGGCATCATCTAATGCTTGGGCCTGAGGAATTGTTCTTGGAAAACCATCAAATAAGACTCCATTTGAGCAGTCAGGTTTTTTTAATCTTTCCACTACCAATCCTACAATAATGTCATCAGAAACAAGTGCTCCTTTATCCATGACCTTTTTAGCTTCAATTCCTAAAGGCGACCTCTCCTCAATGGCTTCTCTAAGCATATTTCCGGTGGAGATATGAGGTATATTGAGAGCCTGTATTATGTTTTCAGCTTGAGTTCCTTTTCCTGCTCCTGGTGGCCCAAGTAAAATAATTCTCATTAGGTATCCTCTTCTATGGCGTGAGCAACGGCAACGGCAAGAGAATCGGTATCGCTTAGACTTATGGATATTTCAGTTAATTTTATTTTTTTAGCGATATCTTTCGCTTTCCCTTTAAGTTCCACTTCTGGGCCGCCGTAACGTCTGTGAATAATAATATCTCTAGGACGAACTCCGTTCGTGAAACCATACCCTAAAACTTTTGAAACAGCTTCCTTTCCAGCAAAATTTTTAGCAAGGTACCTTGCACCGTTGTAACCTTTTCTTTTTGAAAAAATATCAATTTCACTTTCATCATAAAGTCTTGTTAGCATTCGCATTCCAAATTTTTCATAAGATTTTTCTAGTCTTTTAATCTCGATGAGATCTATACCACTTCTCAACTTTTTATTAATTGAAATATTTTCTTGCATTCAACTCTTTACCCAGGATCGCTTCCAATGATTCTCTAAAAATAGATTTTATTACTTTCTTAGTGATATTATTTGAAAACTTTCCAGACATAAAATCTAATAAATGCTGCCCTTTAAAGGATGATTCTAATTCTCCTTTATCCAAGGAATATATACCTCTTAATGGACTGAATAGATAATCCTGATCGGGTTCAATTGATCTTCCGACATCATTTTTAGTCAAATCAAAACCATAACCTAAATCTGTAATTAATCTATATTCAAAATTTCTTAAAGATAGTTCTAGGATCTCATCTTTATTATCTAATGTCATAAGGCTCATTAATTCATCATAGTCTTTAAATACGACAGGAATATCATGTTCTTTTTCAAAAATTTTTAAAATCAGTTCATTGAGGTAAATAAGAATTTTAAGATTTTTGGGAGCTATTGGAATTTGCTTATTTATTTCACATTCGAAGATGGTTTTCAGAGCATTTTTATCAGAGTAACTGATATAAAGTTCTGAGCCTGGAGATAAGATATTCGCAAATTTACTCCCTTTTCGTTTAGCGCCTTTTAACAAGGCATTGAGGATTCCAAAATCCTTTGTCAGAAAACTTGCTATAACGCTTGTCTCTGAATAATCTCTTGCATGCAGAAGAAAGGCTAGACTATTTCTAGTTTTCATATTTTTTCAAGTCGTAGCCAAGTTGAGAGATCCAATTAACATCATCGGTCCATTTTTTTTTGACTTTCACCCATAATTCTAAAAATACTTTTTTATCGTACTCAAATTGAATTTCTTTTCTTGCTGCCGTTCCAATAGATTTCATCATATCCCCTTTTTTTCCCAGCAATATAGGTTTATGTGACTTACTATCCACGTATATAGTTGCAGAAATACTGAGTAATTTCTTATCTTCCTTTAAGGCATCTATGATGATACTGATGCTGTAAGGTAGTTCATCGCCCAACCTATTTATGGCCTTTTCTCTGATTATCTCTGAGATAAAAAATTCCTTAGACAAGTCTGTTACAAAATCTTCCTCGTAATGCGGTTGGCCATGAGGTAGATAATTATTAATCACTTCATACAGCTCTTTTGGAGCATTTTTATTTTTCAGGGCTGATATAGGGATGATCTCTTCAAAATCGAACTTTGCATTTAATTTTTCTATTGTTGGTAATAAATCTTCTTTATTCTTTATCCTGTCTATCTTATTTATCACCAAAATTACGGGGATTTTAGATCCGTTTAATTGCTTGATAATTCTTTCTTCTTCCTCGCCCCATCTATCTCGATCGACAATGAACAAAATAAGGTCAACATTCTTTAAAGCATGCATTGCCACCTGGTTCATATATTTATTTAGAGCTTTTTTATGCCCGGTATGAACACCGGGCGTATCAAGAAATATTGCCTGCATATCTTCATGATTCCATGCTCCAAGAATTCTATTTCTTGTGGTTTGAGGCTTCCTTGATGTAATCGCTAACTTTCTTTCCAAAATTTTATTGAGCAAGGTAGATTTACCAACATTAGTTTTTCCAACTATTGATATAAATCCAAACTTACTCATCTTTCATCAAGTGTTTCAAATAATTTTCAGCAGCATCTTTCTCTGCCTCTTTGATGCTCGAGCCTTTACCTAAAAAGTGTTTGTTTTGTTCAGATACTATGGAGCTTTCGAATAAACCTTCTTTCGGTGAAGTATTCAGATATTTTGGTAAAGGTAGTTGCCTTTTTTGCAGGAGCTCTTGGAGCTCTGTTTTTGGGTCTTTTTCCAGAGATAAATCCATCAAATCGTTGAATTTTTCAAAAACTTGAGACAACCAATTAGAAGTATTCTCAAAGTTTGAATCGAAGTAGATGGCGGCAACTAATGACTCAAAAGTATTCCCTAAAATTTCTGTTTGATGGATTTTTTTTCTACTAATTGAATTTCCCAGTATTATAAATTCCTCCAATTTAAAATTTTTAGCAAGCCTGCCTAGATTTTTTCTGCTAACAATTTTTGATCTTAGAGAACTTAGCTCACCCTCACTAAAATCTTTATTTTTATTCATTAGCCAGATTGATGCGCACAGATTAATAATTGAGTCGCCTAAAAATTCATAAATTTCATTATTTTCTTGAGAAAAACTCCTATGAGTTAGTGAAAGTTTTAATAATTCTCTTTTAGAAAATTTATATGAGAGTAGTTCCTCTAAAGAATCTAAATTATTTGATAAGTCCATTTCTTGATAATGACGGCAAACACGAAAAACACTCCCAATGCATCCAGATCAGTGAGGCTTTACCGGTAATTTCTTCTTGTGGAACTAGTCCCCATCTTCTGCTATCAAGGCTGTTATCTCTATTATCTCCAGCAAGAAAATAATATCCTTCGGGAACATTCCAGGAACCGTTCTCAGGTTTTCTAGAAAGTTTTCGAACAATATATTCCTTGCCTTCGTTTATTTCCTCGATTAATTCCTCTTGATCTCTCTTATCAAGAATTTTTTGATCAAGTTTAATGCCGTTAATGATGAATTCTTTATTTCTGTAGATAACTTCATCGCCCGGTTCAGCTATTACCCTCTTAATATATTTAACACCCTGTGATGTGCAATTTTCAGACAGGATACTCCAGTAATACATTCTCTGATTTTTCTCTCTATCTGATGAATAAGATCCTTTAGGATTAGCAATATCAAAATCAGAGCTACATTTAGTGTGTTCTGGAACAAAAATTACCACATCACCTCTTTTTGGATTTCCCGTAGGAATAAAAGTTTTTTGATTTATTGGATTTCTTAATCCATATGTAAATTTCTCTACTAACAAAAAATCTCCTATTTTCAATCCTGGAAACATAGAAGATGAAGGAATTTGGAAAGGTTCATATAAAAAAGAACGAAAGATCATTATCGCTAATATGATGATAAAAAAACTTCTACTCTCTTTGCTTGCTCTAGGAATGACAAAATATTTGGCAAGCAGCCAAATCAACAGGGAGCCAAAAGTCAAAAAAACAAGAACTATACCAAAGTCTAGATTCAGTCTAAACCAAGCATAAAGAGCAAAAAATGGAAAAACAAAGGTTATTCTGTTAATTAATTTTGAGTGTCGTCCTTCGTATTTAGCCTCGGAAACTAACCAGCCAGCGATGCCTAATAAAGAAATCAGCAAAGAAAAATAAAGAAGAAAATAATAATTCATTATTTATTTACTTTCAGGACTGAAAGGAAAGCTTCTTGGGGAACTTCAACCTTTCCAATATGTCTCATTTTTTTCTTCCCAGCTTTTTGTTTCTCTAAAAGTTTTTTCTTTCTAGTAACATCTCCTCCATAGAGTTTAGCAGTAACATCTTTTCTAAAAGCTTTGACTGTTTCTCTTGCAAGAATCTTTCCTCCTATTGCAGCTTGGATAGCGACATCATACATCTGACGAGGAATGACTTCTCTTAACGATTTAACGAGTTGCCTTCCTTTAAAATCAGATTGGGATTTGTGAACCATAGAGCTAAGGGCATCAACTTTTTCTCCATTTAATAAGATATCCATTTTCACCATTTGGCTTTCTTGAAAACGATCAAAATCATAATCAAGAGAAGCGTATCCTTTGCTAGTTGATTTTAGCCGATCAAAAAAATCTAAAATTATCTCATTCATAGGTAAGTCATAAACTAATTCAATTTGTCCACCGACATACCTTAATGATTTCTGTACGCCTCTTTTTTCAACGCATAATTCGATTACGTTTCCTACATAGGTTTCTGGAGTTAGCACGGTAGCTTTCGCAATAGGTTCACGAATCTTCTCGATAGAGGCAGGATCAGGAAATTTGCTAGGGTTTTCAACTTCCTCAATCTCTCCTCCCTTGTTTTCAATTTCATAAACAACCGTAGGAGCTGTAGCGAGAAGCTCTATGCCATACTCTCTTTTAATTCTCTCAATCACAATTTCCATATGAAGGGTGCCTAAAAACCCACATCTAAAACCCGACCCTAAAGCTTGACTCTGCTCAGGGTGAAAAGATAAAGCCGCATCATTAATGGCTAATTTTTCTAAAGATTCTCTAAATGATTCAAATTCTCCTGAGTCTAAAGGGTATAAAGCAGCAAAAACCTGAGGATTAATCTTTTTAAATCCAGGAAGTATTTTTGTATCTTTAGGTAAACATATAGTGTCACCTACTGGAGCTCCTCTTACCTCTCTTACCCCCGCACAAATAAATCCAACATCTCCTTTGGAGAGTGATTTTCTATCTTCAGGTTTTGGAGTGAATACACCAATTTTTTCAACAGTATGAATTTGATTATTTGAACTAATTTTTACTTTTTGACCTAGGTCTATTGATCCAGAAAAAATTCTTATCAGAGACACTACCCCAAGGTATTGATCAAACCATGAGTCAATTATGAGAGCTTGTAGAGAATCATCTGCATCATCTGGGGGCGGAACTTGAACTACTAATTGTTCAAGAAGATTATCAATGCCCTGTCCATTCTTTGCACTGATTTCAGGACAATCAGATGCATCAATTCCTATAATTTCTTCAATTTCCTTCCTAACCTTATCTGGATCGGCTTGAGGAAGATCGATTTTATTCAATACAGGAAAAATATTAACGCCCTGCTCTATCGCTGTATAACAAGTTGAAACTGTCTGAGCTTCAACGCCTTGTGAAGCATCAACAAGGAGAATTGCTCCTTCGCATGCTGCCAGAGATCTCGAAACTTCGTAAGAAAAGTCTACATGTCCCGGAGTATCAATTAGATTTAATTGATAATTAGTACCTTCTTTAGTTGAGTATTCAAGAAAAACAGATTGAGCCTTGATTGTTATGCCCCTTTCTCTTTCAAGCTCGAGAGAATCTAAGACTTGCTCTTTCATCTCTCTAGAAGATAAGCCTCCACAGTGTTCTATGAGCCTATCAGCTAGAGTGGATTTGCCGTGATCGATGTGAGCTATGATCGAAAAATTTCTTATGTTGTCCATTATTTAGTGCTTTTTAAAAAAGCTGGACAATTATCCCTTATTTTTTAATTTTTATCGTAACAAATGCACCATTTTTGTTTCTTACAAACCTTAAGGGGATAACATTTTCATTATTCAAATCTTCAAGAGCATTTTCATATTCTGTTTTGGACGAAACATTAGTCATGCCGATTCTTGTGATCACATCTCCTCTTCTCAGCCCTGCATCAAAGGCAGGCCCAGAAACTACCCTGCTTACCACTACGCCTTCTTTAACGCCAAAATTTTCTTTTATCTTTTCAACGTCCGTATTTCTTCTTTCAGCTATGTCTTCAAAATCTTCAACCATCATGCCAAGTCTGTTATTTTTTGGCGCTGAAGCAATTGGGTTACTATCCTCTTCAGGTTCTTCTAGTTCTCCTACAGTCACTCTGATAGATTTTTTTCTACCGTCTCTGTAAACATTAGCCTTGACTTCTTCTCCAGGGGAGATTCTACCGACAACCATTGGCAGATCACCTGAATAAATAATTTCATTCCCATCAAAATCTACAATCACGTCACCATCTTTAAGGCCTGAAGATTCAGCAGGGCTGTCGGTTAAAACGCTTCCAATTAATGCTCCTCTAGGTACATCCAATCCAAAAGAATCCGCTAGATCCTTTGTTACTTCTTGAACGCTTACTCCTAACCAGCCTCTTTTAACGAATCCATCTTCTCTTAATTGATCAATAATTTCTTGGGCATAGTTGATAGGAATTGTGAAAGAAATCCCCATGTATCCCCCTCTGTTTGAGTAAATCATTGCGTTGATACCGATTACTTCACCATCTAAATTGAATAGAGGACCTCCTGAATTTCCTGGATTAATCGCAACATCAGATTGTAAAAAAGGGATATAAGAAGTTCCTTGACCAGGAACACTTCTAGCTTTGGCGCTAATAATTCCTGCTGTGACCGAAAAATTTAATCTATAAGGCGAACCAATGGCTAGAACCCAGTCACCTACATCCACATCATCAGAGTCTCCCAAATCTAAAAAAGGTAAGGATTCTTTTGCAGATATCTTCAATAGGGCAACATCAGATTTTTTATCACTTCCAACGAGTTCTGCTATGAATTCTCGCCTATCGTTTAGGCTGACAAAAATCTGTGAAGCATCTTCTACGACATGATGATTCGTTATTATGTAACCATCTTTTGAAATAATGAAACCTGAGCCACCTGATCTGACCTCTCTTTCTTGCTCTCTTCTGGGTTCATCTTCAAATGGAAAAGGGAAATTAAAAAAATCATCAAATGGATTTTGTCTTCTATTGAATGGACTCATCCTATTCTGGGTGCTGATTGTTTTAATGACACTTACATTCACTACAGCAGGAGCCGCTTCATCAACTAAGTCAGAAAAATCTGGATAATCTGCTGTTGCAGAAATACTAAGCAGAAGAAAAATCACTGATATTGAAAATTTTTTCATTTTATTTCCTTAAGTTTAAAAAAATCCTGTTCGACAATTCAACCAAGCCTTGGTTATTGATTTCATCACTTGATAAGTTTATGACTACTGGTTTATCGTTTGCCAAAGAATGAACCGTTATACCTGAAGAAGATAGCTTAATTCTGTCTTCTATTGAAAGGTCTCTGAATAAAACTCTAAGCTTAAAACTCCTTTTTGAATCGTTCTCTACGTAATTTGCGATTATGTCCCCTTCTTCCATAAATTCTATTTTCTTGAGGCTGCCTTTTAGATTGTTACCTATCTCTTGCAAATAACTTTCTCTTGATGAAACCTGGATATTTCCGATTGATAGCGCAGGTATAACAGAAGTTGACTTAAACGACTCTCTTTCTTGAATTACAAAGGGTTGAAAAACAAGGCCCAGTGATAATAAAACACCAAATGCAAAACCGTAATATTTTAATTGTTTTGATTTTTCATCTTTTGAAAATTTTACTTGTTTTATGTTAGAAGCATCTAACTCTTCCATCACTGATGAAGCTATATTTCTCGGAGAAAAATCTATTTCTGCAGTCAGTAAGGATTTGGTCTTATTCATTCTTATCCAAAGATTCTTAATCTCAGGATTTTTATTTATTTCCTCAACAAGCCTCCTAGTCTCAAATTCAGACGTTTCTCCATCTAGTAGAGCAGACAGTCTATGTTCTATGCTATCTTCCATTACTACCTTTAGCCTCGTTATTTATAGAAATTTGTATTTCATCCAATAATTGCCTTCCTCTGAATATTCTTGACCTTACTGTTCCAACGGGACAATTACATATTTTTGCAATCTCCTCGTAGTTAAGGCCATTGAATTCTCTGAGAGTTATGGCAGATTTAATCTCTTCTGGCATGTCATTAAGACATTGAAACAGCCTATCTCTCAAAGTATTGGCTTCTAAAATTGATTCTGGGCTTGGTGAATCAATGCCTATCTGAGTAAGGATGTTTTCATCTATTTCGGACTCGATAATTTCATTTTTATTATATTTACTAGAAAGATGGTTCTTTGCTGTATTTACTGCAATTCGGTAAAGCCAGGTAAAAAAAGCACTGTCTTCCTTGAAGCCTCCGATATTTATATAAGCCTTAATAAAAGCTTCCTGTGCTATATCCTCAGAAAAAGTTGGATTTTTGAAAAGT
The DNA here is from genome assembly GCA_902542145.1 of uncultured SAR86 cluster bacterium. Classification (GTDB taxonomy): domain Bacteria; phylum Pseudomonadota; class Gammaproteobacteria; order Magnimaribacterales; family AG-339-G14; genus CACNYO01. The sequence continues at coordinate 13,031 of CACBTL010000009.1, read as the reverse complement.
TTGTTTAATGAACCCATTAACTTATCTTGATGTTTAATAACTAGGGCCTCAAAAGCATTTTTATTGCCTTCCTTACTGAGTTTGATTAATGTTTTTTCTGAATTCACTTTCGTTTGACAATTTTTTTGTTAAAAAGTTTATCAATCACTTAAAATTTTTTTGATAATAGCCCTATGAGCTTCTTTAGGGGTCTCAGTCTTATATATTAACAAATCTGCCAAATCGTTATCTTCCATATCTAATATTTCGATAAGCGCTTTTAAGCTAGATTCTTCTAAATTAGATAAATGTTTTTCCAAGAATCTTTTTAGAAGAATATCAAGCTCCTGAAGACCTCTTCTTGACCTAAAATTTATTTCGTTTCTTAGTGATTCCATATTTTGTTAAAATTCATTCGTGCTCATATCAAAATATCACAGAATTATAGTAGTTGAAGGAAAAGACTCAATTGATTTCTTGCAGGGACAGATTTCAACAGACGTATCAAAACAAGAAATTGAACAAATCGATCGATCAGCCATTTGCAACTTAAAAGGGAGAGTTATAGCTAGTTTTTTATGCAAAAAAATCAGTAATGACCAATTTCATCTAATCACTCATCAATCTGTAGTAAAAAAACTAGTGGATACTTTAAAAAAGTATGCTGTTTTCTCTAAAGTATCAATTGAGGAAGGAGATGAAAATGTAATTGATTATATCGATGATGAAACTTGGAAAAGCTCAATAATCGATAACCTTGATCCAGAAATATACTCAGAAAACTCTGAAAAATATACACCTCAGGAATTAGGATACGATAAAAACGGAAGAATTGACTTTCAAAAAGGATGTTTTACTGGACAAGAAATTATTGCAAGGATGCATTACAGATCGCCTGGCATTTTTTCCATTGCAAGAGTTGAAATTGATGACACAAACAAGTCATTTAATGAAGTATTTACTATAAATGATAAAAAGGTTGGAAATATCCTTGAATATGTAAAAGGCAAATTCTTAGTGAGCGGAAAAACAAAAAATTTTGATTCTTTAAAAGACAATACAGAAAATACAGGCATTAAGTCTGTAGAATTAAACTAATTTCCAATTAATTGCCCCCTTCCCCTTATCAATGAGGTAATCATTTGTTTTGCTAAACGGCTTTGATCCAAAGAAACCTTTATCGGCAGAAAATGGTGAAGGATGAGCTGACTCAATAACTAAGTTTTCTTGAGTATTTATTAAAGATTTTTTAAGTTGTGCATTTTTACCCCAAAGAATGTAAACCATATCCTTTTTATTACCCAAAACTTCGATTACTTTATCGGTAAAAAATTTCCATCCGATATTTTGATGTGAGTTCGGATTATTTGACTCTACTGTAAGAGAGCTGTTGAGGAGCAGCACTCCCTCTAAAGCCCAAGAAGTCAAATTTCCTGAACAAGGTATATTAATCTTTAAGTCAGAATTTAATTCCTTAAATATATTTTTGAGCGAGGGCGGTATAGAGATATTATCTTTGACAGAAAAGCTCAGACCGTGTGCTTGACCAGCTCCATGATAAGGATCCTGACCCAGTATCACTACTTTAGTGTCTTCGTAAGAGGTAAGATTAAAACAATTAAATATTTCTTTACCAGGTGGATAGATAGTTTTTCTTTGACTAATTTGATTTCTTAAAAATTCTTTGATTTCAATCATATATGTCTTACTAAATTCATCTTCAAGATGATTGAGCCACGATTTAGTAAGGTCAATTTTCAAGGACATTTACCACTAGAATATCAAAAAATTTTATCCACAGAAACTGTGGATAAGTCTTTGGATAAATAAGCTAGGATTAAACGCATAGACTATGAATTAAAGGTTTGAGTTAATTTGATCAAATTTTAATCAATATAAATAATATGAATAAAATCAATAACTTACGTAAATTAGACTATTGAGTAAGAAAAATTTTCAAATAATCTTAAAAAATGCACTTTTGGGTATTTACAAAGTTTTCAATGTGTGTAAGTCACATGAAAAACATCAAAATAGTTTTAAAAAATGATTTTTTTAGGTGATAATCTTATAAATAATCAAGTACAAAATTAACTAAAAAAATGGAAACACTTTTTAATACTATAAAAATTAATAACTTGGATATTCCGAATAGATTTGCCATGGCGCCAATGACAAGGAATAAGTCACCCAATGGAATTCCTGGTCAAAATGTTGCTGACTATTACGAAAGAAGAGCTAAGGGTGGTGTCGGCCTAATTATCACCGAAGGAGTTGAGGTATCTCACCCTTCTTCTAGTGGATATCCTGATGTGCCGGGTTTGAAACCTGAAGCTCATGAAGGCTGGAGGAACGTAATATCTCAAGTTCACAAATATGATTCCAAAATTTTCTGTCAACTCTGGCATGTGGGAGCTATAAGAAAACCTGGCTTGCCGCCAGAACCAGATGTTCCGGGGTTCACTCCCTCAGGCTTAGTTAGAAAAGATAAAAAGGTTGCACATGAAATGACAGCTGATGATGTAGAAAATATGATCGAAATTTATGTAAGAGATATCAAAATTATCAAGGATTTAGGTTTTGATGGAGTTGAATTACATGGCGCTCATGGATATTTGATAGATCAATTTTTCTGGGAAGATACGAATCAAAGAAAAGATGGTTTTGGGGGAAGTATCCAATTAAGATCATCTTTTGCATCCGAAATAATAAAAAGAGCTAGAGCTATGGTAGGTAATGATTTCTGCATAGCTATAAGGTTTTCTCAATGGAAACAGCAAGACTACGAAGCAAAGTTAGCAAAAAATCAGGATGATTTAGAGACTCTTCTTAGACCGCTTGTTGATGCAGGAGTTGATGTAATTCATGCTAGCAACAGAAGGTTTTGGGAACCAGAGTTTGAGGGATCTAATCTTAATTTGGCAGGTTGGACAAAAAAAATAACCGGTTTACCTACCATTACTGTTGGCAGTGTGGGTCTGGAGTCAGATTTCATAGGTTTTTATCAAGGTGAAGACGAAGTTAAATCAGCTCCAATTGATGATTTAGTTAAACGAATGGATGACAAGGAATTTGACATGGTTGCTGTGGGCAGAGCTTTACTCTCGGACCCTGACTGGGTTAATAAAGTTAAAGAAGGTCGTTACGATGAAGTTATTCCCTTTTCAAAAAAGCACGCAGAGAATTATTATTAATTTAGCGCCCTAGGTGCATACCTCCATCTAAGATCAAAGTCTCTCCAGTTACGGTCACCGATTCCGTCATAAAATGAAATGTGGTCTCTGCAACCTGTCTTGGTGTGCAAGTTAGGCTTAATGGGGCCATATCCTCAATAGATTTTTTTGTTAATTCATATGCTTCATCTCCTAGCCCGCCTCTCAGCCAGTCTCCTTGGATAAAACCAGGACAAATAGCATTTATCCTTATAGGACCAAGCGCCCTAGCTAGAGATTTAGTCATGTTTATTAACGCCCCTTTAGATGCAGCATATGCAACCGAGCTTCCAATCCCCATAACGCCAGCAATAGAGGCAATATTAACAATGCTTGGGCTTTCAGCTTTCATGAGATGATCTTTAGCATATTTAATCATTTGATAAGGGCCAACAGTATTAGTGGAATAAAGATCAATAAAATCATCCGAAGATAATCCTTCCAAATTATGATGAGCATTAAACTTAGTTTTCCCAGCATTATTTACCAGAGAATCAAGCCTGCCCCACTTTTCTATTGTTTTAGAAACTGTTTCCTCACAATCTTTATCTAAAGAAACATCTGCTTGCAATACAAGGACTTCAGATCCCAGTTTTTCGCACTCTTTGGCAACATTCTTTGCGTCATCAATTGAATTAGAACAAGTAATTGTCATGTTCCAGCCTTTCTCTGCACAAAATTTTGCTAAATCAGCTCCGACACCTCTACTACCGCCCGTGATGATTGCAACTTTCTTATCCATTAATTTGCCTCACATTTATTATGTTTTCTTCGCCTTTTATGGCTTCTATTGATTTAGTTGATGGCTCTGAGTCCAGATCGATTACATTGTATGCAATATCATCTCTACTTCTATTCTTCATATCAATGATATTTAAGCCTTCTTCAGCAATAATTGCCGTAATTTTTCCTATCATTCCAGAAACGTTCTTATTAGCAATGGTTAGCCTATAACTTGTTTCCATGGGTTCAATGATTTGCGGATAATTTACTGAATTTTTAATATTTCCATGTTCTAGAAAGTTAATTATTTGATTCGCTGCCATAACTGAGCAATTTTCTTCCGCTTGCATTGTGCTAGCCCCGATATGAGGCAATAAAACGACATCCTCATTTGACTTAGATCGCTCTATTAAGGGTAAATCGGCAAAATCTGTAACATATTTATTGAGTTTATCTTTTTCTAAAGCATCAATTATGGCTTCACTGTTAACAATCTCATCTCTTGCAAAATTAATTAACCTCAATCCTTTATTGCTATGTGAGAGAAGGTCCTTATTTATCATTCCCGTTGTATGTTCATTTGCTGGAACATGAAGAGTCACATAGTCAGACTCTTTAAAGATCTCTTCTATTGTCTCTTTACGTTCTACCTCATTTGGAAGCGCCCATGCTGCCTCAACTGTGATCTGAGGATCAAAGCCAATCACTCTCATGCCTAACATTACCCCCATTTCTGCTACCTTGGCGCCAATTGCACCCATGCCCACTACTCCTAAACATCCATCTTTAAGTTCTCTACCCTTAAATGATTTTTTTCCACTTTCAATATGGGCTTTCAAGTTTTCTTTTGAAACATCTTCAATTCCATGAACAAACTTCACACCATCAAATATTCCTCTAGATGACATCAATAAAGCAGCTAAAACCATTTCCTTAACAGCGTTAGCATTCGCTCCTGGTGTATTGAAGACAGGAATACCAATTTTTGAACACCCTTCAACAGGAATGTTGTTAACTCCTGCACCTGCTCTGACTATTGCTTTAACCGATGAAGGAATTTCGCTCATTTGTAATTTATGGCTTCTTAAAATTATGGCGTCAGGTTCAGATTCTTCTTCTCCAACTGCGTAACCTTTATTTTTAAGAATATCCAAACCCTTATCGGAAATATTATTAATAGTTTTAACTTTGTAATTCATAAGGTTTTTTGTTTTTATCTATAGTATTATTTTTGAAAGCTAAGATTCTATCCCGCATTATCTATGACGACAAAACATTTCTTAAATCTTAGAGATTTATCTAATCAAGATATTTTGAATGTCTTAGATAGAGCTATTGAAAGGAAAAGTCAGAAACAAAAAGAAAAGACCCTAGTTGGCTCAAAGTTAGGTCTAATTTTTGAAAAGCCTTCTACGAGAACAAGAATTTCTTTCGAATCAGGAATTTTACACTTGGGAGGAAATGCAATTTTTATGTCCTCATCTGATTTACAGTTATCTAGAGGAGAACCAGTGTCTGATACAGCAAAAGTAGCATCTTCTATGTTGGATGTAATTGCCTTAAGAGTTGATAAGCATGAGACATTAGAAATGTTTGCAGCTAATTCTTCTGTTCCTGTAATTAATGCTCTTTCAGATTTATCTCATCCTTGCCAAATATTAGCAGACTTGATGACTTTCAAGGAAAATTCAGCAAATGAACTTGAAAAAGTTTGCTGGATTGGAGATGGTAATAACGTATGTAACTCATACGTCGAAGCATCAAAGATATTAGATTTTGAGCTCTCTATTTATTGTCCTAAAGAATATTCACCTGACCCTACTTTCCTCAATTATGCAAAGAAAAATTCCAGTTTTGCTAATTCCAGAGAAGAAGCAGCAAAAGGAGCTGACATAATTACTACAGATGTTTGGGTCTCTATGGGGGATGAAAAAACTAAAGAAAGAGCTTTTCAAGGATATTTTGTTGATACTGGTCTTATTGAAAATACAGGTAAAGAAAGCATCTTCCTTCACTGTCTTCCTGCTCATAGAGGTCAAGAAATTACATTTGAACTAATGGAACATCCTTCGAGTAAAGTTTTACAACAAGCAGAGAACAGAATGCACGTTCAAGAAGCTTTGATTGAGAATTTACTAAGCTAAAATTTTAGTAACTAAATTCTTCCAGCTCTGATATTTGCTGTCTCTAGATTCCAGCGGAGTGAACTCTTCGTAAGATCCAACGAATTCGTCGAGGTCGGACAGCGAGTTCGTATGATTGGAGCCCAAGGAAGCTAGAAAAGCAGCTCCTTTTGCTGTTGCCTCTTTGTTATCCGGCAAAAGAATTTTTAAATTTAGTACATCCGCTAAAATTTGATTGAAATATTTATTTTCTACCATTCCGCCATCAATTTTGAGGGACTTTAGGTCTACCCCATCAGAAGACATGCATTCAAAAATATCTTTTGTTTGGAATGCAATTGCTTCAAGGAGCGCTTGAGAAATATCATTTTTTGTTGTCTCTCTGGATAATCCAAAAATAGCCCCTCTGGCTTCTGGATCCCAATAAGGTGCTCCAAGGCCTGTAAATGCTGGAATAAAGTAAACATTTGAATTCTTATTCGAATTTTTTGCTAAATTCTCAATTTCCGGAGCGGAGGGAAAAAATTCTAAATTATCCCTTAGCCATTGAACAGACGCGCCAGCCATAAATATACTTCCCTCCAGCGCATAACTTACTTTCCCATCGATTTGATATCCTATTGTGGAAAGCAGTTTAGATTTAGAAAGCTTTACGTCTGGTCCAGTATTCAGGATCATAAAACAGCCCGTCCCATAGGTGCTTTTGGCTTCTCCTGCTTTAAAGCACCCTTGTCCAATTAAAGCTGCTTGTTGATCTCCAGCTATACCTGAAATTTTGATTTTCCCGCCAAACAGAGAGGTTTCTCCATATTCATCGGCAGAATTTTTGATTTCTGGCAACCTATTAATAGGTATATTAAGTAAATTACACATTTCTTCTGACCACGAAACATTGTTTATATCCATCAATAAAGTTCTAGAGGCATTTGTGGCATCAACGGAATAAGACCTACCCTCTGTTAGCTTCCAAACTAGAAAAGTATCGATCGTCCCCATGAAAAAGTCTTTTGGAGTTTCAGTATCTTCTAATAGCCAACTTAATTTTGTACCTGAGAAATAAGGGTCAGGCAGCAAGCCAGTAATTTGATTAATTTTTTTTTCTAGTCCTTCTTTTTTAAATTTATTACAAAGTTCCGCGGTTCTTCTGTCTTGCCAAACAATTGCTTTACCTAAGGGATTGCCTTTCTTATCCCATAAAAGACATGTTTCTCTTTGATTCGTGATTCCAATTGCTATGATTTCTTTATGGGTTGTTTCGGACTTTTTCATTACTTCTTTGATACAGCCTACAACCGTGTCAAAAATTTCATTAGCATCATGCTCAACCCATCCATCTTTTGGAAAAAATTGTTTAAATTCGGTTTGAGAAACATTTACCTCGACAAATTTCTCATCAAAAAGAATTGCTCTTGTGCTGGATGTCCCCTGATCTATTACTAAAAAATATTTCATCTTTTGAGGTTTATACAATTTAGCATTATCCACAAGAAATTAAGTGTTTTTTAAAGGTTTTTCTATTGATTTTTTGAGAAAAACACTTTATCTTGTGTTAGTAGGATCTTATAACCACAACATCTTGTGTTTCATAAAGGATTATAAGCAGCCAAAAAGACTATAAAACCAATTATTGGGGTGTTTCAGTGGAAGAAACAAAAGCAACAGAACAGACAGAAAATATAAAAGAAGCAAAAATCTCAGAGAGCATTCCTCTCGATGAACTTAAGCCAGGACAACTTAGAATCATTAAAAGAAATGGAAAAGTAGTACTTTTTGATGTTTCTAAAATAGAAGTCGCAATAACAAAAGCTTTTTTAGCCGTCTACAGCAGCACTGCTGCTGCTTCCTCAAGTGTGCATCAAAAAGTTGATGAACTATCCAAAAAAGTAGAAACAACTTTTAGGAATAGAATGCCCTCTGGAGGAACCATTCACATAGAAGAAGTGCAAGATCAAGTTGAGCTTGAGCTGATGAGGTCAGACGAAAGAAAAGTTGCTAGAGAATATATTTTGTATAGAGAAGCAAGAGCTCAAGTTAGAAAAGAAGAACTCTTAGATTCTCAAGAAGAGGTAAAAGAGGAGCCTCTGAAGGGGGTTGCAAGAATTAATAAAGTGGCAACTGAAGCTTGTGAAGGCTTAGATGGAACAAATCCAGATCAGATAGTTACCGAAGCTGAAAAAAACTTATACGAAGGCGCTCCAGAAGAGGAAATTAAACAAGCAATGATTCTTGCTTCTCGAGCCTTAGTTGAAAAAGAACCTAATTATACTTTTGCAACAGCAAGAATTTTACTAGATTCATTAAGATATGAAGCTCTCAATTTCCTAGACTTAGACAAAGATGCTCTTCAAGAAGATATGAAAGATTTATATCCAAAGGCCTTATCTTCATTCATAACAAAAGGCATAGAGTTGAAATTGTTAAATCCAAAGCTCGCAGAGATGGATTTAGAAAAACTAGGCAAAGAAATAATGCCAGAGAGGGATAACTTATTTACTTATCTCGGACTTCAAACACTTTATGACAGATATTTTATCCATAGCGATGAAGTTAGATTTGAATTACCTCAAGTTTTCTTTATGAGGGTATCCATGGGCTTAGCTCTAAACGAAGAAAACAAAGAAGAAAAAGCCATAGAATTTTATAAACTTTTATCGAGTTTCGACTATATGAGTTCTACGCCAACATTGTTTAATTCAGGAACTCTTCATTCTCAATTGTCATCATGCTATCTAACAACTGTGCCTGATGATCTTTATGGTATCTATGGAGCAATGAGAGACAATGCAATGCTTTCTAAATGGGCAGGAGGCCTAGGAAATGATTGGACTCCAGTTAGGGGAATGGGAGCGCACATAAAAGGAACTAATGGTAGGTCGCAAGGTGTTGTTCCTTTCTTAAAAGTTGTAAATGATACCGCTGTAGCAGTGAATCAAGGTGGAAAAAGAAAAGGTGCTGTATGCGCTTATTTAGAAACATGGCACCTTGATATAGAGGAATTTTTGGAACTGAGAAAAAACACTGGAGACGATAGAAGAAGAACTCACGATATGAATACTGCGAACTGGATACCTGACCTGTTCATGGAGAGGGTTATGAACAAAGAAACCTGGACTCTTTTTTCTCCAAATGAAGCGAAAGATTTACATGACTTAACGGGTAATGAGTTTAAGGAACAGTATGAAAAATATGAGGAGGAGGCAAAAAAAGGAAATATAAAAGCTTACAAAGAAGTTGATGCTGAAGAACTCTGGAGAAAAATAATTTCAATGCTTTTTGAGACAGGTCATCCTTGGCTAACCTTCAAAGATGCCTGCAATTTAAGATCGCCACAACAACACACAGGCGTAATCCATTCATCTAATCTGTGTACGGAAATAACACTGAATACATCTCAAGATGAAATTGCGGTATGTAACCTAGGTTCAGTAAATCTAAAAAATCATTTGGATAAAGATAACAACCTCGATAAAGAAAAACTTCAGAAAACAATATCCATTGCTATAAGAATGTTAGATAACGTAATAGACATAAATTACTACGCGGTCCCACAAGCTGAAAACTCTAACTTTAAACATAGACCAATAGGTCTTGGGATAATGGGTTTTCAAGACATCCTGCAAATAAAAAAAATACCCTACTCTTCTGACGAAGCAGTTGAGTTAGCAGATGACTCAATGGAAACAGTCAGCTATTTTGCTATTGAGGCCTCGTCTGATCTTGCAAAAGAGAGAGGATCTTACAGTTCTTATGAAGGATCTTTATGGAGTCAGGGTATATTTCCTATCGATTCAATATCCATCTTAAAAGAACATAGAACAGACGGATTTCTCGATCAAAATGAAGAGAAGAAAAAGGACTGGGATACGCTAAAAGAAAAGGTCAAAAAACAAGGTATTAGAAATTCAAATGTTATGGCAATTGCTCCAACTGCAACAATTGCAAACATTACTGGAGTCACTCAATCAATAGAACCAACCTATTCAAATCTTTTTGTTAAATCAAACCTATCAGGGGAATTTACTGTCATAAATGAAAACTTGGTCAACGCATTGAAAGAAATAGATATGTGGGATGAAGTTATGGTTTATGACCTTAAAAACCTAAATGGCAGTCTTGAAACAATTAGCAGGGTCCCAGATGAAATTAAGAGAATTTTTGCAACATCTTTTGAAATTGAACCTAAATGGCTTATTGAATCTGCGAGCAGAAGACAAAAATGGATAGATCAAAGTCAATCTCTAAACCTTTATGTTGCGGAACCGAACGGAAAGAAACTAGATGTAATGTATAAGATGGCTTGGTTGAGAGGTCTAAAAACAACCTACTATTTAAGATCTAAGGGAGCAACAACATCAGAGAAATCTACCATATCGAATTCAGAATTGAATAAAGTTCAAGCTGCAGTTGCAGTAAACAATCCAAGCACTATTGAAGACGAAGAGTGCGAAGCTTGCCAATAAAAGGAGGTATTTATGCTTAGTTGGGATGATTTTGAAGAAAAGGAAGTGAAACCACTTCCTAAAACGGAAATAGAGAGTCCTATAAAAGAGGAGTCAAAAAAGTCTGTTTCTAGTGAAGAAACACTCGGAGTTGCTTCGCTCGATGATCTTGATATTGAAGCAGGATTAGAGGACCTAGAAGGAGCATCATCACGTGTGGATGTTGATCAGAAACAAATGATTAACTGTAGAGCTGATGTAAATCAACTTGTGCCATTCAAATACGACTGGGCCTGGCAAAAATATCTTGATGGTAGTGCCAATCACTGGATGCCGCAGGAAATAAACATGACTGCTGATGTAGCTTTATGGAAAAGTAAGGACGGTCTTTCAGAGCAAGAAAGAATGATCGTGATGAGAAATCTAGGTTTTTTCTCAACTGCAGATTCACTTGTTGCTAATAATATTGTTTTGTCTGTATACAAACACATTACTAACCCAGAATGCAGGCAATACCTTTTAAGACAAGCATTGGAAGAAGCAATACATACCCATGCTTATCAATATGTCATTGAATCCTTGGGTATGGATGAGGGAGAAATATTTAATATGTATAGAGAAGTTCCATCCGTAGCAAAAAAAGCCGCGTGGGCCCTCCCTTTCACTCAATCCTTGTCAAATCCTGACTTCAAAACAGGAACAACTGAAGACGATAAAATTCTTTTAAGAAACTTAATTGCATTCTATTGTGTTCTAGAAGGTATTTTCTTTTATTGTGGATTTACACAAATCCTCTCCATGGGTAATAGAAACAAGATGACAGGCACAAGTGAGCAATTCCAATATATTCTTAGAGATGAGTCTATGCATGTAAATTTTGGAATAGACATGATTAATCAAATAAAAATAGAGAATCCAGAGCTTTGGGATGAAGAAATGCAATCAACTGCTCGAGAAATGATTCTTCAGGGGACACAACTAGAAATTCAGTATGCTGAAGATACTATGCCTAATGGAATTCTTGGCATGAGCTCTGAAAGTATGACGGAATATCTAAAATTCATAGCTAACAGAAGGCTTACTCAAATTGGTTTGGAGGAAGCTTTCCCTAAAGCCTCAAATCCTTTCCCTTGGATGTCCGAAATCATGGACCTTAGAAAAGAGAAAAACTTCTTCGAAACTAGAGTTATTGAATATCAAACTGGCGGCGCACTCTCCTGGGATTAAGCCGCTTGAAGTGACTTGTGACACCAAAAATAATTGCTCATAGAGGTGTCACAAGGAACGATCAAGAAAACACTCTTCCTGCATTCCATAAAGCCTTTTCTGAAGGCGCTGATGGCTTAGAAATAGACGTAAGACTATCAAAAGATGAAAAACCTATAATTTTTCATGATGAAGATACATCGAGGTTGTTCAAAAAAAGTCTAGAAATAAAAAAAACAAACTTCTCCGAACTTGAGGCTCTTGGAAATAGTGAAAATCGAATTCCTCTTCTGGATGAAGTATTAGATTTTTTACCTCAAAATAAAGAATGCTTTATTGAGATAAAGTCAGACGCCAATACCGTACCATTTTTAGATAAGCTGAGAATAGAAAAAAAGAACGTAACTTTTTTGTCTTTCGATAAAAATGTTGTATCAGCTTTAAAAAAAAGATTCCCTAATAAATTAGCGTTTCAAAGTTTTCATACGCTTCAGATTGAAAGGTATGGGATAAAAAAAATTTTAGAGTTTTACAAAAAAGGTAATTCAGATGGTTTATCAATTGATGTTACAGACCTTTCAAATAAAACAATTGATAAGCTTCTTGAGAAGAAAATAGATTTGATTATATGGACCTTAAATTCAATGGGAAGATTGAGGGAATTAAGTAAAAAAAATATACGAGCCATAATTACTGACGAAGTGAAGGGCTTTGCAGATTTTTTAAAGAGAAAGAAATAAGTTTTCTAAATAAATTTGTACTTTGAGATCAACCTTTTTGAATCAATTCAAAAATTTTCATAGATTGATCGCCGCCTTGAAAACAAAGTTTTGCATCTTTCATGTCTGAGATTTGATCCCAATTATCAGCAATGTTTTCGGCATCCATTTTATCTGCGGTACCAAGATTTACACCGATTGTTTCATGGATCATAACTCTTGCAAAAACGCCTGCTCCTGCAGCCATAATGACTCCTGTTGGAGCATCTTCAGAAACCATATAGGTCACAGCAGGAGTAACATACTGAGGCTCTAGTCTTTCAAGAACCTCTCCTGGCATTAACTCCTCGGTCATTCGTGTTGCTGCAACAGGCGCCAAAGCATTACATTTAATGTTGTATTTTGCGCCTTCAAGTTTAAGCGTATTCATCAATCCAACAACTCCCATTTTTGCAGCACCGTAATTGGTTTGACCAAAATTTCCGTAAAGTCCACTGGAAGAAGATGTCATGACAATCCTTCCGTAGTTTTGTTCTCTCATTATTTCCCAAATGGCCTTAGTACAATTCACAGAGCCCATTAAGTGAACTTCCATAACCATTCTAAAATCTTCATCTTCAACTTTAGAAA
>CACBTL010000008.1:0-56292 GCA_902542145.1 uncultured SAR86 cluster bacterium | reverse complement strand
GATCACTTGAAGAAATTCTAGTGAAGTCTTTTAGTCCACCCCCCATAAGGACTTTATTCTTTATATTTGAGGATTTTTCGATATATCTCATTAAGCTAAAACTAATTACATGAGGTAAGTGGCTTGTAGCTGCTAATATTTTATCGTGAGAGTTTAAATCCATTTTTATGCAATTAGAGCCTAAAGATTCCCATAATTTTTGGGCTTTTGTAATTGAATTTTTTGACGTCATTTTTAACGGGGAAAGAATACAAATTTTGTTTTCAAAAAGTTTTATGTCAGATGCATCTATCCCACTTCCTTCGTTCCCTGCAATTGGATGTGAAAGAATAGCATTTTCAATTTTGTTGATAAAAGCATTCTTTTTTATCTTATTTTTAGAGCTAGATGTCTCAGTAAATAAGACAGCATTTTTAATGAGATCTTTATTTTCGTTAACTAATTTATTGGTAACAATTGGAGGAGTTGAGAAAATAACTGAATAAGGTTTTGAAAGGTCTAAATCTGAGAAAGTTCCTTTAATAATTTTATTTTTTATTGCATATGTGATTGTTTTTTTACTCAAATCCTCTGCATATACTCTAATTCCCTGTTTGCAAAGAGATTTAGCTATAGATCCTCCAATATGACCTAAGCCAAAAATTAGTATTTGTTCTTTCAATTCGTTGAACCTTTAATCTTTTTTGTAGCTTCAATAAAAGCATCGTTTTCAAATTCCTGACCAATGCTTACTCTTACAAATCTATCCATATTGTATGATTTGAGAGATCTCAATATGATTCCTTCATTTAAAAAGGCTTCAAAGGTTTCATCAGAATCTGTACCCAAACTAAAAGAAAAGAAATTACCCTGAGTGGGAAGATATTCAATATTTTCTTTTTTAAAGAATTGCATTAATTTATTTTTTTCTCTTTGGTTTAAATAGATAGATTTTCTTAAATGCTCCTTATCATTTAAAGATGCAATACCCGCCTCAAGGGCAAAAGAACTTACATTGAATGGCTGTCTAACACGATTTAAATAATCTGCAATATTTTGTGATGAGATGCAGTAGCCAAGTCTATAAGCTGCAAGACCGTGCGCCTTTGAAAAACTCCTGGAAATTATCAAATTTTGATACTTATCGATTAAATCAAAAGGTAATTTGTATTGTTCATCTTCAATATATTCAAAGTAAGCCTGATCAAGAAAGACAATTAAATCATTCGGTAAATCATTTAACATAGCTTCAATTTCAGATAATTTGTTTGCTGATCCTGTGGGATTATTTGGCGATGCTATGAAAACTACTTTAGATTTTTTATCGACGAAATTGATTACCGAAGTTAAGTCTTGATAATAATTTTCATTCACAGGCAATTCTCTTAAATCTGCCCCTGTAGCTAGGATGGCAAGGGGATATATTGCAAATCCATGTTTAAAATAAAGTGCATTATCTCCATTCGTTAAAAAAGCTCTGGCTGAAAATTCAATCAAATCATTGGATCCGTTTCCTAACGTAATGCAATCAAGTGGAACTTTTTCTAACTTTGAAATTTCTTGTTTTAGTTTCGTGCCATTTCCATCAGGATATCTATGCGCTTCCTCAAGAATATGACTAATTGCTTTGGTAGCTAACTTACTAGGGCCTATTGGATTCTCGTTGCTTGCAAGCTTTATCAGCTTTTCTTTGCTTATGTTGAGGCTATCGGATGATTTTCCAGGTTGATAAGGAGTTATCTTATTTACGCCGAGATTTACTCTATCTTCGGGAAAAGTCTTTTTCATTAAATTCCTTTGGGATAGGATCCCAAAACATTTAAATTTAGTGAAAGTCGTGATATTTTTTTTAGGGCAATGTCTACATTCTTATCAGTCTTGTGACCGTCTAATTCTATAAAAAACATATACTCCCAGTTGTTCTTTTTGGTTGGCCTCGATTGAATGTTTGTAAGATTAATTTTTTGTTCTTTAAACTTTTCTAATATTTCTGAAAGAGCTCCAGACTTATTTTTTGTTATTATGCTTACGCTAGTTTTATCCTCTTTTGTAGCTGAGACGTCATGATTTCCGACAATGATAAATCTTGTTGTATTATTTTTATAATCTTGAATATTTCGCTTTAAAACTTTCATTTCGTACTTTTTTGCAGCCTCAATAGAAGCTATAGAAGCTGAATAATTTGTTCTTTTTGACTGCAATACTCCTTGAGAATTACTTGTCACATCTTTTTTTATAACTTTGGGTAAATTTTTATTTAACCAAGATTGGGACTGTGCAAAAGCCTGACTATG
Source organism: uncultured SAR86 cluster bacterium (assembly GCA_902542145.1). Taxonomy (GTDB): domain Bacteria; phylum Pseudomonadota; class Gammaproteobacteria; order Magnimaribacterales; family AG-339-G14; genus CACNYO01. Next base: position 54,019 of record CACBTL010000008.1, on the reverse strand, counting down.
CGCGAAGATAGTTTTAATACTTGAAAGAGCAATGTTTTTCTTTGATAAAAGGCTTAAATTAATTGGAATGCTTATCTCGCTGCAAATCTTAAGATTACTTTCAATGATTTCATCTAAAGTCGAATTAACAAGGCCTTCAGTTGAATTTTCAATTGGCAAAACTCCGTAATATTCTGAATTATCTTCAACAGAATCTATAATTTCTTGGATAGATCCGCAGGAAACAAAATTTGTAGAGGGCCCGAAATGTTTTTTTGCAGCTTTTTCTGAAAATGATCCCTCAGGGCCCAAATATGCAACTTTAATTTCAAATGCTGTTGAAAAACAGGCCGAAATAATATCCTGAAAAATTGTTCGGATTTTATTATCCTCTAGCGGCGATTTATTCAAAGATTGTAAACGCCTAATAATTTCTTTCTCTCTATCTGGACGATAAAAAGGGCCTTTCGATGTAATTTTTTTTAAATTCTCAGCATCAATAACCAAAGAGACCCTTTCTTCAAGTAAAGAGAGCATCTGATCATCAATTAAATCAATTTTCTTTCGAATTAAACCTAATGATTTTTCTAATTTTGAGTTAGCCATACTTATTTGCAAATACATCCATAAAAGAAACTAGAGCTTCTATAGCTTCTTCCGGCACAGCATTGTATATGCTAGCTCTCATCCCTCCAACTGATCTATGACCAGCAAGATTCAGTAAACCTTCTTTTTCGCTTTCTTTGAGAAATGAATCATTTAGGGAATCATCGTTCAATAAGAATGGAACATTCATGATAGACCTACTCTCGATTGATACATCGTTGTAGTAAAAATCACTGTTGTCTATGTAATCGTAAAGTTTTTTTGCTTTTCTCAGATTAATTTCTTCAATTGATTTAAGGCCACCATTCCTTTTAAGCCAAGTAAAAACTTTACCTGAAAGATACCAAGCAAATGTTGGAGGCGTGTTGTACATTGATTCTGAATCCGCATATGTCTGATAACTCATTAAAGCGGGAAGATCATCTCTTTTTTGAATTAAGTCTTTTCGAATAATTACAATTGCTAACCCAGCTGGTCCAATATTTTTTTGAGCGCCTGCATAAATGAGTCCAAACTTTTTTACATCTAGTGGTTCAGAGAGTATGTTGGAAGAACAGTCTGAAACTATTACTTTTTCTGGTAAGTCATCTAACGACCTGCATGCAACTCCTTCAATTGTCTCATTCATCACCATATGTATATAGGAGGAATCATCTGAAATATTCCAATCATTTATTGAAGGATATTTTTTGAATGAAATATCTTTTGAAGATGCAGATATATTAACGTCATGAAATTTCTTAGCTTCAGCTATAGCTTTTTTAGACCACGATCCGACTTCTAAATAATCTAGTTTTTGATTCTTAATTCCTAGATTCATCGGAATCATTGAAAATTGCAGACTCGCGCCTCCTTGAATAAATAAAACATCGTACTCATCAGGTATCGATAATAAATCAATGAAATCCTGTTTTGCTTGCTCCGCTATGGATACAAACTCTTTGCTTCTATGGCTCATTTCCATAACCGCTAAACCATGATTTTTATAATCTAAAGTTTCTTCTTGTAACTCCTTCAAGACTTCTTCAGGAAGAGCAGCTGGACCTGCACAAAAATTAAATGCCCTAGTCATCTGTATCTTCAATTATAGAAGCCAGTCCCACAAGCTTTTCTGAGTCTTTAAGTTTTATAACAGTTACTCCTTGAGTATTTCTTCCGATAACATTAATTTGATCAACGTTTGTTCTGACTAAGGTACCTTTGTTACTTATCAACATGATTTCTTGATCTTCGATAACCTGGTTTGCGCCAATAAGTAATCCATTTCTATCGGAGGTTTGCATTGCGATAACACCTTTGGCTCCTCTCCTAGTTTTTCTGAAGTCATCAACGTTTGTTCTTTTCCCATAACCGTTTTCAGAAACAGTGAAGATTGTATTTTCTTTCTCGGGAACAAGAAGAGATATGACCTTATCATCTTTCCCCAAATTGATGCCTTTAACCCCCCTAGCAGCCCTTCCCATTGATCTAGCTTCCTTTTCATCAAAAAAAACTGCTTTACCAGATTGAGAAACTAGCATGATGAATTTTTCTCCATCGGTTAAAGTTGAGCCTACTAATTCATCGTCAAGATCAAGTTTTATAGCTTTTTTTCCAACTTTCCATTGTCTTTTAAATTCATCTAAAGAAGTTTTCTTTACAACACCTTTTTTCGTTGCCATAAAAACATATCCTGGCTCTTCAAACGATTCAACGTTCAATAAACTCGTTATTCTCTCTCCTTCATCTAAGTTTATTAAGTTTATTAGTGGCCTACCTTTGGCAACTCTTGATGCTGCAGGGATTTGATAAACCTTAAGCCAATATACTTTGCCTAAATTAGAAAAAAATAAAAGAGTTGAATGAGTATTTGCAACTATAAGCTGCTCTACAAAATCCTCATCTTTAACAGATGCAGCCGTTTTACCTACACCGCCTCTTCGTTGAGATCTGTAAACTTCAAGTGACTGAGTTTTTGCATAACCTAGGTGGGAGATAGTCACAACCATATCTTCCTGTTTGATCAAATCCTCATCAGTCAGATCCAACTTATCCTCGATAGGAGTCTTTCTAGCATCTCCATACTCTTCTTTTATCTCATTTAGCTCTTCTTTGATAACGCTTATGAGTTTATTTTTATCAGAAAGAATTTCTTGTAATTTTTTTATCTGATCTAATATTTCAGCATACTCATCTTTTAATGATTCCTGCTCAAGTCCAGTAAGTCTTTGAAGTCTGAGATCTAATATTGCCTGTGCCTGATGATCCGATAGTTGGTATTTATTTCCGGTCAATCCAGAATCATTTTTTTTACTTCCAGATATATCAGCGCCAGATGCTTTGAGAAGTTTGACCACATTAGAGGCTTTCCATGATTTTGATAACAATTTTTTCTTAGCTTCTTGTCCATCCTTTGATTTTTTAATCAAATCTATAACAGGATCTATGTTTTCTAAAGCTACGGTAAGTCCCTCGAGTACATGAGATCTATTTTTTGCTTTTTCTAAATCAAATTTGGTTCTTCTAGTTACTACCTCTTTCCTATGATCAATAAATACTTCAAGAATTTGTTTTAAATTTAAAAGTTTTGGGACGTTATTTATTAATGCTACATTATTGATCCCGTAAACATTTTCCAAAGGAGTCAGTGCATATAAGTTATTAAGAATAACTTCTGGAGATTGACCAGATCTAATTTCAATTACTATTCTGACGCCATCTTTATTAGACTCGTCTCTTATTTCAGAAATTCCTTCAATTCTTTTTTCTTTGGAAAGTTCAGCAATTTTTTCTACCAATCTTGATTTATCTACTTGGTATGGAATTTCAAAAACTATGATTTTGCTACGGTCTTTTTTGTCTGTTTCAATATCGGCTTTTGCTCTGAGATAGACTCTACCCTTGCCAGTTTTTGCTGCTTCTATCAGGCCGGCCCTTCCATTAATGAACCCGCCGGTTGGAAAATCAGGACCAGGAATAATCTCTAAAAGAGAATCAATATCAGCATCCGGATTATCAATAAGCAACAAGCATGCTTCTATAGACTCAGTTAAATTATGAGGAAGCATGTTTGTTGCCATGCCTACTGCAATTCCAGAAGAGCCGTTAACAAGAAGATTTGGGATTTTTGTTGGAAGAACTTCGGGCATTAGCTCAGTGCCGTCGTAATTTTCCACAAAATTAACTGTATCTTTATTTAAATCTGCAAGAAGTTCATGAGCAATTTTTGAAAGCCTGACTTCGGTATATCTCATTGCTGCTGGCGGATCTCCATCCATAGATCCAAAATTTCCCTGACCATCAACTAAGGTATAACGAAGAGCAAAATCTTGCGCCATTCTAACAAGCGTGTGATAAACGGCTGCGTCTCCGTGAGGATGATACTTACCTATGACGTTACCAACTATTCTTGCTGACTTTTTATAAGCTCTATTCCAATCATTGCCTTCTACATTCATGGCAAATAATGTTCTTCTGTGAACTGGCTTAAGCCCATCTCTTGCATCAGGCAATGCTCTTCCTACAATCACGCTCATTGCGTAATCCATATAGGAAGATTTGAGCTCTTCCTCAATACTTATAGTGGAATCTTTATCGTCAAAAATGTCTGTCATTCAATCAAATGATACTGAGAAAAATCAATAGAAAATAAGCTTAAAATACTAGGTAAATTATAGCATTTCTGACGTATTTTTAGGGGTTTATTTTATGACTTAAACTCAGAAACTAAGCCACTTACAGACTCTTTTGCATCACCAAAAAGCATGCGAGTATTTTGTTTAAAAAATAAACTATTTTCTATTCCTGCAAAACCCGAAGCCATGGATCTTTTTAAAACAAAGACTGTTTTAGCTCTATCAACCTCAATAACGGGCATGCCATATATAGGGCTTGATTCGTCCTCTCTAGCATCAGGATTCACAACATCATTAGCACCAATGACAATGCATACATCTATTGTATCCATAATAGGATTAACATCTTGAGGCTCAACAAGAACATCGTATGAAACATTTGCTTCTGCTAAAAGAACATTCATATGTCCTGGCATCCTGCCAGCAACTGGATGAATTGCATACTTAACTTCGCAACCATTATCTTGAAGCAACTCCCCTAACTCCCTTACAGAGTGTTGTGCTTGAGAAACAGCCATCCCATATCCTGGAACGATAAGAACTGATGAAGCAGCCTCTAATATGAGGTAAGAATCTGCAATGTTGATAGGCTTTACATCGCCTTGAACCTTTCCATAACCCGAAGACGCGGAGGAGTCAGTCGCACCAAAACCTCCAAAAAGAACGTTAAGCAATGATCTGTTCATTGCCTTACACATTATATTAGTAAGGATCAATCCGCTTGCCCCTACTAATGAACCAGCAACAATCAATACATTGTTCCCTATTACAAATCCTGCTGCACATGCAGCAAGGCCAGAATAACTGTTAAGAAGAGCAATAATTACAGGCATGTCAGCACCACCGATAGGTATGGCTAATAAAATTCCTAGTAAAAGAGATAGTGCTATTAGAAGAATTAATGCATATTGCTCGTTAATCCAATCAAAGCCAAAAAGAATTTCAGCAAAGAAAATCCCTGAACAAAACTGAACAAGTAATAGAAGAAGTAATAAAATTACTAATCCAGTAAGGAATTTTTGACCGATAAATAGATAAGGTTTACCGGGCATGATTTCTGAAAGTTTCCCAAAAGCTATTAAGCTTCCTGAGAAAGTTACCCCTCCGATGATAGTTGCGATTCCTATTGCAATCATTGCAACTAGATTGGAAGTTGTTAAAGCAAATAATTCTGCAGAGGCAACCAGAAGACTTGATGCTCCACCGAAGCCATTCAATAAAGCAACTAATTCGGGCATTGATGTCATTTTTATTCTTACTGCGGCAATTGCTCCTACTGATCCGCCTCCTATAAGACCTATCAAGATAAATTGAAATGAAACTATTTCTTTGCTTAATAAAGTTACTACCACAGCAAGAAGCATTCCTAAAGAAGATACAACATTCCCTCTTTGAGCAGTATCGGGTGAGCTCAACATTTTCAAACCAAAGATAAATAAGACCGAAGCTAAGATATAACTTAGGTTGATAAAAGTATTATTCTGAAAGACTTCTAAAATCATTTTTTCTTAAACATTCTAAGCATTCTATTGGTGACTAGATAACCACCAACAACATTTAGGCTTGCCAAGAAAACAGCTATTGTGCCTAAGGTCATAGTAATACTTGAAGAGTCACCCCCCGAAGATAAAACTGCTCCAACAAGGGTAATTCCTGAAATCGCATTAGCGCCGGACATCAATGGGGTGTGAAGAGTAGATGGAACCTTATTAATAAGCTCAAAACCCAAAAATATTGAAAGGACAAGGACAAACAGTAGCAGCATCATTTCCATTAAATTATCTCCTTAGAATTTCTGATATGTAATTACCATCTTTAGTAACTATGCAGCTTTTTAAAATTTCATCTGATTCATCTAATTCGAGTTTTTTAGTATCTTTATCCCAAAACTCTTCAATTAAATTATAGATATTGCTTGCATATACTTGAGTGGAATGTTCAGGAACATACCCTGGAAGATTTTCATGCCCTATTATTTTCACCCCATTTTTTTCGACAGTCTCGCCTAGGACAGAACCTTCGACATTTCCACCTGAGGAGACAGCCATATCAACGATGACGCTTCCCGGCTGCATGTTAGAGATCATATCTTCAGATAAAATTCTGGGAGCTGGCTTACCAAAAACTTGTGCCGTAGTTATTACAATATCTGAGTATCCGCAAACCTTTTTCATTCCTTCTCTTTGTAACTCTAATTGTTTCTCTGTTAATTCTTTTGCATAGCCTTGATCAGTCTCTTCAGTTTCACCGATATCTATTTTTATAAATCTTGCGCCTAAAGACTTCACTTGTTCTTCAACTGCTGGCCTTGTATCGAATGCTTCAACGCGAGCTCCAAGTCTTTTTGCAGTCGCCATAGCTTGAAGTCCTGCAACTCCGACACCAATTACAAAAACTCTTGCGGGAGAAATTGTTCCTGCAGCTGTCATCATCATTGGCATTGCTTTATTCATTTCAGATGAGGCCAACATTACTGCTGAATACCCCGCTAAATTAGCTTGGGATGATAATGCATCCATTTTTTGAGCTCTTGTGATTCTTGGAATTAATTCCATACTGATAGAAATGATCTTTCTTTGTTTTAGCTTCTCTAAAAATTCTTTTTCATTGAACACATCAAGAAAACTTATAGTTAAAGTATTTTCTGAAACTGAATCCAAGTCTGATGAAGGCAAATGATTTACTGAGGAAATAATTTCTGAATTAGATAAACCCTCTGATCTAGATTCTTTTTTACATCCTATATTTTCTAAATCTTGATCTGCGATGTCTATCTTTTGAGTGACTCCTGATTCAAACGAAACTTCTATTCCAAGATCGATCAACCTCTGAGCAGATGCAAGATCCAGAGCAGATCTTGTTTCTCTTTCAGATTCCTTTGGAAAGAATATTTTCATTTCAAGTTTTAAATAAAAATAAGAATTAATTTTAAACAAAGTATTAAGCTTAATATTAATAAAGCTTTAACTTTTTTTTACAATTTAATTCAATATACTGAACTCAGATTGTCAGAAATATGAATATCGATCAAGCAGAAAAAGATAAGTTCAATAAAATAGCAGAAGAATGGTGGGACCCTTCTGGAAAATTTGCACCTCTGCATAAAATTAATCCTTTACGTTCAAACTATATCAATAACAAAAAAAACGTAAATAATTTAGAGGTTCTTGATGTTGCTTGTGGTGGTGGATTATTAACAGAAGCTTTGTACGATTTTGGAGCGCGAGTCACAGGAGTTGATATATCAGAAGTTGCAATAGAAACAGCGAAACTTCATGCTTCAAAAAGCAACAAAGACATAAACTATCTTCTTGGAGAAGCTGAAAGCTTGCTTGTTGAAAAGAAAGCTTTTGATATCGTTTCTTGTCTTGAAGCTATAGAACATGTTCCTGATCCTGAATTGCTCGTAAAGACTTGCTCAGATTTATGTAAACCGGGCGGCGAAGTGTTTTTTTCAACTATCAATAGAAATCCAAAATCCTTTCTTTTTGCAATTATTGGTGCTGAATACATTCTTAATTTATTACCCAAAGGCACTCATGATTTTAATAAGTTCATAAAACCATCAGAACTTCATGGTTTTATGACAAAGTCGGGGTTAGAAGTTAAAGAAATCATTGGAATGAGCTACAACCCACTTTCAGGCAACTATTGGTTAGGCGATGATGTTACAGTTAACTATTTAGTTCATGCTCATAAACCACAGTGAAATAGACCTATACCTTTTTGATTTGGATGGCACCATTCTGGATACTGCTAAAGAATTTCATGTGTCTCTTAATTTTTTGCTTCAGCAAAAGAAGTTAGTTGAAAAAGAATTTTCATCTGTTAGACAAATTGTTTCTGAGGGTGCAGGAGCCTTGATTTCACTAGGATTCTCAATTTCAGATAATGATGCCAATTTCGAAATTCTAAGGAAAGAGCTTATTGAAGAGTACGAAAAAATATGCACTGACTCCAAAACATTTGGAGGCTTTGAAAAACTCATAAAATTCATCAAAGATAATAATAAAAAGTGGGGGATAGTTACAAATAAACCAAGATTCCTCACTAATAAAATCTCAAATTTTAATAAATGGGATGAAATGGCAGATATAGTTATCTCTCCAGAAGATACTGAGAACAGAAGAAAACCCGATCCAAGCGGTATAAATTTAGCCATGAAGAAGTTAAATTGTTCTCCTGAAAATACTCTCTTTTTTGGAGACCATTTCAAAGATTTCGAGGCCTCAAAACGTGCGAAAACCTCATTTATATTTGCAGAGTATGGCTATCATAATAACTCCATTAAAGATGAGGATTTGAACAATGTTGTTAAAATTAAATCCCTAAGAGAGATTCTTTATTAAGTTATCAATTTCTTTTTGGCTCAGTTCCTTATAGGAGCCCTGCTTTAACGTAGAGGGTAAAAAAATATTTGCGTATCTTACTCTCTTGAGGCGACTTACTTCGTAGCCTAATGCATTCCATAGCTTTCTGACTTCTCTATTTTTTCCCTCTTGTATAACAAGAGCAAACCAAGAGTGAGATTTGGTTATCCTCCCTTCTACTAAATCATTGAATTTCATTCTATTTCCATCAATTTGAATACCTTTTTTTAATTTATCTATATCAGCTGGTTCAACTTCGCCCCTTATGCGAGCAATGTATTCTCTATCAAGCATTGATGAGGGATGCATTAGTTGATTGGCAACTTGCCCATTATTTGTAAGCAACAGAAGGCCTGAGGTGTTTAAGTCCAATCTACCTACTGATATCCATCTGAAGTTTTTTTCAGGTGGCAACAAATCAAATATTTTTTTCTTAGGGCTTTTTTCTGATCTAGTGCATTCAAACCCTTCAGGTTTATTCAAAGCTAATATTCTTAACTTATTATTAACATTTAGAGTAATTTTTTTTCCATCAAGGAAAATTTGATCATCTCTTGAAATTTTATCTCCAAGCTTGGCGAGTCTGTCGCCAACAAAGATTCTTTTTTCTTGAATGAACCTTTCTATCTGCCGTCGAGATGCGATGCCTGAATCGGAAAGAACCTTTTGGATTCTTTCTTTCACTGGATTATCTCATTTCCCTCAATGGAATTTTGGTCTGGATCCTCCAAAGGTAATGACATGGTAGATTCAGTAGAAATATTTATTTCAGGCAAAGAAGGCAAATCCGATAGTTTTTTGAGCCCTAAGTCATCGAGAAACTCTTTTGTAGTCCCTAGTAAACTTGGTTTTCCAGGAACATCTCTAATACCGACAACCTTAATCCATCCCTTTTCAAATAAATTCTTAATTAAATTACTGCTTACTGAAACTCCTCTTACTTCCTCTATCTCGCTTCTTGTTATGGGCTGCTTGTAGGCTATCAAGGTTATCGTCTCCATTAACGCTCTGGAATATCTTTGATTCTTCTCTTGCCAAATTTTAGCAATGTAAGGGGCATAAGCTTGATCAACCTGAAGTCTAAATCCACTTGCAACTCTAGATAAAGTAAAAGAATTATTTTGAGAATTTTGCTCAATCAAATCTAAAGCGTCTTTAAATTCTGAATGAGATGGTTTTTCTTCTTCGTCGAATAGATTAGTGATCTCTTTTTCGCTTAAAGGTCTGCCAGACGAAAGAAGTATAGCCTCAATAATTTTTGAAAGTGTGCTCTTATTCATTTAGTGGACGCCTGTAATTTTTTTTGAAAGATGGATTTTTCCGAAAGGTTCGTTTTGAATCCCTTTTAATAGTGAATCTTTAAGCAACTCCATGATTGCTAACAAGACAACTGCAACGCCCATCTTTCCTTCTGATTTCTTTATCAAATCATTGAAAGTTATCAAGTCACTTTGTTGGAGTAATTCAAGAATTTCGGTCATCCTTTCTCTTGTAGAAAGTTCTTCAAAATCAATAACATGACTTTTATTAAGACTTATTCTTTCTTTAAGCTCATTAAAAATAAGCACTAAGTCTTCTCTGGTAATTTTTGGTTTTTCTTTTGATGCTTCAAATTCAGGCTTTGCTGCACTAGCGAGAAAAAAATCTCTGTTTACCATTGGAATATCATTTAAGCTTTCAGATGCTTTTTTGTATCTCTCGTATTCTTGAAGTCTTCTAATTAATTCTGATCTCGGATCGTCTTCTATCTCATCATCTTCAGATAGTGAAGGTAGCAAAATCCTAGATTTTATTTCTGCAAGATAAGCAGACATAACTAGGTATTCACCAGCCAAATCAAACTGAAGTTCTTCCATGAGGTTTATGTATGAAATATATTGATCAGTAATCAAAGAAACATCTATGTTGGCAATATCAAGGTTCTGCTTTTTAATAAAATACAAAAGGAGGTCTAACGGGCCTTCAAATGAATCTAAAAATACTCTTAGAGAATTAGGTGGGATGTATAAATCTTCGGGAAGGTCAGATATATTCTCGCCTTCCAATTTTAGAGGCAATTCTTGTTGTTCAGCTTTATTGATATCTTTTATTGTGTCCACAGCTGTTTTGAGCGAATTATAGCTCAATTGCCTTCAAAAGCACAAAATGTAGTACTTTTTTCTAACATTAACCCTATATATTGGGTTTCCATGAATTGGTAATAGGATATCTTCTACCCTTGTCAAAGTTTCTATCGGATATTTTCACTCCCAATGGAGCCTGTCTTCTTTTGTACTCATTAAAATCAATAAGTCCGATTATTTTTTCTACAGTCTTTTCATCAAAACCTTCTTGAATTATCTCTTTTACGGAAAAATCCTTTTCTACGTAGAGCTCTATTATTGGATCCAATATTTCATAATCTGGCAGAGAATCAGAATCTTTTTGATCTGGAGCTAGTTCAGCGCTTGGGGGTCTCGTAATGATTCTTTCTGGAATCACTTCATTTAATCCATTTCTATATTTTGAGAGTTCGTAAACCAATGTCTTAGACACATCTTTTAAAACTGCAAATCCTCCTGCAGTATCACCGTATAAGGTCGAGTAGCCAACTGCAGTTTCACTTTTATTTCCTGTTGTGAGAACTAATAAACCGTCTTTATTTGAAATTGCCATCAGAGTGACTCCTCTAATTCTTGACTGCAAATTTTCTTCGGTTTTATCAATTTCTTTATTATTAAAAATTTCAGAAAGCTTGCTCATATGAGCATCGTAAACCTTCTCTATTGGGATTTCTTGATGATTGATTTTTAAATTCTTTGCCAAAAGCGCAGCGTCATTAATGCTTATATCTGCAGTATATTTAAAAGGCATCATGATCGTTCTAACTTTATCTGAACCAAGGGCATCTGTTGCAATCGTTGCTGTCAAAGCAGAGTCAATACCACCGGATGACCCAATTAGCACTCCTTTGAAGTTATTTTTTTCTACGTAGTCCTTTGTAGCTAGGACTAATGAATCATAAAGATCTTTCAATCTGTTTGATGTTTTTTCTTTGATTGAACTTTTGTTTATCTCTTCATGATTAAATTGAATAGAGTCAGTTGTAAAGCTTTTAAGTTCAAAAGTCACATCCCCTTGTTTATTTACTACCGAGGACGTACCATCAAAAACCAGTTCATCTTGCCCGCCAGTTTGATTAACATAAATCAAAGGAATGTTTAATTTTTCTGAGATCTTGGCAAAAATACTACCTCTTTCTTCTTTCTTGCTGATAGTAAATGGCGAAGCACTCAGATTTATGAGAAGGTCCAAATTATTTTCCTTTTGCAAATCTATAAATCCTTCATCCCAAATGTCTTCGCAAATTGAAAGTCCTACTTTTAGATCATTAAATTGAAAAAAATTCTTGGAGCTACCATTAGAAAAATATCTCTTTTCATCGAATTCGATGTAGTTTGGAAGAACATGTTTATCATAGATTTGAATGATTCCAGACTTATCGAGTAAAGCAGCAGAATTGTATCTTTTGCCTTCTTTCCATGTTGGTAATCCAATTAAAACTTTTGACTTTTTTATTGTTGATGACAAATTTTCAACACTTTTTTGTGCAGAAATAAGAAAATCTTCTCTCAATAATAAATCTTCAGGAGGATAGCCTGTAATAAAGAGCTCACTGAATATAATGAGATCTGAACCAGATGATTCAAATTTCAAAATATAATCTCTTGCTATAGAAGCATTTCCTTCTATGTCACCAACAACTGGATTTTCCTGTACTAGAGAGATTTTCACTGTATATTTAGATTAAAAACTTTAAATTGAAGAGATTATATATAAAATGCTTTCACTTAAAAGATTATGCAATATTTAACAGATAATACTAGGATTAAAGGGCTTTTGGAGGTCGCACCTCCAATCAAGCTAATTGACAAGTTACCGCTGTCTTCAAAAGCATCAAAGTTGGTTTACGAATCCAGAAATGAATTATCCTCAATTCTTAAGCAAGAAGATGACCGTTTGTTAGTTGTAGTAGGTCCTTGTTCAATTCATGATCCAAAGGCTGCCATAGAATATGCACAAAAATTAAAGCTACTTGCTGATGCTTTATCGAAAGAACTTAAAATAGTTATGAGGGTTTATTTTGAAAAACCTAGAACCACAATTGGATGGAAAGGTTTGATAAATGATCCAGATATTGATAATAGTTTCAATATCAATAAAGGACTGAAAACTGCCAGGAAGCTTCTTTTAGAAATAAATGAATTAGGATTGCCTGCGGGAACAGAATATCTCGATATTATCACTCCGCAATATATCTCTGATTTAATAACTTGGGGGGCCATTGGAGCTAGAACAACTGAGAGTCAGATTCATAGAGAATTAGCCTCAGGTTTGTCCTGTCCTGTTGGCTTTAAAAATAGTACTAATGGTTCAGTCAAAGTAGCTGTTGATGCTTTAAAGGCTGCTAGTCATTCACATATCTTCCTCTCAATCACCAAAGAGGGTAAGTCAGCTATCTTCAACTCGGCGGGTAATCAAGATTGTCATGTAATCCTTAGAGGAGGAAGCGAACCCAATTACAAAGACAAAGATATAAAAGAAACATCAAAAATACTTAAAGAAAATGGACTGATAGATTCCGTCATGGTTGATATGAGTCATGGGAATAGCAGCAAACAATTCAAAAAACAGTTAATAGTAAATCAAGACCTTTGTAACCAAATATCATCTGGATCTAAAAATATCATTGGGGTTATGATTGAAAGCAATTTAATTGAGGGAAACCAAAGCTCTGATAAAAAAGATAAGCTCGAGTACGGACAAAGTATCACCGATGCTTGTGTGGGTTGGGAAGATACAGAAGTTATGCTGAACTTGCTTTCAAGTGCTGTCAAAAATCGAAGACAGAATATGAAGGTTTCAGCATAAATGTCTGAAAAGAAATACTCGTTCTCAAAAGAAATTGCTGAATCTCTTGGTATCATAGAAGCAATAATTCTAGATTTTTTTCAAAATAATCCAAAAAACTTTTCCTTGGATACTTTGAAGAATGAGTTTAGGTTCCTTGATGTTTCGCAAATAGAAAATTCTTATAAAAAACTAAACAATTTAGGCCTTTTCAAGATTATTCCTTCAAAAGACAATTCGTCCGAGCCAGATGTGACCATGAATTTTTATCCAAGCGAAGATTTGGTTAAGCAGGCATGCAATTTAGGAATTGAAGAGGATTTCTTAGGAGATCAGTTACCAAGTTTTAATTTATTTTGGAAAGGAAAAGATTTAAAGCCACATTTAAAGGAGTCAAAATTTCTTCAATATGCTTTAAAAAATTGGAGGGAAAAGGAAAAAATTGAATATCAAGAATCGAAAAAAGTTCTTATAGATAGCAACTGGCGGCCTTCAGAAGATGCAATATCTATACTTAAAAATATAGACATAAATGATTCTTTCATTGAGAGCCTTCTGCCTGAATTTATTTTATTTTGGAAAGAGAAAAGAATTAAATCCAATTCTTGGAATTCTACTTTTTTAAATCATGTAAAAAAACAATGGGCAAGAAAGAACTTTAAGCTTGATAGTGATAAAGAAAATCATCCTATGTCAAAAAATTGGACCCCCAGTGAGGATTGCATGAAGGTATTGGAGGTAACAAATATTCCCGTTGATTTTATAGAATCAAAATTACCTGAATTTAGACTTTATTGGATTGATGCAGGAGAAATTTCAACAAACTGGAATAATAAATTTATAAACTTTGTAAAAAACTCCTGGGAAAAGGATTCCAAAAAAAGTTCCAATATATTGGAAAGGCTTGCTAACACCGAATGGGCGAAAAAATAAAAATTCCTAATAACCACATAGAGTTGGTTAATCTAATTTTTGCTCAATTGGAAATCACCTATCACAATCAATTTCATAAGGCTTTTAAGGATGAAGTTAGTTTAAATTTAGCAAAACAATTATGGCTAAAAAAATTAGAAATATTTTCTCTGAATTTAATATTTGAAGCAATTGATGAATTAACTTCAAAATCAAAATTTCTTCCGTCGCTAAGTCAAACTCTAGATGGAATTAAAAATCATTATTTAAAAAAAGAAGGAATTAAATCTATCGAATCTGCTTTTGCTGAGGCTTGCTTAGGATCAGATGATCCTGAAAATTTCAAATGGTCACATCCTTTAGTATATGAGACAGCTAAAAATTTTGGTTGGGCCGATCTAAGACGCTCAGAAGAGAAAAAAGGTTTTGAAAAGTTTCAATCTCTCATGTCAGATTCGATAAAAGATTATCTTAGCGATGCCAGTAATTTTTATCTTCCAGAGTTAAGTGTAACTAAGGAAAGAAAAACAAATTTATCTCAACAAGAACAAATTCAACTCCTTGATAAATTAAAAGAAAAGCATTCATATTGATAATTGACATATAAACTGCCATAAGATAAAAAGCATATATTATTTGGCTAAGTTGATATAATCCTTTTCGTCTCCATATAAAGCACATGAAATTTTTGAGCTCAATCTTAAAATCCATCCTTTCAGTATCAAATCTTCAATCTGCTGGAATATTTCTATTTTTTGCTTCTATATGGATGATTTCCGGATTTTTTGTTGAGAATGAAATACCAACTAAGCAAATAGCTTTAGAAGAAACGACTGTTAGAGTGATGAAACAATCAGCACAACCTTTTTCAAGAAACATAATTCTAAAAGGCTCAGCAGAGGCAGACAAAAATGTTCAACTTAGAGCTGAAACATCCGGTCAAGTAATTGGCCTCCCAGTCGCACAAGGTCAATTTGTCAAAAAAGGTAGTCCAATATGTCAAATCTTTATCGGAGATAAAGACGAAGTGGCAAAAGAAGCTTCTTTGAATTACGAAACTGCCAAAAAACTTTTTGATGAGGGTCTCTATTCCAACAGTCAACTTCAAGCAGCAAAAGCAAGATACGAGCGAGCTTTCCAAGATCTAGATTTTGCCTCTGTTAAGGCACCCTTTGATGGAATAGTAGATAGAATAGATCTTGATGTAGGTGACTTCTTACCAAGACAAGGCATTTGCGCTACAGTTTTAGATCTAAATCCAATTCTTATTTCTGCAGAAATTTCTGAAAATGACATGTCAGAAATTTCTCTAGATTCTTTAGCAAAAGTTGAATTAAATAATGGAAAAGTATTTGAGGGTAAAGTCAAATTTATTTCTTCATCAGCGAATCCTGTTACCAGAACATTCAGAGTCGAGATATCTGTTCCTAATCCAGAATCAGATATAAAGGATGGTATGACAGCTGAGGTATCCCTCAAAGGTATAGAAAGAATAGCTCACTTGGTTCCGGTGTCCATTCTCAGACTAGATAACCGAGGAAATTTAGGAATTAGGACGATCAATAACGATGGTCTCGTGGCTTTTAAAGAGGTCGATATTATTGAAGATACTGGTGTAGGAGCCTGGATTACTGGCCTAGAGACTATTTCAACCATTATCACAGTTGGTCAGGATTATGTTTCACAGGGTGAAAAAGTTGGAATTGCCTTAGATACAAGATTCGATAGCTTGAATGAAAGGATTAATTGATTTTTTTGTAGATCGCTACAGAACCACTTTAACAATGATGTTTCTAGTTTTAACACTAGGAATGTACTCTTACAGTCAAATCCCTAATGCTTCGGAACCTGATATAGATGTTCCCTTCGTAATTGTTTCAACTTTTTATGAAGGAGTTTCTCCTGAAGATGCTGAAAGATTAATATCTAGACCTATTGAAAAAAGGCTCCTGACTGTGGAGGACGTAAAAGGCGTTCAATCGTACAGTAGACTGAATTTTTCAACTGTTATAGTTGAATTTCCAAACGATTTTGATCCTGATACAGCTAAAACTAACATTAGGGATGCTGTAGACGAAATTGCATTTAAGTTACCCGCAGAGGCTGAAGAACCCATGGTTAGTAACTTTAACTTTGCTCTTGTGCCGATAATGAGGGTCAACTTAGTTTCTAATGAACTCTCCAAAAGAGAATTGAATTTTATCGCTAAAGATTTGCAATCAGATATTGAAGCAATACCTTTAGTTTTGGAAGCTAATGTCGTTGGCGTTCCAGAAGATTTATTAGAAGTAGAGGTTGATAAAACTAGACTGGAGAGTTTTGGAATAACTGCACAAGATTTTTACAATGCTATTTCGCAAAATAACAGAGTCATTCCTGCTGGAGTAATCAATACAGGTACAGGAACATTTGCAGTGAAAGTACCCTCTATTTTTGAAGAAGTTAACGATGTCAGAAAGATCCCCTTAATAAAGAGAGATAATGCAGTAATCAGAATTGAAGACGTTGCTTCATTAAGAAGGTCCTTTAAGGATCAACAAAGTTATGCAAAAGTTAATGGAAAAAATACTGTTTCAGTTGAAATTGTAAAAAAAACAGATGCAAACGAACTTGATGCTGTTGAATTAATAAACGATCTTCTAGCAGAAAAAACTGCACGTTATCCTTCTTCCCTTGAAATAGTAGTAACCGAAGATAGAACTGCTTGGAATACTGTAATGCTTAAGGAGCTTATGGGGAATGTGGTTACTGCTTTAGTTTTGGTCATGGCGGTTGCCCTGGCAACTATGGGTATACGGTCTTCTCTAATGGTAGGAGCGGCAATACCATTGTGCTTCTTTTTTGGGATGATTATCCTAAATGCCTACGGAACTTCTTTCAATTTTTTAGTTTGTTTTGGTATCTTAATTTCTCTTGGCATGCTGATAGATGGAGCAGTTGTCGTTATCGAATTCGCTGACAGAAAAATGGCTGAGGGACTTGATAAAACCACTGCTTACAAATTGGCAGCTAGAAGAATGTTTTGGCCTGTAATTGCTTCTAATCTAACAACTCTTGCTGCGTTTTTCCCTTTATTATTTTGGGACTCCTTATCTGGCTCTTTTTTACGAACTTTAATTGTGACAGTTTTTGCGGTTCTAGGAGGTTCTCTTATATATGCGCTCCTTTTTACGCCAGCGATTGGATCTTTGTTTGGAAGCATTGGTAATCGAAGTCAAGAATCTATTCAAAATACATCAAAGTTAGAAAATGGAGATCCAACGGAACTTCCTGGAATTACCGGTACTTATGCTAGAACCCTTAATTTCATCCTCGAGAGGCCTCTACAAGTTTTATTTTTTACCATACTTTTGGTTTATACAATTTTTTTACTTCAAGGACGTCATGGAGCAGGCTCTACTTTTTTTGTTGATGGAGAGCCAACATTTTTAAGCGTTAATATTGAAGCAAGGGGAAATCTGAATGCTTCTGAAAAATTAGAATTAATGGAACAGATTGAAAATGAGATGGTCAAAATACCTGAAATTCTCAGACTTTCAATGTATACAAAGGGAGAGTCAGTTGGCGATCCCAGAAGCAGAGGTTCTTCTGATGGTATTGGTGGCTTCATGGTCGAATTGCCATTCTTAGAGGAAGATATTTTACCAGGCGGAAGGAATGGCTATGAAGTCTTAGATAGTTTGAGAGATATGGAAAAAGACTTTCCGGGAATAAAATTTGTTATAAGAAGAGAGGAAGGTGGTCCTCCAGTTAATTCTCCCATTGAAATCGATGTCTCTGGAAGAGACTCTCAAGTTGTCTTCGAGGCGACACTTGCTTTAGAAGAATTCATGAAAAATTCTATTGAAGGTGTGGATAATGTAAAAACCACTATCCCAGTTAGAAAAATTGAATGGTCTGTGGATATAGATAAGGAAAAGGCATCTTTATTTGGTGTATCAACCACAGAAATAGGTGCAGCCGTTCAATTTCTTACAAACGGACTTAAGTTAGGCGAGTACAGGCCCGAAGACGTTGATGATGAAGTCGAAATTAGAGTCAGGTACCCTGAGTCTGAGAGGCGTATAAATCAATTAGGTCAATTAAATATTCCAACTAGAGAAGGATTAATGCCTTTAAGCAGTTTTGTTGAAATTATCCCCAAATTTGATGTTCCTTCTATAAGAAGAGTTGATGGAGAGAGAGCGTTTACTGTCACAGCAGATTATCTTGAAAATGCCATACCCTCTTTAGTAACTCAACAAATAGATGAATGGATTGATGAGAACATTGAGTTCCAAAATATAAACTTTATATTTGGCGGTGAGCAAGAAGAAGTTGAAGATGCAGCATCATTTTTTGCTTTGGCTGGAATAATCTCTATTTTTATAATGGCTATGCTTTTGGTTACTCAGCTAAATAGCTTTTACCAAGCATTCGTTATAGTTTTTGCAATCATTTTGTCTACTGCTGGTGTTCAACTAGGATTATTCCTGACACAATCAATTACAAGTGTGTTGTTCACAGGATTATCTGTTGTAGCTTTGGCGGGTATAGTTGTAAACAATAATATAGTTCTGGTGGATACTTATAATGTCCTAAAACGCAACTCAATTAATTTGAAAGAGAAAGATATTCTAATTAGAACTTGTGCTCAGAGGTTGAGGCCCGTTTTCCTTACTTCCTTCACTACGGTGGTAGGACTATTACCTCTTGCAAGCAGTATTGGTGTCGATTTCATATCGCGAGAAATTGGATTAGGTGGAAGAGTGGCAGTTTATTGGCAACCTCTTGCCTTTGGCTTAGTTTGGGGCTTATCTTTTGCTACTATACTAACTCTCTTTGTGACCCCAGCGTGGCTAATTTTGCCTTCGAGACTAAGGGAAATTTTTTCAAAATTTGAAATATTCAGTAAAAAAGTAAATGTCCAGCAACAGTAAAAAAAAATCCCTTAATTTTGAATCTACTCTCGACGAAATAGAAAAAATTATCGAGAGCTTAGAAGAAGGAAACTTATCTTTAGAAGATTCAATAGAAGCTTACGAGAAAGGCATATCTCTGACTAAAGCTTGTCAAAAAATGCTCTCCGATGCAGAGTTAAAAATTAAAAAATTATCCTCTAAAGAAGGAGAAGATGTTTCTTTTGAGGATATATCGAATGATTGATGATTTCTCTTTTTTGGAAAAAAATCAAAAAAGAATTGAGAAGGCTTTAAATAAAGCCTTGCCTGCAAAAGATTTTTCAAATATCACTGAGGCAATACATTATTCTGTTCTTGATGGCGGTAAAAGAATAAGACCGCAATTAATATATCTTGTTGCAGATTGCCTTAATTTAAATCTCAAAGATGAAACTATTGATGCTATGGCAGCATCTGGAGAACTAATTCATTGTTACTCTTTGATCCATGATGATCTGCCTGCTATGGACAACGATGATTTGAGAAGAGGCAAACCTTCTTGTCACATAAAATTTGGTGAGGCATCAGCTATTCTTGCTGGTGATGCTATCCAACCTTTAGCATTGGAAATAATTACTGACATCGATGATCCTAATTTATCTGCTGAAACCAAAATTAAAATTATTAGTATTTTTTCGAAGGCTTGTGGGCCTTTTGGCATGGTAGAAGGTCAAAATAGAGATATTAAATCTGAAAATATTGATATTTCTCTTGAAGAACTGGATATGATTCACGTTCTAAAGACAGGCAAATTAATTTCTGCCTGCGTTCATGCTACTTGTCTTTTGAAGGAAGATCTGCCTGAAGATGATATGAAAACATTCGTTAGGTTTGCTGAGTTCATTGGTCTAGCTTTTCAAATAAAGGATGATATTTTAGATTGCACCTCATCAACTGAAGACTTGGGCAAACCAGCTCATTCCGACGAAAATTTAAAAAAAAATACTTATCCAAAATTAATTGGAATTGAAAAATCCCATTCAAGAGCCGAATCCTTGTGCAACGAAGCTATTCAGTGTTTAAAATCTCTCCCTTACAATACTGAAAAGCTAGTTGAATTATCAAAATTCATAGTTGAAAGAACAAATTAAAATAGAGTGAAAGTATTTGATTCCATTCCAGATAAATGCCCTGAAACTCCTTTACTAGATGGAGTAAATTCACCTTCAGACTTACAACAGCTAAAAGAAAATCAATTAGAAGAGTTCTGTAACGAACTGAGAGAATTTCTTTTGTACTCTGTTGGACAAACAGGTGGGCATTTCGGGGCTGGTTTAGGTGTTATAGAGCTCACAGTTGCTCTTCATTATGTCTTCGATTCACCTAAGGATAAGATAGTTTGGGATGTTGGTCATCAGACCTATCCTCATAAAATTATTACCGGTAGAAAAAGCTTAATGTCATCTATGAGACAAAAAGATGGTTTACATCCCTTTCCTTCAAGAGAGGAAAGTATCTTTGATACTTTTGGTGTAGGTCATTCAAGCACTTCTATAAGCGCAGCTCTGGGTATGACAGTAGGTTCGAATGAAAAAGCTATAGCAGTTATAGGCGATGGCGCTTTAACAGCTGGTATGGCGTTTGAAGCCTTGAGCCATTCTGGCAATCTCAAAAAAGATTTGTTGGTAATACTAAATGATAACAATATGTCAATTTCGAAAAACATTGGCGGGTTATCCAATTACCTGGCAAGAATTTGGTCGAGTCGATGGTATACACAAATAAGAGAAGGAGGAAAAATGGCGTTAAGATTGATCCCCTCTGCAAGAAAATTTGCTAGTAAAGCGGAGGAGCATATTAAAGGCATGGTTGCGCCTGGAACTTTATTCGAAGAGTTAGGCTTTAATTATGTCGGTCCCATGGATGGGCACAACGTCAAGGAAATAATTAGAACTTTAAGAAATTTAAACGATACCTCAGGCCCTAAGCTTCTTCATCTAATTACTAAAAAAGGAAAAGGATTTAAACCTGCTGAAGTTGATCCAATTGGATTCCATGCGATCACAAAAATGGAAAATCCAAACGCATCAAAGAAGAAAAATGTAGGTATGAAATATTCAGATGTTTTTGGTTCTTGGCTGACTTCAAAAGCAAATGTTGATTCTTCCCTTATTGCAATCACTCCTGCTATGAAAGAAGGTTCAGGGATGGTTGAATTTGCGGATAAATTTCCATCACGTTTCTACGATGTAGCAATAGCCGAACAACATGCTATGACTTTTGCTGCCGGACTTGCCTGCGAAGGTAAAAAGCCTGTTCTAGCTATATACTCTACCTTCTTACAAAGAGCATATGATCAATTAATTCATGATGTAGCAATTCAAAACCTTGATCTCCTGATTGCCATAGATAGAGCTGGATTAGTTGGTGAGGATGGGGCAACGCATTCTGGCATATTTGATTTATCTTTCATGAGGTGTATTCCAAACTTGGTTATTATGACGCCCTCCTCTGAAGAAGAATGTTGGAGGTTATTGGAAACTGGTTATAAATTTGAAGGCCCAGCTGCAGTTAGATATCCCAAAGGCTTTGGATTAGGAACAGATCTACCAACTGAATTTGAAGAAATTGAGATTGGAAAATCTAAAGAAATTAAATTTTCTGAGACAAATAAAATTTCTATCTTAAGTTTCGGTTCTATGTTTTCTCTATCAGATGAAATAAGTAAAGATTTAGACGCAAATTTGATTGATATGAGATTCGTTAAACCATTAGATACTTCTTGCATAATCAAGTGTGCAAATCATTCTGAGCTGATAGTGACTCTTGAAGATAATGTTGTTGCTGGGGGCGCCGGTTCAGCCATCAATGAATTTATTGCAGAAGAAAATATTAAAGTTAAAACAATTAATTTTGGAATTTCTGATCATTTCCCATCAATCGGAGGGATATCTGAGCAGAGAAAAGACTATCAATTAGACAAGGATAAAATAGTAAAGAAAATTAAGGAGAGATTAAGTAAGTAATAAATAAAAACAAAAAAACACAAGAAAACTCAAAAATCCTGCAATTAGATCATCTAAAAAAACTCCAAATCCATTTTTTAAATTTTGGTCTACGTAAGAAATAGGCCAGGGCTTGGCAATGTCAAAAGCTCTAAAAAGTGCAAAACCTACAAGATAAAAAAAGATTCCATCTGAAATCATACTCACCATGAATAAAGTGAGCAGCATTCCTCCCATTTCATCAGAAACTATTCTTGAGTCATCCTTTATATCTGCATCTCTAGAAGCAACTATGCAAGAGATCAAAAATATTATTAGCAAGGAAGTGATAAAAAAAAATAGAAGTAAGAGATCATCGATAAAGGCCTCTGCAACAATAAATAAAATTAAGGCGAGAGAGGACCCCCAAGTTCCTGGAGCAATTCTAATTAGTCCTGAACCAAAACCTATAGCAATTAAGTGGAAAATGTTCTTTGTATTAGGAAAATTATTTTTTTCCATGGTTCCAACCCTTCTTTCTTGGAAATAGTACTTCGTCATTATTGAGAAGATATTTAATTCCACTATTTTTTTTAGTTTGTCCAAGCAAGGAAATGTTAATTCTGGAGTTATCAGAAAGTTTCATAATTTTCTTATGATATTTTTTATCAGCAGTGAAAATCAATTCGAGGTCATCGCCAAATGTAAAATCTTCGAGAGATGACTTATCAATTCTAGGAATCTCATCAAGATCGATTACTGCCCCTTGATTACTGGGAATGAGAATTTTCTCCAAATCTGCAATAAATCCATCTGAAACATCAATGCATGATGAGGCAAACTGTGAAATGGAATTGGAAATTTCTAATCTCAACTCAGGAAAAATAAATCTTTTGACATTTTTTTTTCTGTAAATATTTTTATTACAATTTTTTTTAATTTCTTCCAAACCTTTTCTAGCAAGCCCCAATTCCCCAGTTAAGTATATGTTTTGATTATGTTTAGCTCCAGATCTCGAAAGATGACTGTTTTTCTTTGTTTCTCCAGATACCGAGACAGTCACAGACTTCTGACTTGTTTTTATTAAATCGCCACCAATTAAAGGAACCCTTAATAAGTTTGATACTTTATTTAAGCCTCTTGAGAAGTCATTTATGAATTTCTCATCAAGATCACATGCTAGAGCAACACTAAACCAAAGAGGTCTAGCTCCCATAGCCGATATGTCGCTGAAGGAACGAAGTACTGACCTTGTTGCTATAAATTCAGCAGGCAAAGATTTAGGAAAATGAATTCCTTCATAATTTTGATCAACCGAGTAACAAAGATTATTTGTACTCTTGAAAACAGCTGAATCATCACCTGAACCCAGAATAAAATTTTTTTTAGATAAAAATTTTGATCCAATATTTTGAAAATATTTTTCAATTAAAAAAAATTCGTCTACCTGTAACATTTACAGATAGACGAATTTAGCTTTTTTATTAAGAATTGTAGGCTTCAAATAGACCAGTGGCACCCATTCCGCCACCAACACACATCGTGACAATACCGTATTTGCCGCCTCGTCTGTTTAACTCCCTAGCGACGTGTCCTACCTGTCTAGAACCGGTCATTCCAAAAGGGTGACCAATAGAGATAGAACCCCCATTTACGTTGAGCTTTTCAGTAGGTAATCCGAGAGTATCTCTTATGTATACTACTTGAGAGGCAAAAGCTTCATTGAGTTCCCATAAATCAATATCTTCGATAGATAGATTGGCTGATTTCAATAGCTTTGGTATTGAATAAACTGGGCCAATTCCCATTTCATCTGGTTGACAACCTACAACGGTAAACCCTCTGAAATAAAGTTTAGGCTCCAAGCCAAGCTCCTTAGCTTTATCTTCGCTCATGACTAAAGTAACAGATGCACCATCAGATAACTGAGATGAATTACCAGCTGTAACAGAACCGTTTTCAGGATCAAAAACAGGCTTCAAAGATGAAAGACCTTCAATAGTAGTTTCTGGTCTATTGCAATCGTCCCTGTCTACAGTAACTTCTACATCTTTCTCCTCACCAGTTTCCTTGTTGACAAGTTTCATCACTGTATCCATTGGAATTATTTCATCATCGTAAGAACCGGCTTCCTGAGCTGCAGCAGTTCTTTGCTGACTGGATAAAGCATACTCATCTTGAGCTTCCCTAGTGACATTGTATCTTTTTGCTACGCACTCAGCTGTCTGGCCCATGGCATGATAAATTCCTGGCACGTCCTCAGCTAACTGCTCGTTTACATACATATGCATGTTAGTTTGGCCTTGAGTAGTACTTATTGATTCTACTCCTCCTGCCATGATGCAGTCTGAAAAACCACTGGCAACCTGGTTAGCAGCCATTGCAACTGTTTGTAAACCTGATGAACAGTATCTGTTAACTGTTGTTCCACCAACTTCAATTGGAAGATCTGATAATACTGCGACATTTCTTGCTATGTTATGACCTTGGGCACCTTCTGGCGCTCCGCATCCTAAAATCATATCTTCTACCATTTCGGGTTTTAGTGATGGATTTCTTTCTAAAAGCGCATTTACTAAGTGAGCAGTCATATTGTCAGCTCTTGTTTGGTTGAACCCCCCTCTGAAGGACTTTGCTAAACCAGTCCTTACACTATCAACGATTACTACGTTTCTCATAAATTCTCCTTAAATTAATTGAACCGTAAAATAAAACAAATATAAATTTTACTTATTTTTATTTGACGAAAGCATATACTAATCTAGTTTTTAAGAAAGTATAAGTAATTCTTCCTGCAAATTTATGAATAAAAAACAAAGGGCTGTTTTTATTGCTAATAGGTTGCAAGAAATGTATCCCAATCCAAAAGTACCTTTAAATCATAAAAATTCATTTACTCTTCTGATAGCCGTCTTATTAAGCGCTCAATGCACTGATGAGAGGGTAAATATCGTAACTAAAGAACTTTTTAAAGTTGCTTCTTCCCCAGAAGACATGCTCTCTCTTGGTCATGACAAGATATACAACTACATAAAAAGTTGCGGGCTTGCACCCAAAAAAACTAAGGCGATAGTTGAAACCTCAGAAATATTAATAAATCAACACAACTCTAAAGTTCCAAAAGATATAAAGGCATTAGAAGATCTACCAGGGGTTGGGCACAAGACTGCATCTGTGGTCTTAAATCAAGCTTTTGGGATAGAAACATTTCCAGTAGATACTCATATCCATAGATTGGCACAAAGGTGGGATCTAACAAATGGAAAATCCGTAGTTCAAACTGAAAAAGATTTGAAAAATCTCTTTGATAAATCACTTTGGGGGAAATTGCACATACAAATTATTTTGTATGGAAGACAATTTTGTACTGCCAGAGGATGCGATGGAACCATATGTTTCATGTGCACCGAATTATTTCCAAAAAGAAAGAAAAAGGTTATAACCAATAAAGCTTAGAAAATTTGCTGTAGGAGCTATAATTTGAATATGTACACAGAAAATTTATCTATCCAATCTTATGATGAAGAACTTTGGAGTTCTTTGGAAAATGAAAAAAAACGTCAAGAAGAACACATAGAACTAATAGCCTCTGAAAATTATACTTCGCCAAGAGTCTTAGAAGCCCAAGGTTCAGTTCTTACAAATAAATATGCTGAAGGATATCCTGGGAAAAGATACTACGGAGGATGTGAATTTGTCGATGTAGCAGAACAGCTTGCTATTGATAGAGCAAAAGAATTATTCGGAGCTGATTATGCCAATGTGCAACCTCATTCAGGAGCAAGTGCTAATGCGGCAGTTTTCTTAGCTTTATGTGACGCAGGAGATAAGGTGCTTGGAATGAGTCTTGATCAAGGGGGTCATTTAACACATGGCGCTAAAGTAAATTTTTCTGGAAAAATTTATGAGTCATTCAGCTATGGTTTGGATGAAAGTGGAGACATCAATTACGACGAAGTGCAAGCTTTAGCTGAGGAACATAAACCCAAAGTTATTATCTCTGGGTTTAGTGCTTTTTCTGGAATTATTAAATGGCATAGATTCAGGGAAATAGCTGATTCGGTTGGAGCTTATTTACTGGCAGATATGTCACATGTATCTGGATTAGTGGCTGCAGGAATTTATCCCTCGCCAGTACCATATGCAGATGTCGTCACAACCACAACTCATAAGACGCTTGTAGGTCCTAGAGGTGGACTTATCCTAGCCAAAGAAAATGAGGATATTCACAAAAAATTAAATTCAGCACTCTTTCCTGGCTCTCAAGGAGGGCCTTTAATGCATGTGATCGCAGCAAAGGCAGTATGCTTTAAAGAAGCAATGGAGCCTGAATTCAAAGAATATCAAAATCAAGTTCTTAAAAATGCGCAACACTTAAGCAAGAGAATTATGGAGAAAGGGATCGATATTGTCTCTAATGGAACAAACAACCATATGTTTCTTGTCAATCTTGTTAGTAAAGATCTTACAGGAAAGGAAGTTGATAATGCGCTAGGTAAAGCGAACATTACTGTAAATAAGAATGCTGTACCAAATGATCCAAAATCTCCTTTTGTTACCTCGGGAATAAGAATAGGAACACCAGCTGTTACAAGAAGAGGCTTCAAAGAAGATGAAATGGATATTCTTTCAGATTGGATTTCTAATATAATTTTAGATGTGAAAAACGATAATTTAATAGAAAGCACGAAATCAGAGGTTAAGGATCTCTGTGCTGCCTTTCCCGTTTATGAATCATCTAAAATTAATCCATGAAGTGCCCTTTTTGCTCATACGAAGAAAGCAAAGTAATTGATTCAAGGCTAGTTGCAGACAGCAGTCAAATCAGAAGACGAAGGGAATGTAATAAATGTAATGAAAGGTGGACTACTTTTGAGCTCGCCGAGCTCCTTATGCCCAAAATAGTTAAACAAGACAAATCAAGAGTCCCTTTCGATGAAATTAAACTTAAAGAGGGTATTTCGCGTTCCTTAGAAAAAAGACCAGTGAGTGAAGAAGACTTTGAAACACTAATTGAGCAAATTAAAAGGGATATTAGAGGATTCGGTGAAAGAGAGGTTTCATCAAGAGTTATTGGCGAAACTGTTATGAAGCATTTAAGAAAAATTGATGAAGTAGCCTTTGTCAGATTTGCCTCTGTATACAGAAGCTTCCAAGATCCACTTGAGTTTAGCGAAGAAGTAAAAAAACTTTCTAACGATTAATGAATAAATCAGCTTTGATGGAAAGAGCTATCCATTTGGCCTTAAAAGGAAGTTTTACAACGAGAGAAAATCCTAACGTGGGATGTCTTATTTATAAAAACGGTATGATACTCTCAGAAGGATGGCATGTTGCCCCAGGCTCAAACCATGCCGAAGTAAATGCAATTCTCAACGCAGAGACAAAATTTAAAGATTCGACAAAAGATGTCCTTAATGGGAGTTCTTTATTTGTAACTCTTGAACCCTGTTCTACAGAAAAAAGAACACCGCCTTGCACAGATTTAATTCAAAAATATTCTTTTAAAGAAATTATCTATATGCAAAGCGACCCATCCCAAAAGGGATTAGATATTTTAAAAGAAAGTGGTTTTGGAATTGAAAAGTTAAGTCTTAATAAATCAGTTTTAAATAACGGTTTTTTTAAACATTTAGCAGAAGGAAAGCCCTATGTTAGAGCTAAGATAGCTTGCTCTATGGACGGGAAAATTGCTTTTAAAAACAATAATGAACAATGGATAACAACTCAAGCATCAAGGAAAGATGGTTATTCTTATAGAGCCATATCAGGTGCAATTATTACTGGATCAGGAACTCTAGAGACAGACAACCCTCTTCTAAATGTAAGGCTTGAAGAGGCAGTTAATGATCAAGACTTTAAGCAGCCTCTCAAAGCTTTGCTCTCAACAAAGTCATACATTGATAGCAATAAAAAGTTCTTTCAAGATAATTCTAGAAAAATTATTTTTACTAATAATGAAAATTTAGAAATGCAAATCTGTGAAACTTTAAATACAGAGATAGTTAAGGTTGAATCTGATGCTAATCAAATATCTATTCCTTCGGTACTCAACTACCTTGGCTCTATAAATATTAAAGATGTTCTTCTAGAAGCGGGTCCCAGATTGATCTCAAGTTTTATTGATTTAAACCTTGTTGATGAATATATTTTTTACATTGCGCCTAAAGTTTTGGGTAATAAAGCAAATAGTTTTTATACAAATAAAAATTTAGAAGGTATATTAAATTCTCCTGATTTAGAAATCGTTGAAGAAAAATCCATTGGAAGAGACCTTAAATTAGTGCTTAGAAAGAAAAATGCCTCTTAATACTACAAATGAATTACTGTCTGACCTTAAAAAAGGAAAGATGGTTGTGTTAATGGATGATGAAGATAGAGAAAATGAAGGTGATTTAATTTTACCTGCAGAAAATGTCTCTCCTGAGGCCATCAATTTTATGGCAATGCATGGAAGAGGCCTCATTTGTCTTGCATTAACAGAAGAACATTGCGACAGACTAAAACTTGATCAAATGGTTAAGACTAATAAGAGTAAGCATGAAACGGCTTTTACAGTTTCTATAGAAGCCGCAAGTGGAATAACAACAGGTATCTCTGCCAAAGATAGATCAAAAACAATTGAAGTCGCTTCAAACCCTAAAGCTCTAAGTTCAGACATAGTTCAACCAGGGCATATCTTTCCACTTAAAGCAGAAGATGGGGGAGTTTTGAATAGATCTGGCCATACAGAAGCTAGTATTGATCTAGCAAGATTATCAGGATTCCATCCTGCCGCAGTAATTTGCGAGATAATGAATGAAGACGGCTCAATGTCCAGAAGACCTGATTTAGAGAAATTCTGCGAAAAACATGATCTTAAGATTGGGACAATCGCGGACTTAATTAACTACAGACTGACAAATGAAAAGTCCATTGAATTAATCAGTGAATCATCTATAAAAAATAAATACGGAGAATTCAATTTTTTTGTTTACAAAGACTCTCTTTTAAATGAAGTTCACTATGCTTTAAAAATGGGAGAAATAAAGTCATCTCAACCAACCCTTGTTAGAGTCCAACAAATTAATATTAAGCATGATATTTTTAAATCTAATGATTTTGGTGAGAGATGGTCTCTTGATGATGCGATGGAAAAAATATCTGCTTCTGAAAATGGTTTAATCGTATTAATTAGTTCAGATTTAACTCAGCCTGACGATGATATCGAAGAAAAAAATGATTCTTCAGATTCAGATAAAAGAAGGATAGGTGTTGGTTCACAAATACTAAAAGAGTTTGGCGTATCAAAAATTAGACTCCTTGGCGCAGAAGCTAAATACCCATCGCTATCTGGATTTGATTTAGAAGTTATTGAATTTATTTCAAATTAATCATGACTGATTTTAGTAAAACGAAAATTATCATCGATAAAAAAGATTATTCTAACTATCGTATTTTAATAGTCTCAACCTCTTGGAATCGAGAGATCATAGATGTCATGCAACAGGATGCAATTTCTGAACTAAAAGGGTTCAACGTAAATCATATTGATAGTGTTGAGGTGCCAGGCGCGTTTGAGTTATCGCAAGCAGCGGAAAAGTTTATCAGTTCATACGATGCAATTTTAGCTTTAGGCACCATCATCAAAGGAGAAACTTATCACTTTGAGGTGCTTGCTCATGAAACTGCAAGATCCTTATCTCAGGTAAGTATTTCAAACAAGAAACCAGTGATATTTGGAGTATTAACTACCGATAACGAATTGCAGGCAAAGCAAAGAGCAGAAGTCAAAGGATCAGAGTATGCGAAAAGTCTTCTTATGATGATTGACTTATTTTCTAAAGATGCCGCTGGTTAAAAAAAAGCTTTCCCCCACAAAGACAAGAGAGATTCTTTTGCAGGCTCTTTATCAAAAAGAAATATCAGATATTTCTAATACTAATTTAATCAATCAATTCAAGAAAGCGTATAGAGAATTTGATATTTCCAACGTTGCCGAAAAATTAAAGGGAATAAATAAAAATAATGATTCATTAAATAAAAATATTGCTGATAATTCGAGCATTGAAATTAAGTCAATCGGTGAAATAGAAATTTCAATTCTTCGACAATCTATCTTTGAAATTGAAAATTCAGATATTGACTATCCAATAGTCATTAATGAGGCTGTAAAGTTAGCCAAAAAATTTGGCCAAGAGGATAGTTATAGATTCATAAATGGCGTACTGGACTCTTATATAGCTGCTAGATAATATCGTTTTTGAATATAGTACTTTCTCTTTCTGGTCCAGTTGAAACGATGTCCACAGATACGCCACAAACCTCTTCAATTTTAGAAATAAATTCAATAGCTTCTTTTGGAAAATCATCCAAAGTTTTTAAACCATAAATGGGTTTTTTCCATCCTG
The DNA here is from genome assembly GCA_902542145.1 of uncultured SAR86 cluster bacterium. Taxonomy (GTDB): domain Bacteria; phylum Pseudomonadota; class Gammaproteobacteria; order Magnimaribacterales; family AG-339-G14; genus CACNYO01. The sequence goes on along the minus strand of CACBTL010000008.1, from coordinate 23,394 downwards.
ATAACTCGATGTATTGAGGCTTTACATTATCCAGATTGAGAGATTCCTCAAAGAATTCATCTGAATTATCATAGCTATCGCAAATTTTAATACTTTCCATTCCATCAAAAACATCGAGCTTTGTAATACAAAGGCTTTTTATGCTGTTAGATTGAATAACCTTTTTCATCGCAACGGCATCAAACCATCCGCATCTTCTCGGTCGTCCTGTAGTCGCCCCTACCTCGCCACCTTTCTTTGCTATATGAATACCAATGTCATCAAACAATTCTGTAGGCATTGGCCCCTCTCCGACCCTGGTAGTATAGGCTTTCACAATACCTAAAATATTACTTACCGATAGCGGTCCTAAGCCGGAACCAGAAGCAATGCCAGCTGCGGATGAGTTACTTGAAGTAACATAAGGATAAGTTCCATTATCAACGTCTAGTAATGCTCCTTGAGCACCTTCAAAAAGAACCTTCTTTCCATCATTGTTCATTTCTAAAATAAGTTTCGAAATATCTTTCGTCATAGGTCTCAATCTTTCACCATAACTTAAGGCCTTTTCAAAGGTTTCCTGAAAACTAACCTCTTCAACTGCGAAAAGTTTATTAAACATAAAATTATAAAAATCTAAATTTTCTCTTAATTTTTCTTCCAAAATCTTTTCATAAAAACAATCAACCAGTCTGATTGCTCTCCTTCCTACTTTGTCTTCATATGCTGGACCTATACCTCTCCCAGTGGTTCCAATGGTTTTAAATGAATTAGATTTTTCTCTGCATTGGTCAAATTTTTTATGATGATCGAGGATCAGAACGCAGGCAGAACTTATTTTTAATCTATCTTCGACACCTTCTAAAAAAGTATTGGCTTCTGATATTTCCTCAAATAAGTCATTGGGTGAAAGAACCACACCTTTACCAATCAATGAGAGAGCATCTTTTTCACAGATACAGGATGGTAGTAGATGAAGAATTAATTTTTTGCCGTTCACAATAAGAGTATGGCCGGCATTATGACCGCCTTGGAATCTACAAGTTGCGTGAAAATTTGGGGACAAGAAGTTTACTATTTTTCCTTTTCCCTCATCTCCCCATTGAAGACCGAGAACTGCAAAATTTTGCGTTTTTGTCATTTACTCTGTAATTTTAAAATAGATATTAAATCTATATCAAAACCCATACCCTTTCTTTCTTTTTTATTTGCTTTTGAAAAAGGAGTTTTATACTGTCCACCATTAATCAAGGGGACCCCCGTTTTTGGTTGAAAGATAGAAAAAACTATACCAGAGTGATACGAGTAACCAGGAAAATCAACCATATCAATTAAAACATTCTTAATTTTATTCTTTTTTAGAATGTCAAAAGATTGTTTAATACTTTTTAATTTTTTAGGATCAATTTTCAATTCCCTGCAAATCAAATTAAGATTCTTAAGTTCCTGCTCATAATCACCAATAATGTCGAGCAGCTTCGATAAGATTGATAAAGTTTTTTTACCTTTACCTTCTTGCTTTAGAAATTCAGATAAATCACTTTTTGATCTTGAAGATAAAATATCCTTTAATTTATTTCTTTTATCTAAAGGAAATCTCAGTTTATCCAGTATTTCATCAAGGATAGAAATATCACCAATGGTGAGAACATAATCTTTAAGACCTAATTTTTTTAGGGCTCCAGATAAGGCATTAAAAATATCTTCTTTGACGCCTGTCTCGCTATCATAAAAAATTTCTAGTCCAACTTTTACAGTGCTGATTGCTTTTGTAAAAGAGCCAAGTGGTTTTTTTGTAACTTCGCCGTAGTAACAGTATTTTTTATTTTTTTCAGTTAGAAATCTTCTGTCTATTCTAGCTACCTGTTGTGAAATATCGGGTCTTAAAGCAAGAGATCTTTCCGAGTTTGTATCTGAAAACTGAAAACTCGATCTTGATAATTCTTCATTTGCTAGACCTCCTATAAAATCAGAATATTCAACCAGAGGAGTAAAAATGAGATCAAAACCTTTATTTTGAAAAAAATCTAGTAACTCAGTTTTTGTTTTTTCTAAGTTAGTTGAAAGAGGAGGAACGATTTCTTCGACTCCATCCGGGAGATTCCAGAAATCTGACATACCTACTAATTACCTTTCGAGCTATCCAAGTATTTGAAAAAATCGCTGTCAGGGTCAATTAAAAGAACATCTGATTTATTTTTAAAAGCCATTTGATAAGCTTTCAAACTTCTTGTGAATTCATAAAATTCTGGATCTTCATTGAATGCATCTGCATAAATATTAGCGGCGGTTGCATCACCCTCACCTCTTAATTCTTCAGAAATTTTATACGCATTAGCTAGAATTATTGTCCTTTCTTTATCAGCTGTAGCTCTAAGTTCTTCAGCTATTTCATTTCCTTGGGCCCTAAGCTCTTGAGCTAACCTCTCACGTTCAGTTCTCATTCTGTTATAAACTGAGTCGTTAACCTCATTAGGTAATTCAATCTTTTTTATCCTTACATCTATAACTTCAATTCCTAATTCATCCCCGACGGTTTGGTTAAGATTTGTAGTTAGATTAGCCATTAGCTCATCTCTTTCACCTGAAACAACCTCTTGAACGCTTCGTGTACCGAATTGGTTTCTTAGACCTTCATCAGCTCTTTGAGTCAAAAGCGCCCTTAGGGCTGAAAGTTGACCGCCCGATGTAGTGATATAGAATTGCTCATCATCTGTGATTCTCCATTTAACAAAGTAGTCAACAATCAATCTTTTCTTCTCAGCAGTGAAATATGGTTGAGGCAGATTATCTAGAGTTAAAACTCTTTCATCGAATTTTTTTATGGTGTGAAGGATTGGAATTTTGAAATGTAACCCTGGCTCAATTGAAGAATCAATTATTTCACCAAATCTTAATTTGATAGCAGTCTCTCTATCGGTAACTATGTAGAGTGTATTAGCAAGGATCACTATTGTGATAACAACTGCTGATACAATAATTAAACCTAGTCTAGTCATTATCTTCTTTCCTGTCTTTTTCTTATTTCTTCTATCACTTGATCTGTGATATTTCCTATAGAAATATCTTGATCATTACTAGATGATGAATTATTTCTATCTGTAGCGACTGCTGCAGATGCAATTTTATCTAGAGGCAAGTAAAGGATGTTGTTACCATCCTGAACATCGATCATAACCTTGGTACTGTTGTCCATAACAGACTGCACAGCGTCTAGATAAAGTCTTTGTCTGGTAACTTCCGGAGCTTTGGTGTATTCAACAAGCAATTGACTAAAACGAGAAGCATCACCTTCTGCCTCTGCTATCACTTTGCTTTTATAGCCTTCTGCATCCTGAATTGTTCTTTGCGCATCACCTCTAGCTATTGGAACCACCTCATTTGCATAAGTCTCAGCTTGGTTTCTCAATCTGACCTCATCTTCTCGAGCCTTCACAACATCGTCAAAGGCCTCTCTTACTGCATCGGGTGGCTTAGACTCTTTAACGTTGACTGTTACTACTTCTATACCAGTTAGATAATCATCTAATCTTTGCTGTAATCTTTCTTTAACATCAAATGCTATTTGTTCCCTTCCAGTAGTAAGGACATCGTCCATAATATTGCTACCGACAACATGCCTTAAGGCTGCCTCAGATGCTTGTGCGAGACTATCGTCGGGTGTTGAAGCTTCTAAAAGATAATTAACGGGATTGGATTTCTTATACTGAACTCCAATTTCAACGATGACGATGTTTTCATCCTTAGTTAGCATCGAAGAGGTTGCTGTATGAGTGAATAATTTTTCAGTATTCACAATAGTTCTTGTATCGATAATAGGAGGATTCCAATGTATACCTGGTCCTTTGGTGTTAATGTACTCACCAAATCTCATTACAACTGCTTGCTCCTGAGCATCTACAGTATAGATTCCTAAAGCTCCATATAAAATAGCTATGACTGCTAAGACAGGTGTAAGAAATTTTCTTGGTTTAAAATCACCGCCACCAGAGCTAGATTTTCTTCCAAATAGAAAACTGAATTGATCTCTAAATTTTTTTAAAGCTTCATCGATATCAGGGGGGCCATCTTTTCCTCCCCAAGGATCTCTTGATCCATTATTTCCGTTGTTATTCCAAGACATAAATCACATTTTAAAGATAAGATTGATATAAAGATACTCAATAAGATAAATATTCCAGTATTTCATTTTTTGCAGTATCCGCACTTTGAAAAGCTTTCAAGTTAGGGATTTTTTTTATCCAAGTTCTCTGATGCTTTACTAATTTCTTATGGGCAAAATATATTTTTTCAATAAGAGCATCCTTTTTAATTATTTTATCTATATGCATAGAAACTTCCTTATAGCCAGCAGAATTAAAAAGGGGTAATTTGTTAGATTTGTAAATTTTTATTATTTCTTCTACTTCATCAATGAAACCTTTTCTTAACATATTTTCGACTCTATTTTTTAGATTCTCATCAAAATTTGAACCTTTACCTTTATCAATCACTATAGGGAAAACATTTGAATTAGAATTTTCTTTCCTTTTAAAAAAAGAACTCATGGGTTTATTTGAAATTTCTAATACTTCTAAAGCTCTAACCAATCTTTGAGTATCATTAGGATGAATGTTTTTTGCTGCTTCGGGATCTTTTGTTTTTAGTCTTTTATAAGCTACTTCTTTTCCCTTTATATCAATGTCTTGAAGAATCTTTCTTCTGGTATCTGGATCAGACTTAGGAAGATCATCAAATCCAACAAGATATGAAAAAAAATACATCATCGAGCCACCAACTAAAACTGGCACTTTATTTGACTGGACTGATTTATCGATAGCGCGCTTTAAGTCTTTTAAAAATTTACCTACGGAATAAACCTCATTAGGCTCTATGATATCGATAAGCTCATGAGGATATTTATTTTGAAGTTCCTTAGAAATTTTATTGCTTCCAATGTCAGCATGTTTATAAATTTGAACGGAATCAACACTTATCAAATCTGCGGATATTTCATCAAAAAGTCTCAGCGATAAATCTGTCTTTCCAGAATTCGTTGGTCCTAGAATGCAAATGATTGGGGATAATGTTTTCAAAATATTTTCAAACTATTGTATTTTGGTTAATTATTATCTAATTTAACACTTCAAAACATAAGAAAATTTTTGGGGGAAATATGAACATGCATTTTGCATCTGTTTTTGAAAAAATTTCAAGAGTCATTCCGGAAGAACCAGCTCTAGTTTGTGAAGATAAAGTAGTAACTTGGCGAGAGTACGAAGATCAAGCCGCTAGGTTAGCGAATTACTTAGAGAGCAAAGGTCTTTCTTTTGATTCGAAAGTTGGACTTTACCTTCATAACTCAAATGAATACCTCGTAGCTCAATTTGCCACTTTTAAAAATGAGTGTGTTCCCATCAATGTGAATTATCGTTATCAAGAAGATGAATTAATTTACTTATTAGATAATGCAGATGCAGAAGCCATTTTTTATCAAGCTTGTTACGCTGACAGAATAAAAGCCATCAAAAATAAACTTCCTAAAATTAAAGCTTTCATTCAAGTAATGGATGGCAGCGAGGATCTTTTAGAGGGGTCAGATGAGTATTCAGAGATAATTCAAAAGGAAGATAAACAAAAAGAGAGAGAAAGATCTGAAGAGAATTTTTATATGCTTTACACAGGAGGCACAACTGGAATGCCTAAAGGAGTTATGTATAAGCAAGGTTTATTTCTCGGCTCAATGATGAAAACAGCTTTTGCCATGGGTTTTCCTGTTCCTGAAGATCTAGAAGATATTGAGTCATTGATTAAAGAAAAAGCCGCATCTAATGAATTACCTGTCAGTCTTGTTGGATGTCCTCTAATGCATGGGACAGGAATGTGGTTAGGAGCGTTTTTGCCCCATCTATCCGGTGGCAGTGTTGTGACCATGCCTTCTCTAGGATTTGATCCAGATCGTTTATGGAGGGAAGTAGAATCTAAAAAAGCTACAAGCGTTGTTATTGTTGGTGATGCATTTGCAAAGCCTATGTTGGATTCATTGAACAAAGCTTCAGCGGATGGTAATGCTTACTCCATAGATAGTTTACAAACAATTATTTCGAGTGGAGTTATGTGGAGCTCTGAAGTTAAAGATGGACTTCTTAAACATAAGGATATGGTTTTAATTGATACCATGGGATCAACAGAAGGTGGAATGGGCTCATCAATATCTTCCAGAGACAACCCAGCTAAAACAGCCAAATTTAATATCAATCCTGGAGTAATTATTGTTGATGATGAAGGTAAAGAAGTTTCGCCTGGCTCTGGTGTAAGAGGAAAAATAGGAACAAGTGGCTTGGTTCCAGAAGGTTACTATAAAGATCCTGAGAAATCAGCTGAGACCTTCAAAGAATTCAACGGAATAAGGTATAGCTTTCCCGGAGATTATGCTCTTCTTGAGGAAGATGGATCGATCACTCTATTAGGAAGAGGTAGTAATTGCATTAATACAGCAGGAGAGAAAGTTTACCCTGAGGAAGTCGAAGAAGCTTTAAAGCTTAATGCTAGCGTTTACGACTGTCTCGTGGTTGGCTTGCCTGATGAAAAATTTGGTCAAAAAGTTGTCGCAGTTGTATCTTCTGAGAAGGATAATGATCCCAGCGAAGCGGAGCTAATTGCTTTTTTAAAAACAAATTTAGCTGGTTATAAAGTTCCAAAAAGTATTCTTCTTACCGAAGAAGTTAAGCGAGCACCAAATGGAAAAGCTAATTATAAATGGGCAAAGGAATTTGCTGAGTCTTCTTTAAACTAATTCACAAGAGATCACTGTAGCTCTATGGACATAATTAATTAGAGGCTTGAAAGTAAAAAAATATTTTTAAATTGCTTCTTCGCCAGTTTCGCCTGTTCTAATTCTGATAACTGTTTCTAAATCAAAAACGAATAACTTTCCATCGCCAATCTTACCCGTGTTTGCAACAGAAGAGATTGCAGTGGTTACTTTTTCAACTTGATCATCTGGCACAGCCAGTTCAATTTTTGTCTTGGGAAGAAAGTCAGCTTTATATTCTGTACCTCGATAAAGTTCAGTTTGCCCTTTTTGACGCCCAAATCCCTTTACCTCAGAAACGGTTAATCCTGCCACTTCAACATCTGCCAAAGATGCTCTAACTTCCTCTAATTTAGCTGGTTTAATAATAGCTACGATGAATTTCATTATCTTTTTCCCCAAGAAAAGTAAAAACAAATATTACTATAAAAATTTAAGAAATTGTCTCAATGTTCTGAAAAAAATTAAATTAATTTAAATTTTTCACAGATTTTTTGACTTATGAATTTTGAAGCGCCTCTGCTTTCATCTAACCAAATATCAATCTCCTGCCTCAAAGTATCAGAGATAGCTTCCATATTTTCAATTGCATGAGTAATTTCATCTTTATTTGAGACAAATCTTAATAGATCTAAATCTTCTAACTTTTGTGAAATTTCTTCAAAGTTATATGTACTTCTTCCTGAAAGAATTGGTTTATGAAAATAAGCTGGTTCGAGAAAATTTTGCCCCCCATGATCAACTAAAGTACCTCCAATAAAGACATAATCAGCAATCTCATAAAAATCTAATAGCCGGCCTATTACATCAACTATAGTTACGTCACTCTTATCATTAGGGTTAGAAGAAATTTCAGTGTAAAAAATGCTAGTTAATTTTTTTTCTTTTAATAATTCTTTGATCTCATTGAACCTTTCTGGATGCCGAGGCACTAAAACTAAATGCTTATTTGCTTTTTTTAAATCTATGAAACTTTCAATGAGTATTTCTTCCTCTCCGGGGTGTGTACTTCCGCAAACGAATACATATTTTTCCTTGTAATAATTAATCTCATGTTCATTAAAATTTTTCGGTGATGCTGAGTTAGTATCGAACTTAATTGAGCCGGTCACACTCATTGCATCTTCTTTAACTCCAGCCTCATAAAATCTTTCAAAATCATTTTTTGATTGGACAAAAGCATGATTAATTTTATTGAAACTACTTTTGAAGAAAAAATTCAGTCTTTGATATTTCTTTAAGGACTTTTTAGATAGTCTTCCATTAACTAAAACTACCGGTAGCTTAAATTCATTGAAGACATTAATGAGATTTGGCCAAATTTCGGTCTCTACGAGTAGGAGTATTGAAGGTTTATGAAAGTTAATGAATTTCTTGCAAATAAATTTTAAATCGAATGGAAAATAAACATGTATTGAATTTTTATTAAGATTTTCTTTAGCTTTTCTTGCTCCAGTTAAAGTTGTCGTTGATAAAATAAAATTTGGATTTTCTAGGATCTCTTCTAAATCTTGAATTAACTTTAGGGCAACATTCACCTCTCCGACTGATACAGCATGAATCCAGATTGATTTATTTGAGTTTTTATCTCCTTTAAACAATCCTATCTTTTCCAGAGCTTGAAGTCTTTTTTCTCCAAAAGAACTTGCTTTTAGTATGTGCCTCACTAAAGCGAAAGGAATTATTAGAGAAATTAAAAAATTGTACAAAAAGAAAATAAAATGCTCCGAATCTTCGATTTATTCAAATGCTACTATAATGGGAAAAATCTTAAATGTCTTAAATGCTATATTTATTGAACTTTGTAGAATTTCTCTTTGCAAAATCTGTTGCCTATCTCTTAAGGACTTTTGGAAATATAAGAAGGAAAATAGCTGATAAGAATTTAGAAGTTTGTTTTCCAGAATTAAATGAATCAGATAGATCTAAAATTCTATATAAACATTATCTTCGCCTTGGAGCCTCAATTTTTCACAGTCTTAAAGCTTGGGTTCTTGACAAAGAAAATTTTAAGAGGCTCATAATAAATCTTGATGAATTTGATTTGGATGAGCTCAAAAAATCATCACAAGGTAATCTTATTTTAATCCCGCACACAACAGATTTAGAAATCACAGGTCGAGTAGCAGCAATTATGTTTGATGTGAATGCAATGGCAAAAAAACAAAAAGGTAGATTAGTAAATAATTTTATCTTTAGTTCAAGAGATAAGTATTTCAAACAAATTCTGTTCCCAAATGAAGTTTTAAAATCTATGAGACTATTGCAAAAAGGTGAAAATTTACTGTATTTGCCAGATCAGGACTATGGATATGATCACTCAATTTTTGTGCCCTATTTCAATATACCCACATTGACCGTTAAATTTCCTTCAATTGCCAAAAAAAGGGCTGGGTGCAAAATTTATTTCCTTTATCTAGTGGATATAAAAAATAGATATAAAATAACTTTAAGGGAAATAGATATGAGTGGTGAAAATCTTTATGAAGACTTATCTTTGCTTAATAAAGAAATTGAATTATGTATAAGAGAACAACCGGAGAGATATCTTTGGATACATAGGAGATTCAAACATCGACCTAAAAATACTCAAGATATTTATGATGAAAGCCTCTTACGAAAAAGGCTATATTGAAAAAACAATATTATCTATTAGTCTTGTATTTCCAATTTTTACAGCAGTAGCTAAAACAAAATTACCCTTAAGGCGAGGACTTTCATTTATTGATTCCAAAGACTCTGCATCAAATAGATCAAAATAGATTACATTGATATTATTTTTTTTAAGGTAATTTATTTTATTTTTTAAATCTTTTCTCTTAAAACCGTTCTTAAAAATAAGATTTTTCGTATCTACAAGCGTTGAATATATTTTTGCTGCCTGCATCTTTTCGTTTTCTGTCAGATAATTATTCCTCGAAGACATTGCTAACCCAGAATTTTCTCTGGCAGTAGGAATGGTTATTAACTTGCATTTGAAATTATGCTTGATGATTAGTTCCTTTATTACGAGGGTTTGCTGAAAATCTTTTTCCCCCATAATGATTGAATTAGGTTGTATGATTTTTAAGAACTTTCTAATGATTGATGCTACTCCGTTGAAGTGTTCTGGACGATCTATCCCGCAAAGAAAATTGTTATATTTTGAAGTTTCTTGATGAATTCCATTTAAGAGTTCTTCAGATTTGGGCAGAAAGAGATAGTCGCATTCCTTACTGATGAGTTTTAATTTATCTTCCTTTAAAGTCTTTGGATATGAATCAAAATCTTCATCTTTTCCAAATTGTAGAGGATTAACAAAAATAGAGACTATAACTTCATATTTTAATTTTTTTGCTTCAGAAACTAATTTCAAATGTCCAGCATGAAGGTTCCCCATAGTTGGAACAAATGCAAGTTTTTTTGAATTTAATGCTTCTAGTTCTTTATTTGATTTTATTATCTTCAATCTAAAAAAGTATGCTCTTTTGATGGAAAAATGCCTGCTCTTACCTCATACACATAGGAACTAATTGCTTCTTGAATAGAATTATTTTCAGCAAGATAATCTTTAACAAATTTAGGTTTTGTTGCTAAGGGAGAAATTCCTAGCATATCGTGCAAGACCATAATTTGCCCATCTGTTTTGGGCCCCGCTCCTATACCAATTGTTGGTATTGATAAATTATCCACTAAAGAATTTGTCAAAGAATCAGGAATGCATTCAAATAAAATCATTTCGGCTCCCGCATCTTGCAGTTCAATAGCTTCTTTAAGTATTTTTTTCTTATCCTCTGGATCTCTTCCTTGAACAGAATAACCTCCAATTCTATTTATTGATTGAGGAGTAAGACCAATATGAGCACATATCGGAATGCCTTGCGAGGATAAAGTTTTTGTAATGTTCAACATCCATTGACCACCCTCAATTTTTATAGAATTTGCTCCTGCCTGCATAATCCTAGAAGCATTTTCAAAAGCGAGATCTTCGGTTGCACAACTCATGAAAGGCATATCCGCCATAATGTGTGCACTCAAGTTTCCTTTTTTTACACATCTCAAATGATAAATAATATCTTCAACAGAAACCGGAAGAGTTGAATCGTGCCCTTGTATGACCATACCCAAGCTATCTCCAACTAAGATCATCTCGACGCCATTGTCACTTAAAGTTTTTGAAAGAGTAGCGTCGTAGCAAGTAAGTGCAGAGAATTTAGTTTTATTCTTTTTGTGCTTTCTAAAATTTTCAATTGTAATTTCAGAAGATTTTAATGCGCTCATAGCTCAAGAAGAGATTTTATTAATTATATTTGAAGTTGATTTTCCTTTGGCAAGTTTAACTAACTTAATTTGACCTCCATAAGACTCTACAAATTCCCCGCCAATAACTTGTTCTTTTGTATAGTCTGCTCCTTTTACTAATATGCTAGGCTTCAGTTTTTTGATTAATTTCAAAGGATTTTCTTCATTGAAAATAATTACTTCGTCAACGTATTTTAATGCTGAAAGAATTTTTTTCCTTTCAGACTGACCAATTATTGGCCTTTCAGGCCCTTTTAATTTGCTGATTGATTTATCAGAGTTAAGACCCACAATTAGCTTATCTCCGTAACTTCTTGCTTCTTTAAGTAAATCTAAATGACCTGAGTGGATAATATCGAAGCAACCGTTTGTAAAAACAATAACTTGTTCTTTATTACCTTTTGAGGACTCTAAACTGGTAACCTCTTCTATGCTAACTGTGGAAGTTCCTAACTTAGAAACTGAAATTGAAGCTGCTAGATTAGCGAACTCAGCAGCAGAAAAAATATCATTGCCCTCAGACAAGGCTGCACCCAAGGCAGATATCGTTGTATCCCCTGCACCTGATACGTCAAATACCTCTTGAGGATAAGCATTTATGAAGTCTCCTATAATTTTTTTATTAGATTTTTTGAGAACATACATTCCTTCTGAGCCTAGAGTTACTATCAGCGATTCCAAATTCAAATGCTCCAGCATTTTCTTTGCTTTATTTGCTAAATCTCTTTTAGAGCCCACCTTGCCCATAATATTTTCAAATTCAGATTTATTAGGAGTAATTAAATTTGCTCCTTTGTACTTTGCAAAATCTTTTCCCTTAGGATCAATTAGGATCTTTTTCTTTAGTTTTTTGGCAGATTGGATGAGCTTTCTTGCATTAAAAATAGTGCCCTTTCCATAGTCTGAAACTATTATTAAGTCTGTTTTAGCAATATTTTTAATAAATGTGTTAAATGTATTGGTTAGCTTGCTTCCATGAAAATACTGCTCGTAATCTATCCTTGCTAGTTGCTGATTGGAAGACATCAATCTTTGTTTGCAAATGGTTTGAAAACTTTTTTCTGATGTTAAATTAAACTTTATTTTTTCTGCCTTTAAATGTTCTTTCAATAAAGAACCAAAATGATCATTGCCAGTAGCGCCAATAAGAAAAGGTTCAATTTCAAGATGCTTTAAATTATTTGCCACATTCGCTGCGCCACCCAATTGAAACTTAGACTCTTTGAATTTTACAACTGGTACAGGTGCTTCCGGAGAAATTCTTGAGGATTCACCGTGGAGATACCAATCGATCATGACATCACCGATTACAGTTATTTTCTTTTTCATTTTTTAATTCAAGATAAAAGATTCTATATCAGAACTAAGTTGATCGCCCTTTTCCATTGGCAAGAAATGTGAAGCATCGTATGGTTTAAGCCTAAAATTATATTTTTTTTGGAGACTTTTTCTTGCGCCATCTCCCAAGGTTGATGCAATTAATGCATAGGGCACGAATACTTTGCACTTTACTTTTTTTACGTATTTCCATGTATCTAACGATGCGGTATTGAAAACTTCTGCCTCCCAGTGAGGATGACAGCTTAAATAAGCTTTATCCTGTTCAACAATCATCCCTCCATTTAAGTAATCTTGCAAAATATCATCATTCCAGGATTTATAGGCCCCTCTGCCTTTAAAGTGGTTGAATGCTTCTTGCTTTGATGCAAATTCAAACCTTCTGTTTTTTGCGGCCAAGACCATGTGAGAAGTTTTATTCAATCTAAATAATTTTTTTAATCTTCCATAAGCAGAAAATTTGGGACCTGGTAAAACAGGATCTATCAAAAATAATCTAGAAATTTCTGAGAACTCTGTTGAAAGCTTTAACGCAATAATTGCTCCCATTGAATGACCAGAAAAATATAATTCCTTTGAGGAAAATTTTTGAACAAAATCCTTAGCGTCATCAACAAGTGAATTCCATGTAGAAAGTTTTCTGGGGTCTGCATTTGCTGAAGATAATCCATGACCTCTTTGATCTAAAGAAATGATTTTGTAATTGTCTCCTAATTTTTTTGATAGATTGCTTAGAAAATTATTGTAAGTCTCTGCATTAAAACCAGTGGCATGAAAGAAAAAGATCAAGTTTTCTGCTGCTTGGTTTCCATGGATTAGATAGGAAAAATTTTCTCCTTTTGAATTCGTGTAGACTTCTCTGGTAAACATTTTTTAAAGTGAATTGGATTAAAAATTTTAATAATCATATAGGTTTCCTTGATTTTTCTGAAGCAGAAAGACTTTTTGAATTAGCATCAGTTGCCTCAAAAAAAGGTCCTTGCCTTGAAATTGGAACTTATTGCGGAAAATCTTCTTTGGTTATTGCTGAAGCCTGTGCAGCTAATGATACTTTCTTAGTAACAGTCGATCATCATGTAGGCTCAGAAGAGCATCAGCCTGGCGAAGAATATTTCGATAAAAATTTTTATGACGAAAGACTCGATAAATTTAATACTTATCCTGTTTTTAGGTCTTACATTGAGAATTTTCCTCACAAAGAATCTATATTGCCTGCAGTGGGTGATTCGCAAGAAGTAAGTTCACTCTGGCCAAAAAATTATAAGATTGGTCTTCTCTTCATTGATGGCAGTCACAGCAAAAAATCGGCGTTTTCAGATTTTAAAGCTTGGAGTGATTTCGTTTGCAAAGATGGTTATTTGCTAATTCATGATGTTTTTCCTGATCCTAATGATGGAGGAAGGCCGCCCTATGAATTATTTGAATATGCAAAGGAAACAAATCAATATAAATTCATAGAGCTATACAAAACTTTGGGTATTTTAAAAAAAATTTAGACTACAACTTCTTAAAAAAGTCACCTGCCGAAGTAAATCCATTCAATGCATTCGCAGCGAGAATATATGCTGCTGCAGTCCAAGTAGGTTTTTCAATTGGCCAGTATTTCTCATCATCAAAAACATAACCCATCCAGAAAATGTTGTCTTTGGGATCTTTTAATTCGCTTACTTTTTCAAAGAGATCCTTGGCTTTTTTTATCTCATCTATTTTATTTAGCGTTATTATTAATTCCGATGTTTCGGCTACAGTAATCCAAGGTCTATCGCTGACGCATCTGCAGCCAAACTCTTCATTAATAAAAATGTTCCATTTGGAATTAATTTTTCTAATAGCTTCTGAGTTATCATAAATTCCTGCCAAAATTGGATAATACCAATCCATACTGTATCTTTCTTTTGAATTCCAATTCCTATCAAATCTAGATGCGTTGTTTAAAAAAACTTTTTTTAGAGCTGTAAGTGAACTTTCTATTTGATTAGAATTTTGGCCCAACAAATCAAAAATTTTTTTATAAGCTTTCAAGCTCATAAAGATTGATGAGTTACCAGTTTTTAAGGCGTCGTCTAGCCACTTCCCATTTTCCATAGCCCAAGAGAATTCACCGAAATCAGTTTGTGCTGAGAGAGTAAACTCAAGAGACTTTTTAAGAGTTGGAAGCAAGTTTTCTAAGAATTTCAAATCTCCATAGCTCTCGTAATTATGTAGTGCTCCAATTGCAATATACGAAGAGAAGTTTGATTCTTTTCTAGAAGAAATATTTTTGTTGGCTTGATACTCTGAATACCATGATCCATCATCCTCTTGATGATCAATGAGCCATTGGAAGCCTAGCGAAGATTTTTCTTTTTCTCCGAAGACATCCAAAGCCATGCAGCATTCGATATGGTCCCAAGGATCAAGGATTTTATCTTTCTCCGAAGGAATTCCTCCCCATTCATCTTGACTCTCTGCAATGTATCCCGAAAGATGATTTAACTCAGATAAAGATTTCAAAACTAAATTCTAATTTTTCTCAAAATAAATAACCGTACTTTTACCGATCAAAGGTTGCAATATTTTTTCTAGAAGTCTTGTGATGAAAGGTTTTTTCATCATATCCCACACTAGAAAGTCATGATATTTATTCACTAGGCATGAATTGTCTTGGTTCTTCCAAAACAAGCATTTTAACCACCAATACGGACTATGAAGTGCATGTTCACGATGTTTCTCTATGAATTTACAATTCCTTTCCTCAATCATTTTTCTAAGTTGCTTATATTTAAAAATCCTTACATGACCGCCTGGTGTTAATTGGTAATCTTTACTGAGAGACCAGCAAACCCATTCCGGAAAGAAAGAGGGAACACTCACAGCAATTTTGCCTTTTCGCTTGGTGACTCTGATAATTTCATCAACTGCATAATCAACTTCTGGAATATGTTCTAGTACCTCTGAGCAAATCAAGTAATCAAAAGTCTCATCGGCAAAAGGGAGTTTTGTGGCATCAGTGCATCCAAAACTGCAACTTTTTGCATCAGATTTTTCATCGAATTGTGGAAAATTATCTATTGCTTTTTGAACATCCTCTGGATTTAAGTCAAAACCAAAAACATCTAAATTTGCATTCATGTATGCACCAAAACAATGCCGACCTTCTCCGCAACCAAGGTCAAGAACTTTTGCATTATCTGAAAGATTAAGTTTTTGAATATTTATTGTTTGCATGACTCTTTATCATTTGATGATAAATATTGTTTAGTTTTAAAGCAGCATTGTGCCACGTAAATTTATCTTTAACTCTAGAGATACCTTTGGCCACCATATTTTTTCTTAAATCTTCATAAGAAAATAATTCATTTACAGCATCAACGATAGCATTTTCATCTCCAGGAATAATAACCTTTCCAGCTTCTCCAACGATTTCCTTTAAAGATCCGCCATCAGATACCACTGCGGGAACCCCACAAGCCATTGCCTCTGCAGCAGCAAAACCAAAACCTTCATACAAGGAAGGAATAACTACTACATGAGATGAACAATATTGTTCTCTTAGTTCTGAATGAGATAGATCCGATACAAAATTTATGTGATCTTTAAGATCTAAACTATTTATAAGTCTTTCTGTATGTCCTTCCTCTCTAATTTTTCCTAAAACACTCAATTTAGCCTTTGGATAAATTTTTTTGATTTTTGGAAAAGCTTTGATCATGAAATCTAAACCTTTCATCGGTACGTCAGAACTTGCTATGGATAATATTTTGTAATCCTCATAAGGTTTATCTGAAGGATAAAAAAAACTCAAATCTATTCCGTTGTGAACAACTTCAATATTTGCTTTTTTCAATGAGAAATCCTTAAAGACATCTTTCCCAGAAGATTCAGAGGGAACTACAATTTTTTTTAATTTTTTTGCAACCTTTATTTGAGTTGGAATAAATGAGTGCCATCTTTTTATAAGGAGTTTTAAAAAAAAATCATTTGTACTTTTTAGCTGAAATTCTAAATCTTTCGTAATTGGGTGATGGATGGTTGTCACTAAGGGAAGTTTCTGCTGAAGAGAAATAAATTCTTTACATAAAGTTTGATTGTCATGAATTACATCAAATTGGTCAGCATTTTCTTCAAAAAATTTCTCCAGTCTTGGGCCAAAGGTATGCGGCTCAGGAAAACCACCAGTGTTTATGCTGATCCATTCTTTCAAGTTATTTAAAGATAATAATTCTGAAAATTTAACGTCAAGAAACTTATTTTTTTTTGAAAATAAGTCAAGGCTGGGTATTTTAACTAGTTTGATATCTTTTCTTATTTCCGGATAAGGAGGACCAGAAATGACAGTAACCTCATGCCCAAGATCAGATAGAGCTCTACTTAGATAGTTTATGTAAATACCTTGACCTCCTGAAGAAGGATTACCTCTGTAAGTTACCAAGCCAATTTTTAATTTTTTCTTATTCAAAACTCTCTTCTTTAAGCATCTCTATAATTAGAGAAGGATTTATTTCGGTCATTTCTGATTTCTTGATCACTCTTTGATGATCAAAAACAGGCCCTACTTTTGAAGGATCAGTAGGTCCAAATAGAAAAATTCCAGATAATCCTAATCCTGCGCATATATGAGTTAGACCTGTATCGACTCCTATAAAAAATGAACACTTATCAAACTCTTCTTTGATCTCATGAAAATTATCAGTTTCCAACTTGAAGGTTCTAGAATTAATTTTATTTATTTCTTTGAAGTAATTTAATTGATTCTCTCCATGAACAGGTACACAAATATCTAAATTGAAATCATTTAAGTGATCGGCTAATTTTTTCCAGTAATCT
Source organism: uncultured SAR86 cluster bacterium (assembly GCA_902542145.1). Lineage (GTDB taxonomy): Bacteria > Pseudomonadota > Gammaproteobacteria > Magnimaribacterales > AG-339-G14 > CACNYO01. The sequence goes on along the minus strand of CACBTL010000008.1, from coordinate 6,197 downwards.
AAGGGATATTCCTTATTTCTCCTGCTAGACCCATGAACGAAAATAATCTTACTTTTTTTATCTAAGCCTTCTTGCTTAAAACCATAATCATGTTCTTTATTTGGCTCATAATTTAAACTTTCAGCTGCTAATTTTTTCATTCTCATTACTGCATGTTCATCCTTAGTTACATTTATTTCCTTGTCGTATAAAAATGTTAAAAACCCTTCTTTTGCTGATTTAAAGCTATATCCAATAAAATTTTTGGAGCTGGAAATTTTTTTTATTTTTGAACCTATGATTTGAGTTCTCATCAATCCTTGAAAATCAATTACAAAGTCATAAGTGATATTTTTAAATGATGCATTTATTTCTTTATTCAAATTCTTAAGTCTTTTCACAAAAGATTGATTTTTTGTTTCTCTTAATGAAATTGAAAAGAAATTGTCGATAGACTGATTTAATTTTGCTGTGCTGAGAAATGTGCTATCAACTAGAAAATCTACTCTAGATTCCGGGTAATTCTTTTTTATGTCTTCAATGGCTGGAAAGGAATGAATTATATCTCCCAGCGAAGAGGTTTTAATTATTAAGATTTTCAATTACCAGAAATATTAGTTAACCATTCAGGGAATAAAATGTGCTCCCCTCTTACATGATTAGAGTATTTTGACTGAAGAATCTTGGTAATAGGTCCTCTTTGACCATTTGATATTTTATTTTTATCAACAAACGTTATTGGTAATACCTCTGCTGCGGTCCCTGTAAAAAAAAGTTCATCTGCTTGAATAACCTCTTCTGGAGAGATGTTCTTCTCAATAACATCAATTTTTTCATTCTTAGCTAAATCAATGATACTTTTTCTTGTTATACCATTAAGTGATGCTTCAACATCAGGAGTGAATATTTTCCCATCTTTCACCATGAAAAAGTTTTCTCCGGAACCCTCGGCAACATTTCCTGCTGTGTCTAACATTAATGCTTCATCAAAGCCTGCTTCAAGAGCTTCATTAAGTGCAACAATAGAGTTAACGTAGTTTCCGTTAACTTTTGATCTCGACACTTTATTCCCTCTTTGTCTTGTGTAACTTGATAATTTTACTTTGATCCCTCGCTCGTAGAGCTCTGGAGAAAGGTAGCTTGGCCAGTACCAAGCAGCAACAATGCAGTGAACTTTAAGATTATCAGCTCTGAGTCCCAAGCCTTCAGAACCATAAAAGCACATAGGCCTTATATAAGCTTCCTCTAACTTATTTCTTTTTACGACTTCTATTTGAGCTTTATTTATTTCGTCTTTTGAATAAGGAATTTTTAATTTAACAGTATCTGCAGATTCAAAAAGGCGATCTGTGTGGTCCTTAAGACGGAAAATCGTTGGTCCTTGCGTGGTAGAATAAGCTCTAACACCTTCAAATACACCTAATCCGTAATGAAGAGTATGAGTTAAAACATGAACTTTGGCATCTTTCCAGTCAACATACTGGCCATCAAACCATACAACGCCATCTATATTTTCAAGGCCCTTTGAAGTATCCATAATTAAGTTAAAACCAAATGCAAATTAATCAAAATATTTTTAGAGCATATGATATCAGAGGTATTGCATCTGAGGACCTGAGCGATGTATTTGTTATGTCTTTGGGATCAGCTTTGAGTCATAAAATTAAAAAATTAGGTTTAAAACAAGTTGTAGTAGCTCGCGACGGAAGATTATCTGGAGCAAGAATTTACTCAGCCTTGATTAACTCCTTCTTAGATAATGGTGTAGATGTCATAAATGCAGGAATGGTGCCCTCACCTCTACTTTATTTTGCGGTTGAAAAATTCAATACTAAGAATGGAGTCATGATCACAGGGAGCCACAACCCCAAAGAATATAATGGATTTAAAATAATCTTGGGCGGTAAAACTATTTTCGGGCAAGAAATTCAAAATATTAAAAACGACATACTTCAAGGCACACACTCGAAAGAAATCCAGAAAGGTAATTTAGAAGAGATAGATATTTTAGATGATTATATTAATGAGCTTAAAAATAATATCTCATTAAAAAGATCCATGAAGATTTGTCTTGATTGTGGAAATGGTGTTGGCGGGGTGATTGCGCCACAAGCATTTAAAGCAATTGGTTGTGAAGTTGTAGAACTTTTCAGCGAAGTAGATGGAAATTTTCCAAATCATCACCCAGATCCTGGTAATCCGAAAAATCTTGAAGACTTGCAGAGCAAAATAAAAGAATCAAATGCTGATATTGGTATAGCCTTGGACGGTGATGCAGATAGAGTTGGTATTGTTGATAACTCAGGGAAAATTATCTACCCAGATATTCAAATGATTCTGTATGCAGGCCAAGTTTTAGAGAAAAATAAAAATGCGACAATAATTTTTGACGTCAAATGTTCTAACATCCTAAAAAATTTCATTGAAGAAAATTCTGGTATAGCTTACATGTCAAAAACTGGCCACTCATACATAAAGAAAAATCTTTTTGAAAAGAATGCTCTTTTAGCCGGAGAAATGAGTGGGCATATTTTCTTTAAAGATAGATGGTTTGGTTTCGATGACGCTATATATGCTGGAAGTAGAATGTTAGAGATTTTGTCAGAAAAGGAAAAAAATTCATCAGATATTTTTTCTGAACTACCTCAGAATTTATCAACACCAGAGATAAATATATCTGTTTCAGATGAAAATAAGTTTTCAATAATAAGTAAACTAATAAAAATACTGGAGAAAGAAAGTGGAGAGATCAGCTCCCTAGATGGCATAAGAATAGATAGAGATTCTTGCTGGGGTATTATAAGAGCATCAAATACTTCACCAAACTTGGTTTTAAGGTTTGAAGGAAATTCACCTCAAGATTTAGATGATATAAAAAATGTATTTAAAAAAGCTATTTCAAAAGTGGATAATACGATCAAAGCAAACTTTTAATGATCAAAGATAGCAAATCTGCAGAATCACTAGCAAAGATCCTAAGTGAGGCCTTGCCTTACATACAAAAGTTTTCAGGAAAGATAGTCGTCATTAAGTATGGTGGCAGCGCTATGAAAGAAAATAAATTAAGGCAAAATTTTGCTAGAGATGTTGCTTTGATGAGGCAAATTGGAATATTTCCTGTTCTTGTTCATGGAGGCGGACCTCAAATTGAAAGAAATTTGAAGAAGAGCAATATAAAAAGTGTGTTTATTGATGGGCTTAGAAAAACAGATGAAAATTCAATAAAAACTATTGTTAAAACTCTAAGGGAAGTTAATGGAGATATTGCCGAACTGATCAATACTTGGGGAGCAAAAACAAAAACTTTCAATGACGTTAGAGAGAGTATTCTTATCTGTAAAAAAATTAAAACAAAGATGGATCTTGGTTTTGTAGGTGATATCACAAAAGTTGATGGTAGTTTAATCAAGAAAAATATTTTTAGTGGAAAAATTCCTGTAATTGCTCCAATTGGCAGGGACAGATTTGGAATGCATTACAATATTAATGCTGATCATGTGGCTTGCAAAGTTGCTGAAAAATTAAAGGCTGAAAAGATAATTATGATGACGGATGTAAAAGGAGTATTGACAAATACAGGTAGGAAAATATCTGAAATGGATATCAAAAAAGCCAAAAAAATTGCTAAAACCATAAAAGGAGGAATGCTTCCAAAACTCTCATCTGTGATAAAGAGTCTAGAAAGTGGCGTGAAAAGTGCTCATATCGTTGATGGCAGAGTGCCGCATGCAGTTTTAGTTGAGATACTTACTGACAAAGGCGTTGGAACTTGGATAACAAAAATAACATGACCGAAACTCTGACAAATAGACAAATTAATATTATGCAGAATTTAGTTTCTATGCTTGAAAGCAAGGAACCGATAAAAATTACTACTGCTGAATTGGCAAAAAGATGCGAGATAACTGAAGCTGCCATCTATAAACATTTTCCAAGTAAAAGAAAGATATATGAAGGCTTGGTCGATTTTTGTGAGGAAAATATATTTCCAAGAATATCATCCATCAAAAAAGAAGTTTCCAGTCCGGAGACTCCCTTTAATATTTGTGCTTTGATATTAGCGTTTTGTGAGAAGAACAAAGGTATTTGTAAAATTTTGACTAGAGAAGTACTTACTCCAGATGAAATAAAAATTGAAGAAAAAGTAAATCATTTATTTGAAAGATTCGAGCTTGAAATAAAACTTGCCTTCCAAAATTACGAACAATCTAGCAAGGCAAAATTCAACTTAACTCCAACTGATTCAGCTGGATTGGTCATTTCTATTCTAGAAGGAAAGATTCAAAGCTTTGTAAGATCAAATTTTAAAAGAAAAGTATTGGAAGAGTGGAATGAGTATTCTTCAAAATTAATGCTGACAATTTATAAGTAATTTAATTAATTTATAAGAAAATCAAAGAAGATATCCTTTTCATCCGGCCTGGCAATTTCTCCAGTGCTTTTATTCAATCTGGCTGCAGATAAATTCTTAGGCCTTGGTTGCGTTCCTTTATCGATATTGTTCTCAACCTCGGAGACATAATTCATCCAAATAGGTAAAGCAGTTGTACTTCCGAACTCTCTCTCCCCTAGTGGCTTAGGTTGATCATATCCAAACCAAACTGTTGCTAAGAAGCTATTATTAAAGCCTGTAAACCAAGTGCTCTCTGCATCATTAGTTGTTCCAGTTTTTCCTGCAAAATCATCTCTGGATAATTTCTTTATATTGCTTGCTGTTCCCCTTTTTGCCGCTTCTATCAAAATATCATTAATTACATATGTAATTCTAGGATCAATAATTTCTTCTTCATTATTTTCTTCATTGTATCCATTCCATAATCTTGAAGCTCTTAAATCTAAAGTTTTAGTTTTTGAGAAATCTAATACTTCTGAATTAGGAAGAACGATTTTTTCAATGTAATAAGGCTCTATAGATTTTCCTCCATTAGCAATGATAGAAAAGGCTTTTGCATTTTGTAAAGGAGTAGAACTATAAGATCCTAGAGCCAGAGACAAATCATTCGGAATTTCATCTTCTTGGAATCCATATTTCTGAACATGGCTTCTTACTTTGTCGATACCTAATTCCTGAAGAAGTCTCACTGAAACTATGTTTCTTGACTGAACCAACGCCTCTCTCAATCTTGTTGGTCCATAGAATCTACCGGATGAATTTTTTGGGCGCCAGACATCTTCTAAATTGTCATCTTCAAAAACTATGGGTGCATCGAGGATTATTGAGGATGGGTTATAACCATTTTCAAAGGCAGCACTATATAAAAAAGGTTTAAAGTTTGAACCAAGCTGAGGTTTTGCTTGAAAAACTCGATTGTAGTTACTTGAATAAAAGTCATATCCGCCGACCAAAGCCAGGATCTTTCCATCCTTTGGATCAAGACTCACGATGCATGATTGAATCTCTGGATATTGAGAGAATTCCACTTTTTCACTACTTTCATTGATCCAAACGAGATCTCCAGGAGAGAAGAAATCCGAAAATTCCTGAACCTCTCTATCTATTCTATTTTCATCTATTTTTGGTCTAATCTTCGTACTCAGGTCTTCTTTAAAAATTCTTATGAGCTCTAAATTAGAATTGATAAGAAATACAACTTGATCTTCTACTGAAAGAAATATGGCAGGGACAAAATCGTTGTATTTTGGGAGTGACTCATAAAGAGATTCAATCTCCCCGAAAGGATGCTCATCGGTTTTTTCTATTCCATACTTATCAGAAAAATCTATGTCTTTATAAAAAAATTGATAGAACACTTCGGACTTATTAAGAAATTTATTTGGAATCAAATTTTCATAATTCTTTGGCTTTCTAAATCCATGTCTACTCTCATAACTCTCTATTCCAGTTTTAAGAGCTTTGTTGGCAGAAAGTTGATGCTGTGAATCTATAGTTGCATAAACTTCATAGCCATCTTTATAAACTCCCTTTCCATAGTTACTAACCATGTATTTTCTAATTTCTTCTGCCAAATGACCGGCTTCCACCTCAGGTTTAATTCCATAATTATCTGCTGTAAGAGGTTCAGATACATTTACCTCATAATCGCTTTCTGAGATGTATCCGAGATCTTTCATTCGTTTAAGTATCCAATTTCTTCTATTCAATGCTCTTCTTTTATTTGCCAGTGGATTCACCTCTGATGGTCTTTGCGTTGATGCAGCAATCATTGCAAATTCAGCTACAGATAAATCTTGAAGAGGCTTTCCATAATAAATTGAGG
>CACBTL010000007.1:0-64529 GCA_902542145.1 uncultured SAR86 cluster bacterium | reverse complement strand
GAGCCAATAATTGAGAAACCTTTTGATGACATCAATTTTGGTGAAATGCTATTTCAGTTTTTTGATTCAACAAGAAAATATAATCTTTCTCTTCCGCCTTCGCTATTATTGCTTGAAAAAACACTCATAAACATTGAAGGCTTAGGTAAACAGATTTATCCACAGCTTGATTTATGGGTAACTGCTAAACCTTTTATCCAAGAGTGGATTAAGGCTAAATATAATCCGGCTAGAATTTTTAAAAAAATACATGATGATGCTGGATTCTTGATAGAAAAAGCTGTCAATCTTCCTTCTCAAATCGCTAATTTATTTGATGCTGTAGATAAGATGGAAAATTACACCGCTGAATTACAAGACTTAAGAAAAGAAGTTAAAAAATCTGAAAGAAGAAGATCTTGGCAATTATTTGCACTAGCTTTTCTTTTGATTCTGATAATATTTGCTGTGATATGAAGAAATATTTAGATGATCTTGAAGCGACAATTCAGGATAGGAAAAACAAGGATCCTAAAGAATCTTATGTTGCTTCCTTGTTTAAGGAAAAAGAGAAAATCATCTCAAAAATTAAAGAGGAGTCAGAGGAATTAGCAGAAGCTTTCCTCGAAAATGACCCCAGTAGCATAAAACATGAATCTGCAGACCTCTTGTTTCACTTAATGGTATTATTATCGGAGAAAAATATACCTTTCGATGAAGTTTTATTAGAACTTAAAAAACGAGAAGGAGTATCTGGTCATGAAGAAAAGAAATCGAGGAAATAATTAATGGGTTTTGGTGGCATAAGTATCTGGCAGATCTTAATCATTCTTGCAATCATAATTTTGATTTTCGGCACTTCCAGGTTAAAAAATATTGGTTCAGATCTTGGGTCAGCATTCAAAGGATTCAAAAAAGCTGTAAACGAGGAGCCAACTAAAAAAGAAGATAAAGATAACCAATAATGTTCTCAATTGGTTTTTTTGAGCTCTTCATAATCTCAATAATAGCTCTGGTTATATTAGGACCAGAAAGACTTCCGCAGTTCATAAGATGGGTTGAAGAAACCATTAAATCCATTCGTGCAAGTTTTAATAAAACCTCGAAGGAGATAAAAGATAGCATCTACGTCGAAGATCATAATAAAAAAAATGATTGATCAAGATAAAGATACAAACTATCTCGAACACCTTTCTGTTTTAAGAAAAAGTATCATCAAGTTTCTTATATTTTTAGGAATAACTTTTGTTGTTGCAGCTTTCTTTTCTAAAGATATTTTTAATTTTATTTCGGATCCGCTGATCAGCGCTTTGCCAATAGGATCCAGCCTTATAGCTACTGAGGTTGCTTCGCCTTTTCTTACTCCTCTAAAATTTGCTTTTTATCTAGCATTATTTGTATCAATACCCTTTCTTATTTATCAGCTCATTAAATTTGCTTCGCCAGGATTGTATTTAGAAGAAAAGATTTATTTCTTTCCTCTGGTTTTAGGTTCTATCCTGCTGTTTTATCTGGGAATTACTTTTGCTTACTTTATTATTCTTCCGATTGTTTTCTCTTTCTTTTCAGCCTCAACTCCAGAAAACGTAATGATGATGACGGACATCAATTTACTTTTATCATTCGTAATCAAAATGTTTTTTGCTTTCGGTTTAGCTTTTGAAATGCCGATAATAATTATTCTGCTTCTTGTATCGAATGCAGTTACGGTGAGTAAACTTATATCTGCAAGACCTTATGTTTTTTTAGGATGTTTTGTAGTTGGTATGTTACTAACCCCACCAGATGTAATTTCACAGAGTCTGCTTGCAATTCCTGCTTGGCTTCTCTATGAATTAGGAATCATTGTCGGTAGAATGCTCATCCGAAATAAGCAATGAACGCACTCAAGTCAGTTTTTAATTTTTTAGGCAGATTTTTAACTTCCACAAGGATTGTTGTAACAAACTTGATTACTTTTATTTTTTTAGCGCTCGTTTTTATTGGACTAATCTCGATTTTTATCCCCAACGATAGGAGTATTGATAAAGAAGGAAAAGTAGTCATTTTGAACCCTGAAGGTGTCCTGGTGGATCAAGAGGTGCAATATTCAGATTTCCAATTTTCTTTTGGTCAGGTTGAACAAATTCAAACCAGAGATCTTATAAAACTTATTCAGTCAATCTCTAAAGACGAAGATATTCCTGCCGTCCTAGTGGATTTTAGTGGTTTATCTTATTCTGGACCGACAAATTTAATTGAAATATCTGAGGAAATTCAAAAGCTCAGTGAATTAAAAAGAGTTATCGCATTTTCGGATAGATATACAACTTCGTCTTACTTAATCGCAGCGCATGCAGATGAAATTTATATACATCAAGCTGGTGGTTTTGATATTCAGGGAATCGGAGGCTACAGAAGTTATAGTAAATCTCTATATGAAAATTTAAAAATGAAAGTCTATAACTATTCTCAAGGTGATTATAAATCTGCTGTGGAAGGACTTACTAGAGATTCAATGTCAGACTTTGATAAAAAACAAAGGAAGGCTCTCTATGATCCTATATGGAGTAAGTACAAAGAAATCATTGCCCAAGCAAGAGGTATTTCTGAAGAAAAGGTCCAAAACTTTGCAGATTCATACTTCGATGCCATTGGTGAAGCCGCTTTCGACAACATAGAAGCTGGAATAGAGCAAAATTATTTAACAGGCGTAAAAAGTTTTCCTGAATTTAGAAGCTATATGATTGATGAATTTGGTAAAGACGAATCATCCGATAGAGAAACATACAACTACATTACGTATCAGGAATATTCATCTTCGATGAAAGAAGACAAAGAAAAATCAGAAAATATAATTTCTGTTATCACTGCTGAAGGTGCAATTGTTGAAGGAGAAATTTCGCAAGGCTTTGCAGGATCTGCCGGTATTGCAAGACAGATCAGAAAAGCTCATGAAGACGACAAAACTAAAGCTATTGTCTTTAGGGTTAACAGTCCTGGTGGATCAATAATTGCCAGTGAAATCATCAGGGATGAATTACTTCAGGCTAAAAACAAAGGAAAAAAAGTTGTAGTTTCAATGGGTGACTATGCTGCCTCAGGTGGAGTTTATATTTCCACGCCTGCAGATTATATTTTTGCACATCCGACTACAATTACTGGCTCCATAGGAGTTGCTATAGCTTTTCTTACCACTGAGGATTCCCTAGAGTATATCGGTATCAGCAAAGATGGGGTTCAAACTTCTAAGTTTGCTGGTTGGACTCCTGAGTTACCAGTAACGGAAGAATTGGATAATATTTTCAATAATTTAGCTGAAAGAAGCTACCAAAGATTTCTTGAGGTTGTCTCGGAATCAAGAAAAAAAGATGTTTCTGAAATAAATAAAATTGCTGGTGGCAGAGTTTGGATAGGCACTGATGCGCTTCAAATAGACATTATTGATGAACTTGGCGATATAGACGATGCTATAGAGAAAGCAGCTGCGCTTGCAGAAATTTCTGAATATCAAGTGAAATACAGCTCAAGTGATGTTTCTTTTGTTGAAATAGTTCTTTCCGAAATTTTTGGAAAACTATCCCTTCCATTAGAAAAAATTAAATTTGTTAAAGCTTCTGAATCGATTTATACATTTTTAAGAGAACTTGCTCCTTTTAATAAGCCCTCAGCTAGTATGATCTGCAAGGTTTGCATCATTGAAACTTCATAAACTTCATTTTCTTTTTTTAACAGTTTTTCTTTCCGCAACTGCTTATGCGGAAGTCCTTAATAACTTAGAGGTTGTTTGGGTGGTAGACGGCGACACCGTGCATGCAACCAAGAGTGGTCAACTATACAAAATAAGATTAACCGAAATAGATGCTCCTGAGAGGGATCAGCCTTATGGAAAACAATCTACAGATAATTTGAAAGTTTTTCTTGGAAAAGGTTTTATCGATGTTGATCTAGAGGGCCAAGATATCTACAAAAGACATTTAGGAAGGATTTATGTTGATGGTAAAGACATCAATAAAAAAATGGTCTCGACTGGAAGTGCTTGGGTTTACGATAAATACGTTACTGACGAGAGTTTTTATATAGAACAGAAGAAAGCCCAAAGTAATAAGCTAGGAATTTGGGCTGATGAGGAAGCCATGCCTCCTTGGGTATGGCGCCAACGAAACAATTAATTTTCCAAAGAACTTTCCCATTCTCCCAAAGCAGCTAATTTATTCATTTTAGCTCTGTGAGAAAAAGCTTTTTGCGCAGCAGTCTCATTTTCAACATTACCGCTCCAAGCTTTAAGTGCAGCTTGTTGAAGTGCTCTTCCATAAGAAAAGCTTAACTTCCAAGGATTAGATGATATTTTATTCATCTTGTCTAAATGCGCAGTTGAATCAATATCGGACTGCCCACCAGACAAAAAAGTTACTGCAGGCAAATCATCAGGAAGACTGTTTTGTAAGCACTCCACAGTTTTTTCTGCTACTAATGAAATATTTGCTTGCTCACTAGCGATTGAACCGCTGGTAACCATGTTGGGCTTTAGTATTGTTCCTTTGATCTTAACTTCATGATCAGTCAGAGAATTAAACAATGTTTCGAGTGCTCTAGATGTCGCTGAGTAACAATCTTCAATTGAATGAGACCCATCCATGAGAACCTCAGGTTCAACAATTGGAACCATGTTGTTGTTTTGAACTATCTTTGCATACTCTGCCAAAGCCTTCATATTTGCCTTAAGACAATCATCTGAAGGAAATGAACCGTCTTGTTTTATTACTGCTCTCCACTTAGTAAATTTAGCTCCTAATGAAAAATACTCTGCACATCTTTCATCAAGGCCATCTAAGCCTTGAGTTAAATTTTCATCTGGCGAAGAGTCAAGCGGCTTAATTCCTTTATCTACTTTTATTCCTGGAAGAGCTCCCTGAGCAAAAATAATATCCGAAAGCATCGTTCCGTCTTTCGCTTCTTGTCTTAAAGTTTCATCAAAAAGTATCACGCCTCCAATGTTATTTTTCATGCCTTCCGCTCTGAATAATAATTCTCGATAGTCTCTTCTATTTTCTTCGGTTGATTCTGTATCAATCGTGTCAAACCTCTTGGTAATTGTGGGCGTACTTTCATCAGCCGCTAAAATTCCCTTACCATCTGAAACTATATGATTAGCAATATCTTCTAAACTTTCAAAATTCATATTTTCTCCTTTAATGTATCTAGAGAGGGCAACGATCCTTTCTCAATATATTCCAAAAAGGCGCCTCCAGCAGTTGAGGCATATCCTACTTTATCTAATAAGTTTGATTGATTAAAGGCAGTTAAAGTCTCTCCTCCACCAATAACAGAATATGAATCTGATTCAGAAATAACCTTAGCAAGATGCAATGTCCCTTTTGAAAATTCCTCTCTTTCAAAAAAACCTAATGGGCCATTCCATAATATAGTTTTACAACTCGAGATAATGTTATTTAAGTTTTTAATTGAGTTGATACTAACGTCATAAATAATGTCGTCTGGCAATATTTCTTCACTAGTTTTCTCAACAATAGACTTATCTTTTTGTTCCACTATAAAAGTATCGGGCAATATTATTTTATTATTTTTACTAAGATCTTTTGCTTCTTCCAAAAAATCATTTTCTACAATCGATTGACCGATTTCATATCCTTTGGATTTGTGAAATGTATTAGCTATTCCTCCTCCAACAAAAAGCCAATCAACTTTTTCAAGAAGAGATTCCAGAATATTTATTTTTGTTGAGATTTTTGAGCCGCCGATTATTCCCAGCATTGGTTTTGATGGGTTATTTAAAATTCCTTCTAAAGAATTTAACTCTTCCTCAACCAGCCTTCCAACACATGAATCTATAAAATGACTAACTCCTTCAGTGGAACAGTGACTTCTATGAGCCGATCCAAAAGCATCCATGACAAAAACATCAGCTAATTGTGCAAGCTTTTTTGAAAATAACTCATTGTTGTCAGTTTCACCTTCAAAAAATCTTACATTTTCCAACATCGAAATCTTTTTTTGATTATCTGAGAAATGATCAAGGTTTAAATCATCATGAAAATAAATCTCTTCGGACAATAAAGTGCTCAAGTGTTCTGCGACTTTTTTCAGAGAAAAGTCTTTATCAATCTCTCCTACTTTTTCAGGTCTGCCAAGATGACTAAGAATTGTTACCGAACTAGCTCTAGAGAGAACATAGGTTAAAGTTGGCAGTGTTCTTAAAATTCTCTCGTCATCACTGACTTTTCCATTTAAATACTTTACGTTGTAATCAAATCTGATTAGTACTCTTTTTCCTTGAAGATCAAGATCATCAAGCGTAGGGATCCCGTTGATCATTTTTTAAGAAAACTGATTATTTTTTTTGAAACCTTGTCTACGGTAAATCCGAAGTGATCCATTAATACTGATCCCGGAGCTGATTCACCAAAAGATTCCATGCCAATGACTAAGTCTCCTTGATTGAGATACTTATGCCAGAAGTCTGGGTAACCGCATTCAATGGCTACTCGCGGCCCGTCTCCGAGAATATTAGTTTTATATTTATCATCTTGTTGATCAAAAATTTCAGTGCAAGGCATTGATAAAACATTTGCTTTGAAGCCATTTTCCCTTAAATATTCTTTGGCATGCATAGCTAACTGAACTTCAGATCCAGTAGCCATAATGGTAAGATCGCTCTGCTCTTCCTCACTAAGCAAGTAACCTCCTTTTGCAATCTGAGAGTGATCGTCTCTTTCCTGAGGTTCTAAGTTCTGCCTAGATAGGATTAAAGCAGTCGGTTTATCTTGTGAAGTTAATGCCGCTTTCCAAGAGTAAGCTGTTTCAACACCATCGCAAGGCCGCCAAGTATTTAAGTTCGGCGTGGATCTCAATATTGTCAGATGCTCAACGGGCTGATGGGTAGGCCCATCCTCTCCTACACCTATAGAATCGTGTGTGTAGACGTATATTATTGGCAGCCTCATCAATGCGCTCATTCGAACTGCATTTCTTGCATAATCTAAAAAGGTTAAAAAAGTGCCCCCATAAGGTCTAAAACCACCATGTAAATAAAGCCCATTCATTATGGCAGACATGCCAAATTCTCTTACGCCATAACTTAAATAATTCCCTTTTCCGTTTTCTAATAATTCAGAACCCTTCCATTGAGTATTATTAGAAGGAGATAAATCAGCAGAACCTCCAAACAATTCTGGAATTCTAGGACCTAATGAATCAAGACACATACCAGATGCCTTTCTTGAAGCATGGTGAGTCTCATCATTTGAAAAATTTTCTATTAATTCTTCAAAAATTTTATCTGACTCCTCAGGTAAAGATCTTGAAAATATTCTTTCAATTTCCGAATGCTCTTTTGAATAATTTTTTGAGTAATCGTCAAACATTGCGCTCCAATGATCTTCTTGATCTTGGCCATCTTTTTCATTATTCCAAGCTTCATAAACATGATCGGGAACATCAAATGGAGGATACTTCCATCCAATCTCTTCTCTAGTTAATTCTATTTCTTCATCTCCCAAAGCCGCCCCATGCACCTCAGAAGTTCCAGATTTATTTGGAGATCCCTTGCCTATGACGGTTTTACAACAAATCAACGTAGGCTTTGTAGATTTTTTTGCCTTTTCTATGCAAGAATTTATTTTATTGACATCATGACCGTCTACATTACCAAAAACTTCCCAGCCATAAGACTCAAATCTTTTCTTAGTATCATCTGTAAACCAACTATCAACCCTTCCATCAATGCTAATTTCATTATCGTCGTAAAATAAGATTAAATTGCCTAATTCTAATGTTCCAGCTAGGGAACAAGCTTCATGAGAAATACCTTCCATTAAATCTCCATCTCCAACAAAGGCATAGGTTTTGTGATCAAAAATTTGGAAATTATCTTTATTGTATTTTGTAGCCAATATTTTCTCTGCCAAAGCCATTCCAACAGCGTTAGCAATGCCTTGACCTAATGGTCCGGTAGTAGTCTCAACTCCTGGTGCATAACCTATCTCTGGATGGCCAGGCGTCTTTGAATGCAGCTGCCTAAAGTTTTTAAGGTCGCTTATTGAAAGTTCGTAGCCAGTAAGATGAAGGAGAGAATAAAGCAGCATAGAACCATGCCCATTTGAAAGAACAAACCTATCTCTATTTAACCAGTTGGGATTTTTGGGATTATGGGAAAGGTGATTCATCCAGAGCGCTTGTGCAATTTCTGCCATACCCATTGGCATTCCTGGGTGTCCGCACCCAGCTGCTTGTACTGCATCCATAGATAAAGCTCTAATGGCGTTGGCAAAATCCGAATTGGTAGATTGTTTAGGCAATTTTCAAAAAGTATATTTTCTACTATTTTGATCGAGCTTCATAGTAGAATGTCCGACCTCAAAGAGAATATAAATGAGCGAATACACTACTTTTACGTCCGAATCCGTATCAGAGGGTCATCCAGACAAGCTATCTGATCAAATTTCTGATGCGATCCTTGATGCATTCCTTGCTGAGGATCCTAAAGCAAGAGTTGCATGTGAAACTCTAGTCAAAACTGATCTCGTTGTTGTAGCCGGTGAAATAACATCAAGTGCAAACCCCAATCTGGAGAAAGTCGTAAGAAATGTAATCAATGAGATTGGTTATGATAACGATGCTGTCGGTTTCAACGGAGACAAAGTAGAATTTTTAAATGCCATTGGAAAGCAATCTCTTGATATTGCTCAAGGGGTTGATGAAGGGACAGGCGAAGATCTTGATCAGGGAGCGGGCGATCAAGGTTTAATGTTTGGTTACGCAACTAATGAAACTGAACAACTGATGCCAGCACCTATTCATTACTCACATTTGTTAGTTAAAAAACAATCGGAAGTGAGAAAAAATGGAAAACTAAAGTGGCTTAGACCCGATGCAAAAAGTCAATTATCTTTTGATTATGATAGTAATGGGAATCCTTCTGCAATTACTGCAGTTGTTTTATCTACTCAACATGATGAAGAAGTCTCACAAAACCATTTAAAAGAAGGCCTGATGGAAGAGATTCTAAAGCCAGTTTTACCTAGCAACCTAGTCAATAAAGAGACAAAATTTTTTATAAATCCTACCGGAAGATTTGTTGTTGGAGGCCCTGTCGGAGATTGTGGCTTAACAGGCAGGAAAATCATTGTTGATACTTATGGCGGTATGGCTAGGCATGGTGGAGGCGCTTTCTCCGGAAAAGATCCTTCAAAAGTTGATAGGTCAGCTGCATATGCAGGAAGATATGTTGCAAAGAATATTGTTGCCGCTGGATTGGCTGATAGATGTGAAGTGCAAGTATCCTATGCTATTGGAATTGCTGAACCAACCTCGATCAGTGTCAATACATTCGGAACAGGGAAAATTTCTGAAGAGCAAATATTACGCTTAATTAGAGAAAAGTTTGATTTAAGACCTAAGGGGTTAATAGCTATGCTTGATTTATTAAAACCTATTTATCAAGAAACAGCAGCTTATGGACATTTTGGAAGAGAACAATTCCCTTGGGAAAAAATCGATAAAATTGAAGAGTTAAAATCTTAAAACGGAGTAATAAATGGAATTCAAAGATTATAAAGTGGCCGACATTAATTTAGCTGACTGGGGAAGAAAAGAAATAATTCTCGCTCAAGCTGAAATGCCAGCCCTTATGAAATTAAGAGAAAGGTATGGCGAAGAAAAGCCTCTTAAGGGAGCAAAAATAATGGGTTGCATTCATATGACAATTCAAACAGCTGTTTTAATTGAGACTCTTGTTGAGCTTGGAGCTGAGGTCAGATGGTCATCTTGTAATATTTTTTCTACACAAGATCATGCTGCAGCTGCTATTGCAGCGGCTGGCATACCCGTATTTGCCTGGAAAGGAATGAACGACGAAGAATTTGATTGGTGCATAGAACAAACGATATTGGAAGGAGAGAAGCCATGGGATGCAAATATGATTCTTGATGACGGCGGAGATCTAACTGCAATGGTTCACGATAAATTTCCAGAAATGCTAGAGAGTATTCACGGAATCTCTGAAGAAACCACTACAGGTGTTCATCGATTAAACGAAATGGTCGAGAAAGGAGAACTCAAAGTTCCAGCCATCAACGTAAATGATTCAGTTACCAAATCGAAAAATGATAATAAATATGGCTGTAGACACAGTCTTAATGATGCTATTAAAAGAGGAACTGACATGCTCCTTTCAGGAAGGAAAGCTTTGGTAATAGGTTATGGTGATGTAGGTAAAGGATCTGCAATGAGCTTGAGGCAAGAAGGCATGGTTACTCGAGTAACTGAAATTGATCCAATTTGCGCAATGCAAGCATGTATGGATGGTTACGAGGTAGTATCGCCATATGTAAATGGTCAAAATAACAATGATGACGAATCAATCAATAAATCTTTACTGCAAGATACGGATTTAATTGTGACAACCACAGGTAATGTAAACGTTTGTGATAAACACATTCTAAATAATCTCAAAAGCGGAAGCATAGTTTGCAACATCGGACACTTTGATAACGAGATTGATACTACTTACATGAGAGATAAATGGACCTGGGAGGAGATAAAACCTCAGGTTCATAAAATTTATCGCGACTCTAAAGATTCTTCTAATTATTTAATCCTTCTATCGGAGGGAAGATTGGTTAATCTTGGAAATGCAACTGGTCATCCATCAAGAATCATGGATGGTTCTTTTGCTAATCAGGTGCTGGCTCAAAAATTCTTATATGAACAAGCATTTGCATCCATAAACGATGAAAGCGTAAAAGAAGATATGATCACTGTGCAAGTTTTACCTAAAGAATTAGATGAAGAAGTAGCGAGTTACATGGTTGAAGGTTTTGGTGGCGTAATGACAAAGCTAACTAGAGATCAAGCTGAATATATCAACGTCGATGAAGCTGGACCTTACAAACCAGAATATTACAAATACTAATGGATAAAAAGAATACCAGTTGGGGAGGAAGATTTACTCAATCGGTATCTGCACTAGCTAGTAGATTTTCTAACTCTATTGATGTTGATTCTGTTCTTGCAGAAAAAGATATCGTTGGTTCTATTGCATATGCAGAGTCTTTGCAAGAAGCAGGAGTTATTAATAAATCAGAGCTCATCAAGATTAAACGCGGTCTTAATCAAATAAAAAGAGAAATAGAAACTGGAAAATTTAAATGGAATCCTTCGCTTGAAGATGTTCATATGAATATCGAGTCAGCCCTAGAAAAGAAAATTGGAGATTCTGCAAAAAAATTACACACCGGCAGATCAAGAAATGATCAGGTCGTCACAGATCTAAAGCTTTTTCTTAAAGATGAAACCAAAGCTATTGAGAAAAAAATTAAAGACCTACAAAAAAATATTTTAAATAAAGCTCAAAAACATTATGCAGATCTCATGCCGGGCTTTACTCATCTTCAAATAGCTCAGCCGGTAACCATTGGCCATCATTTGCTTGCTTACTTTGAAATGTTGCAAAGAGACTCTATTAGATTTGCAAACAACGAAAAATCCCTTAATCAAATGCCTTTAGGAGTTGGTGCATTAGCAGGCAATAGATTTGGCTTAAATAGACCGAAGCTTGCAAAGAAACTTGGTTTCACCGAGATTACAAAGAATTCAATAGATACAGTAAGCGACAGAGATTTTGTTACCGACATTTCCTACAGTTGTTCAATGCTTGCTATTCATTTATCGAGAATGTCAGAGGAAATAATTTTATGGTCATCCTCGCAATTTGATTATGTTCAGCTACCTGAAGAGTTATGCACTGGCTCATCAATCATGCCTCAAAAGAAAAATCCAGACATGGCAGAGCTTATTCGAGGTGGCAGTTCACAAACATTAGGCAACCTTGTTACAACTTTATCTTTAATGAAAAACCAAAGCCTTTCATACAATAGAGATAATCAAGAGGACAAGGAACCTCTTTTTAAATCAATTAATTTCATCAAGGATGCCTTAGAGATTATGTCTGAAATAATCAAAGGCATGAGTTTTAACATTGAAAAAATGCTACGAGACCTAGATCTATCTGAGGTTGGAGCAACAGATTTTGCAGAGTATTTGGTTCTAAAGGGTATCCCTTTCAGAGAAGCCCATGAAATAACAGGCAAAACAGTTAAGGAAGCTGAAAGCAAAAATTTATTTATCAGAGAATTTACTTTGAGTGAATTAAAAAAAATACACCCAAAGATAGAGAAAGATATTTATAAATTTATCGATCCCAAAAGAGCCATACACGCTAAGAACAGCCTCGGTGGGACATCTCCGAAAAAAGTCAAAGCAGCTATTATCGCTGCTAAAAAGACTATTTCTTCATGAAAATATTCAGCGCAATATTACTCATATTTAGTCTTATCTTAGGTTCCTGTGGAATCAAAGGTCCGTTATACTTGCCCACCGAAGATCCTTTGGAGCAAGAGACAGATAAGACTTATGAGACCAAATAGCATCAAAAGTTTAGATAATATCCTCTTTGTGGAGGATGTTTCCTTGTTGGATATTGCTAAAAAATATCCAACTCCTTTTTATATTTACTCAAAAGAAATGATCCTTGCTGCTATCGATTCCTATCTGACAAATATTCGAGAAAGAGACCTAGTTTGTTATTCAGTAAAAGCAAATTCAAACCTAGCTATATTGAAATTAATGGCAGAAAAGGGAATGGGATTCGATGTTGTCTCCGGTGGAGAACTGTTTAAAGTTTTGAAGATTGGCGCTGATCCACAAAAAATTATTTATTCCGGAGTTGGTAAAACAAAACCTGAATTAGAGTATGCCGTTGATAACGATATAAAAAGCATAAATATCGAATCTCTTTTTGAATTAGAGTTGTTAAATCAATTTGGTAAAGAAAAAAATAAAGTTATCAACATAGGTATCAGAGTCAATCCGGATATTGATGCAAAGTCTCATCCCTATATTGAAACTGGCAAAGCCGACTGCAAGTTTGGATTGTCTATAGATGATGCTAAGAGGATTGCAGATGGAAAACATGAATGGGTTTCAATATCTGGCATCTCTGCTCACATAGGATCGCAAATAACAGACGATGAACTCTTCGGAACTTTATTTAATGATTTAAGAGTTCTTTCTGAATTTTTCATATCCAAAGGTCACCCAATAAATCATGTTGATGTTGGTGGAGGTCTTGCCATTGACTACGACTTCCAAGAAAGTTTCTCTCCTGAATTAATGACTAAAAAAGTTATTGATATGGCTGGAGATATTCCTATTTTTTTTGAGCCTGGAAGATCTCTGATTGGACAAGCTGGTTCATTGGTCACAGAAGTTTTAGGCGTAAAAATTAATGGTAAAAATAGATTTTTAATTGTTGATGCGGGCATGAATGATTTAATTAGACCGGCCTTGTATCAAGCAAATCATAAGATAGAGGCCATTTCAGCTTCCGGTGAAAATTCAGAAAAGTATTATGTTGTCGGTCCGGTATGCGAAACAGCAGATAGCTTCGGTGAATTTTCAATTTCTGCTAAGGAACATGATCATTTGATTGTTTATTCAGTGGGCGCCTACGGTTATTCAATGGCTTCAAACTATAATTCTCGTCTTCGAGCAGCAGAATATTTAGTAGATGGCAGCAATGTAACCGAAATAAGAAAAGCTGAATCCTATGAGGATTTAATTAAGCTTGAGCAATCGTGATGTCTGAAAACTTAACTCACATGTCTGCACTAGGTAATGACTTCATTGTGATAGATGCCATTTCTCATCAATGCGATGTATCAAAAACGATAAAAGATAAGCTAGAGAATCTAAAAAAGGACATGCCTTTTGATCAAATTCTTTGTCTCTTGCCGCCTAAAGACCTTCATTGTGATGTGTATCTTGAAATATACAACGAGGATGGATCGCAGTCGGAGAACTGCGTTAACGGACTTAGATGCATTGGTAGATACATGCACGATCACAATCTTGCTTTTAAAAAAGAGATTTGTGTGCAGTTAGTTAATCAAATTACAAAAGTCAAAAAAATAGATGAAGAAAATTATGAAGTGACTTTAGAGCAGTTTAGTTTAGATCCACAGGATATTGGTCTGAAGAAAATCAAAAGTGATTCATACTCCTTCATGCATGATCAAGAACAAATTAACTTCCATTCTGTATCTGTTGGAAACCCGCATGCAATTATCTTTGCTCAAGAAATTTCGACAATAAAGCTGGATGCTATCGCTGAGTCCTTGAAAGAGGAAAGCTGTTTTATAAATGGTTTCAATCTCAATCTTGCAGAAATATCTCATAATAATTCCATAAAGCTGAGAGTATATGAAAGAGGCGTTGGGGAAACTGAGGCTTGTGGAAGCGGCGCTTGTGCAACGGCGCTTGCAGCAACTCTTTTCAAAGAAATGCAGCATGACATAGAAATAATATTTGAAAAAGGCACATTAAATCTGAAAATAGACCTAGATAGTAATAAAATATATTTAAGAGGAACTACCAGCTATCTAAACTAATCTACATGTCAAACTCGTCAAAGATTTCTTCTGAAGATGTTGTCAAATATCTTAAAGAAAATCCTGATTTCTTTAATCTCAACCCTGAGTCTTTGAACCAAATAAATCTTAAACATGAATCTGGCGACGCAATTTCTTTAATAGAAAAGCAAATTATTGAATTAAGAAAATCCTCAGATCAAGCAAATCAACATTTGATTCAGATTCTTGAAAATGCAAAAAGAAACGAAAAATTATTTCTGCTTTCAAGAGAAATAATTCTCGGTTTGTTGGCTAGCTCTACAATAGACGATACGGTAAATGAACTAGAATCATATTTTATTAAGTCATTCAATACTGATGCTTGTAAGGTGATATTTTTTAGCGAAGATGAAAAAAGATTTGGAAAAGAAAGAATCACCGGCCCTGATCTTGCAACTGACCTCTTTCGTGATCAATTTAAAGATAAAGATATTATTCAGGGTGGCATAAGTCATGAAATAAGTAGCTTTGTTTTTGGTGCTAAAGCTAAAATAATAGAAGCTGCGATATGCAAATTGGAGTGCTCTACGGTAACAGGGATATTTGCGATCGGCAGTCAAACTTTAGGAAGATACTCAAGCGAAAAGGATAATCTATTCCTCCTTTTTATCGTTTCAGCTTTGAGTAAATTTATCGATAGAATTATTATCAGCGAGTCATATGCAAAAGGAAATAAATAAGTTTCTTGATTATCTGCTAACAGTTAGAAATTTTTCTGTGCATACGGTGAAAAATTACAAGAAAGACCTAGAAAAATTTAGTGCTTTCTACGAAGCTAAAAAATTCAAAGATCTAGCTGCTGTAAGCCAATCTGACATTAGGGATTTCGTTGGTATCGAGAGAAGACGTGGGCTCAGTCCAAGAAGCATTGCTAGGTTAATTTCCTGCTTAAAAAGTTTTTATCGATACCTCAACTTGGAAAGAATTGTAATGAAAAATCCTGTTTTGGGGATAAGCGCGCCAAAATCTGCCAACCTTTTACCTAAAGCCATTGATGCTGATTTAATCAATCAACTGCTAGATTTTCATCCGAAAGAATGGATCGATTATCGAGATAAGGCTATGGCGGAATTAATCTATTCATCTGGATTAAGACTTTCTGAATTGTGCAGTTTAAATATTTCTGATTTATCTTTGAAAAATCAAAGTTGCAGAGTTGTTGGTAAAGGAAACAAAATGAGAGATCTGCCCATTGGAGGCATGGCATTAAAAGCATTAGAGTCCTGGATGTCGAAGAGATCTGAAGTAGAGATAAACGAACCTGATGCTTTATTCATCAATAAAATGGGAAATAGATTGGGAGCAAGAACGGTCCAAGAAAGATTAAAAAAATTGAGCGTTAAACAAGGCGTTCCTTACTTGCATCCACATATGTTAAGACATTCTTTTGCTTCCCATGTCTTAGAATCTAGCGGCGATTTAAGGGCAGTTCAGGAGTTACTTGGTCATGCTAATTTATCGACCACGCAAATATATACAAAATTAGATTTTCAACATCTTGCTAAGGTTTATGATAAAGCTCATCCGCATGCGAAAAAACGAACATGACCATTAAAGTAGTAACATTTGATTTGGATGATACCCTCTGGCCTTTGAGAGAAACAATATTGGCTGCTCACAAAAGTGCTAATGATTTTCTAGCAAGTCAAGTTCCTAGCGTTAAGGAAATATTGTCCACCAATAAGGAAAGAGAAGTATGGGGACAACTCATTGAAAAAGATCCAACAATGCGTCACAGACTGAGTGAACTGCGTTTCAATGTTTTTAAAAACATTCTGCAAAGCTTAGGTGAAACCGAGCAACAGGCGGAGAAACTCTCTTCTGAAGCATTACAAATATTCATGAACGGTAGACATCAACTTACTTTGTTTGCTGGTGTCGAAGAAGTTCTAGCTCTACTAAAAGAAAAATATACTTTGGGTGTTCTTACTAACGGCAATGCAGACATCAAGAGGCTCGGTATTGACCATTATTTTAATTTTAGCTTCAGTGCGGAAGAATTAAACGATAGTAAACCCTCAGCAACCCACTTTAAGAGAGCTATGGAACACACTTCAGAAAAAGCCGCCTCAATTTGCCATATTGGCGATCATACAGAATGCGATGTTGAAGGCGCCTTGAATGCTGGGTGCAAAGCAATTTGGTATAACGAACTTGATAACGAGTGGCCTGATTCTAAGGGTTGTCCCGTTCAGGAAATTAAAAGTTGGTACGATATGGAAGAAGCCATATCAAGATGCTAGTCCAAGGAATCAAGCATATATTGAACAACTGCTCTTAACTCTTCATCGGTGCAATCTACGCACAGTCCCATTGCAGGCATGGCGTTCAAACCGTACTTAACGTTGTAAGTTAATGTATCAATTCCTTTATCAACTCTTTGGCCCCATGAGAAAGTGTTAGCATAAATTGGGGCGCC
The DNA here is from genome assembly GCA_902542145.1 of uncultured SAR86 cluster bacterium. Lineage (GTDB taxonomy): Bacteria > Pseudomonadota > Gammaproteobacteria > Magnimaribacterales > AG-339-G14 > CACNYO01. The sequence continues at coordinate 47,663 of CACBTL010000007.1, read as the reverse complement.
AGCCATTCCTCTATCGTGGCAGAATGCGCACGCTTGAGTATAAATTTCTTCAGTTGTTCTTGATTCACTTATTGTTGAAACAGGAGATTTATTTTCTTCTGAACAAGAAACAAAAAGTAAAAACGTTATTAATCCAAAAAATTTATAAAGCTTATAGTCTTGAAAGATAACCATCTAATCGATCGTTGTTCATGATGAAGGTTGATTTCAAGTCACTTGCAGCCGACTTGATTTCATTAATGTTAGTAGCTTCTCCAACTTGAATTACCCCTACCATAGCCATCATTGCATGAGGAGTGCAGTTGTAGACATAAACACCCTCTTTATCTAATGTAATGCTTATCTCTTGATTGATTTCCCCAGTCCAAGCTTCGGCTCCGGCAGGAATCATGCCTGGGAGACTAGCTGAGTTATGAAGTTGATCTGTTAATACAAAATTGATGGTGTCGCCAACTGAGACCTTTATCACTCCTGGTTCAAACACCATGGTGCCATCTACCCCTTCGTTTTTCATTTCAACGGTGTGCACATTACCTTCGGAAAGTTGAACCTTATTAGCTTGGTCTCCATTTGATGCAGAAGACATAGATCCAGAATTGATTGCTACCTTATAACCTGGGCCCGCTGTTCTTATCCCGCAACCGTCACCTTCCATGCATACCTGACCTAAAGGCATAATCCTTTTTTCAATGGATTCTGGTCTCATATCTTGAGCAAAAGTTGCATGAGAAAGAACAACAACTAATAATATAAAATTTTTCATGGGGCGATTATAGATCATTGAATCCCTAATATCTTAGAGGGTTGAAAAAATTTTATATCTAGAACCTGATGTTATGAAAAAAAGGGCTAGTAGTTCAGCGGATAGAACGTCTGCCTCCGGAGCAGAAGGTCGCAGGTTTGAATCCTGCCTAGCCCACCAAATTGTTTGATCGCTCTTCTTGGTTCTGTTGAGGAACTAGATCCACACCATCCTGCTCTAGCAATTGATTCAGTTCAAAATTACCGATGACCACATCAAATAACCAGCTATCTTCAACAACCGACTCATGTTTTATGTAACCTTGTTGATATAAAGATGCTCTAATACCACCAAGCTTCTGTTTAACGGAGAGCCTACCCGTATAGATTCCCTTGCTTAAGTGATTGGTAATCTTTTCTTTTAAACGACTCAGGCCTATTCCTTCTGAAGCTGATATCGAAACTTGATTTACGTCTTCTGAAATGCCAATCGCATCAGCTTCATCTGCCTGATCAATTTTATTGTTTACTATAATTTGAGGAATGGTATCGGCGTTTATTTCTCGCAAAATTTTATTTACTTCTCTGAATTTAAAATCACAATCAATATCACTCACATCGGATACGTGAAGTAAAAGATCTGCTTCTCGAAGATCCTCTAGAGTTGCCTTAAATGATTCAATTAAAGCAGTAGGTAAGTTGGAAATAAAACCGACAGTATCGATATAGAGAATCGACCCTGTGCCAGGGCTTAAATTTTTTCTCGTAACAGTATCTAAAGTAGCAAACAATTGATCTGCTTCGTATTGATCAGATCCAGTTAGTTTATTGAATAAAGTTGTTTTTCCAGCGTTGGTATATCCAACCAAGGCCAACACATGGTTGTTGCCTTTTTTCCTTGCATATCTATTTAATTTTTTTTGGCGGTGACTTTTCTCTAGTCTTTTTTTAATGGATTTAATCCTATTTCCTATAAGCCTTCTATCGGTTTCCAATTGGGTTTCACCAGGACCTCTCAAACCAATTCCTCCTTTTTGCCTTTCTAAGTGACTCCATCCCCTCACAAGCCTAGTTGATAAGTGATTCAATTGGGCAAGCTCAACTTGCATCTTACCGATGTGACTGGTCGCTCTTGAGGCAAAAATATCTAAAATCAATCCTGTCCTATCTAAAACCCTTGTTCGAAGTTCTTTTTCTAAATTCCTTTCTTGAGAGGGCGATAAATCATGATTAAAAATGACAAGATCAGCTTTATATTTTTTTGCAGCTTCACTAATTTCATCAACTTTTCCTTTACCTAAAAAGTACTTTGCAGAAAGACTATTTTGTTGACCATGATATTCCTTGAGAATATTAGCTCCTGTTGATCCTACAAGGTCTTTGAATTCGTTAAAGGGATCAATAGGATTTGATAAATCGGTAACTTTTTTTAAATCCGATTGAACGATTATGACATTAGAATGAAATGTATTTTTCATAAAAAAATAATCTTATCAGTCTTTTGTGCTTTAAAATAAATTACTATTATATTCATTGAAAATTAACAGAACCTAAAAAAGGAGTTTGAATGAGGTTGCTTTTCATTATTTTAATTAGTTTTACATTTTTTTCTTGTGCCAATAACATGGCCACCTTGGCTGATGTGGATAGGGATCTAAAAAATTCAGGAAATAACGAGGAAGTAAAATGCTTTTATGAAAGTATGACTGGAAGTTACATTAAAAAGAGAGTCTGTTACAACAAACAACTTAAAATAACCAGAGAAATGGAAACAAGGTCTGCGATAAGGCAAATGGATATTTTTCCAATGCATCTCGAGCCATTCTATCAATGAAAACTTTTTTATTATTTTTCCTGTCTAGTTTCTTGTTGAGTTGCGCTGTTGATGAAGTTTCAAAAGAAACCGCATCAAATGATTCGAACAATAATCTAATATGTAGGGTTGAGGAGATTACGGGGAGTAATATAAAGAAGAAGGTTTGTTACACAAAGCAACAAATTGAAAGACAGAGGGAAGTTGCTCAAGAAGCCTTGAGAAGAAGATCCAGCGCCGGCAGCGCATCCAATCCCAATCCCTAAGGAATTGAGATTTGATCCTGACCCTCTAAGCTTTTTGCAGTATCCACTAAAGTTTCTTCAACAGGTCTAGGCTGCCAATTCAGTATAGCTTTTACTTTTTCGTTTGAGAGAAACTGGGGATCACCAAGCATCCTGACACTCTCTTTAGCTGTTGGGCTAAAAAGTGCAGCAAATCTTAGGACGAAATTGGGCAATCTTAATTTAGGCGCTTTTGTAAAACCTGCCTTAATCAATATTTGAGAAATTTCATGCAACCAGAAACTTGAAGTACAAAGAATAAAACGCTCATTGTTAGAACCTTGATTTGAGATAGCGTCTACATGAGCTTGTGCGACGTCTCTTACATCAACAATACCAAGATGAATATTTGGAGTTCCTGGTAATTTTCCAGACGTTAACATCTGGACTAAGACGTTTGTCCCACCTAAGTCAGGCGAAAGCGCAGGCCCCAAAACCATGTAAGGACAAAAGACAGTTAATGGAAATTTTTCGTCTTCGCCTAAATTATCAATGAATTCCCAGGCAGACTTCTCCGCCATAGTCTTACTCTTTGCATACGGTGTAATTTTATTTGAATCAATATCTGACCAATCATTTTCATCGTAATTTTTTTTATCGGAATCATCATAAAAAATTGAAGCGACCGATGAAGTTAAAATCACTTTCTTTGCTTTATTTACTTTTGCAGCGCTAAGAGCGCGAAGAGTACCGTCAACGGCAGGCCTGATAAGAACTTCTTCGTCCACGGAATCGCTGGCTGAAATTGGAGAAGCAACGTGCATAACATAATCACAATCTCTCCCAGCTTCTTCCCAGCCTTCATCATTCAATAAATCTAATTCAATAATTTCTAAATTCTCCACTGAAGTGTTTGATTCTTTCATGGCAGTAATGACTTCTTCTTTTCTGATCTTGTCTCGAAGAGTGCCTCTGACAGCGTAACCTTGATCAAGCAGTTGTTTGCAACAATGCAATCCAATGAATCCCGTTACACCTGTCAATAATACTTTTTCCATAATTGTTCTTTATTCTTGATCGGACTCTAGTCTATTGAGCCATCTTTTAATTATCTCATCAGTGTGCTCACCTAATTTTGGTGCACGAACAAAGCTTTCATTGTGATTAGAAATCTTTACCGGATTGCCTGGAACTTTCACCGTTTCTCCGCTGTCTTGCAGGAGATCTACGATCATATTTCTTTTTAAGAGATCTTCATCCTGAAAAGTTTCTGAAAAATTGTTGATGGGCCCGCAAGGCACCCTGTGTTTCTGTAATAAATCTATCCAATACTCTGTTGTGTTGGTGGAAAATTTTTCCTTTAAGGCTGCATCGATTGTTTCTCTGTTTTCTAATCTGCCCTTTCTGTTTTTGTTCTGTTGAGTATCTAGATGCTGTAATTCCATAGCCTCAATCAAGTTGGGCCAAAAGTTTTCTGCCACCACTGCAACTTGAATAAAATCATCCTGAGTTCTATACAGGTTGAACGGTGCATGGTTCATGTGTTGATTGCCAATAGGATCAGGATCTTCTCCCGACAAAAAATGCATGGTTGCCATATAAGTCAGCAGGCTTACTTGAGTATCTAACATGGAAATATCGACGTGCTCTCCGTAATCGTAAATTTCTCTGGAGCGAATAGCGCTTAGGATTCCGATAATAGCGTAAAGACCTGCGCCAAGATCCGCTATAGGGATTCCCGATTTAACTGGATTATTTTTATCGGTGCCGGTGATGGACATGGCGCCCGAATAACCTTGCACAATATTGTCGTAAGCCGGACGATTGATCTCAGTATCGCCAAAACCGCTTATAGAACAAGTGATTATTTTAGAATTTACTTTCGCTAAGCTATCGTGATCAATGCCTAATCTTTTGGTTACTCCTTGACTAAAATTATCAACAACCACATCGGCTACTTCTGCCAATTTCAAAAAAAGTTTCTTTCCTTCGTCACTTTTTAGATCTAATTCAAGGCTTTTCTTATTTCTAGCAAGAGTTAGATGATAGGCACCGATACCGTCATGCGAATACTTTGGATCATCTTTGAGAAGATTTCTGGTGATGTCTCCTGTTTTGGGCTGTTCAATTTTAACAACCTCAGCTCCCAAATCAGCCAACACCATAGTCGCGTAAGGTCCGGCAAGCATGTGGGTTAAATCTAAGACTTTTAAGCCTTTTAGGGATTGCTTCAATTTAGTAATTAGTTTTGTCGTCGACAGCATTCCCTGTAGTTGGGATCAATGCTGAGCGCTTGTATGAAGCAACAACCACACCGTCTTGATTGGTGCCGGTTGTTTGAACAGTAACAATGCCGCAGTTTTCTCTCGATTCTGACAACCTTTTCTCTAAGACTTCTGATTCCGCATACAAAGTATCGCCCACAAAAAGAGGATGAGGTAAAACAATGTCAGTCCACCCTAGATTTGCAATGGCTTTTTGACTGACATCGCTAACGCTCATTCCAACCATGACAGCCAAGGTAAAAGTGCTGTTAACCAGCGTCTTGCCAAATTCGGTTGCCTTGCCGTATTCTTCATCGAAATGAAGCGGATGAGTGTTCATGGTCAGCAAGGTAAACCAAGTATTATCTGATTGAGTTATGGTGCGACCTGGTCGATGCTCATAAATGTGACCGATTTCAAAATCTTCGAAATACCTGCCGAAAGTTTCCCGATATCTGTTATTGCCAAGATCTTTAATACCTTTAACCATTAATCGTCATCTTCTCCTAGCTCTAATCTCAATCTCATTGCTTCAGCAATTGGTTCATCAACCATTTTACCATCGACTTTGATAACGCCTGATCCACCGATCTTTTCGTATTCTTTTAAGACCTTCATCGCTTCTTCTTTTTCTTCTTTGGTTGGCTCAAAGGCCTTGTTAATGATATCCACTTGAGAAGGATGAATACAAGCTTTCCCGGTAAAACCCATATTTTTTACCGCAATGGCTTCTCGTTCACATCCCTCAGGGTCATCAAGAAAGAAAAAAGGAGCATCGATCGTAAATAAATCATACATTGCTGCTGCTATAGCGACTTTAGATCTTGCATAAAGCAGTGGCTCCCAAGCTAATTTAGCTTTAAGGCCTGCAGAAAAGTCTGCAGCACCAAAAAATAATCCTCTGACTCCTTTAAAAGAAGCTATTTCATCAACAGTAGCAACAGCTCGAGGAGTTTCGATGAGTGGAATTAAATCGTCTTCAAATGCAATCTTAGTAGCAAGCGTTGCCAGCGAATCAAAACTTTGAATCTTTGGCAAAATAATTGCTTCTATTTGTTCTTGATAATCTGAGATCAAATCTATGTCTTCTCTTCCTAAATCTGTGATTGGATCATTCACTCTAACAAAAACCGGTTTAGAAAATTTATTACCGTCTTTGAAGTTATTGATTAAGTCTTCACGAGCTTCTTTTTTTAAGTCATCCGGACAACCGTCTTCCAAGTCAATGATAAGAGCATTAACGTCGGTTCTTTGTACATCCTCAAGATTGTGCATTTTATGACCTGGCACAAACAGGTTGGACTTAAATCTGTATAACATTACTGACTCCTTTCGATGTCTACTAGATGATCAACGACATCTAAGAGTTCTTCGGTAGGAATATCTCTTGATGCTTTTACTTTGTATTTTCCGTTCACAATAAATGCCGGCACGCCCATGATTTCGTATTTTCTACCGTACACATCAGCGGCATTGATATTCGACTTTATTCGAAATGAATTACTTACAGCTTGGTACTTTTCAGGTTCGACTCCAAAAGCACTAAAAAGTTCCGTTATTTCCCTATCGCTGGTGAGGAATTTTCTATCTAAATGAATGGACGTAAACGCTGAACCGATTATCTCTTCCATCCCTAATGCTTCGGCAGCGTAAAATAATTTTGCGTGTTCTTTAGCAGGCGGATTCCAAGTCACCGGAACTCGCCAAAAATCGATGTCCTTGCTGAGGTTTTTCTTCCAATCTCTTATTAGTCCCTCGAGCGTAAAACAATGTCCGCAACCTAACCAAAAAAATTCAATCACTTCGATTTTTTCTGGATTACGAGTTTGGACTTCTTCGTCGAGAAATTGATAATCAACACCCGGTCGGTAATCTTTAGCATTTACTGCAAAAGAAAAAAGACTTAAGAAGATAATTAAAAAAGATTTAATAGAGACCTGATACATAATTAGCCACTGCTTGAATTTCTTCTATGGTCAGCATGCTAGCAACGTTCTGCATTACCAAACCTTCCTCTTCACCGTTTCCGCGCGTTTTATTTTTGTAAGCCACTAGACTGGTAACAACGTATTCTGCTTTTTGACCGCCAAGAGCAGGATAGCCTGCTGAATTAACTCCTTTTCCTTGGGGACCGTGACACCCTGTGCATGCTGGCAATCCAGATGCAGCATTTCCAGCTCGATAAATTGTTTGTCCAAGCAATACGTTTTCATCGCTCGCTTGGCCTACTTTAATTTTTTGAGAAGCATAGTATGCAGCCATATCTCTTAAGTCATCGTCGTTATAGCCATCAAGCAGCCCCATCATCGATTCGATGACTCTTTCGCCTTCTTGGATATGATGAAGTTGATCGAAAAGATATCGCTCTCTTTGTCCGGCTAAAGTTGGCCACATGCCCACTAAGCTGTTTCCATCAGCGCCGTGACAAGCAGCACAAGAACCGACTAATTTTTCTCCTCTTATTGGATCGCCTTTTGGCAAAGGTTTCATTTCGCCAGCCTTTTCAGATGCGGCAAAAGCAACTCCAGATAAACAGAGAATTGAGATGAATATAACTTTTTTAACCATTAAGAAATATTTCAGGGTCGAGCGAGCGAAAATTATATACCATACTCCTTTAATAATCTTTGTTTAGTGTGAAAAACAATGAAAACTATATTACCTATTAACCTAGCGTTTAATCGCGTTGTCGGCAACCTTGCGCAGCTACCTTTTGATGAGGGAATTGAGATAGCCGTGTGCGGTCGTTCCAACTCGGGGAAATCAAGCATCATCAATGCTTTGGGTAATAATAAAAAGCTTGCGAAGACCTCAAAAACGCCCGGTCGAACCCAAACGGTAAATTTCTTTACGATTAACGATGATCCACAAACTAAATTAGTGGACTTGCCCGGTTACGGTTACGCCAAAGCGTCTAAACAAGATCAAAATAACTGGGCGCAACTGGTGGAGAATTATTTGCTCGGCAGACAGTGCCTCAAGAAAGTTGTGGTCATCATGGATATCAGACACCCGTTTAAAGAAGCTGATCTTGTTTTTCTGGATTGGTGTAAAGGCTTACCTATAAATATTTTTATCTGTCTCAACAAAGCCGATAAATTATCCAATAATCAAGCCGGGCAGTCTTTGGCAGCTGCGCAGCGCGCATCGCAAAAATACCCAGAGATAGAACACCTGCAAATTTGTTCTGCTGAAAAGGGTAACGGGCTCGAAGCGCTCGGCTCTTTTATTACTTCATAAAAAAAACCCCGGACATTGGGGTGGCCCGGGGTTAATAGGAGAGTAAACATGAAAAAATCTACCTATACCTATGACCAAACAAAGGTATAAAAGTTCAATGAAACTGAAAAAAAATTAGTGGGCTTTGCCCCAGTTGTTTGCAACGCCGCTTTCAACCACTAAGGGAACGGATAATTTAGTGACGTCGGTCATGATTTGCTTTAAAGCTTTTAACGTTGTCTTAGTATCTTTTTCTGGGCATTCAACGATAACTTCATCATGTACCTGTAAAATCAGATGAATATCTTTACCTGTACCTTTTATATAATCATGCATGTTGATCATGGCCAATTTCATAATGTCTGCAGCAGTCCCCTGCATTGGTGCATTGATAGCTGCTCGCTCTGCTGCCATGCGCGTTCTGCCAGAATGAATGCCAGGTAGATAAAGCCTTCTGCCGAAAGCTGTTTCCACATAACCCTGATCTTTAGCCTTAGCTTTCATCTCATCCATGTATATTTTGACCCCGGGGTACTTACCAAAATAAGATGCAATGTAATCAGCCGCCTCCGGTCGGGTCACTCCCAGAGCCTTGCCTAGCCCAAATGCTGACATTCCATAAATGAGTCCAAAATTTATAGCTTTTGCGCTGCGCCTCGCTTGATCATCGGCAGAACCAAACACTTCCATAGCAGTAGCCGAGTGAATATCTTCGCCGTTTTCGAAAGCCGTGATTAGACCTTCGTCTTTGGAAAGGTGCGCCATAATGCGAAGTTCAATTTGTGAGTAATCAATAGAGATTAAATCAAATCCTTTCGGAGCCACAAAAGCCTCTCGAATCATTCTGCCTTCCTCAGTTTTAATGGGAATATTTTGTAAATTAGGATCTGAAGAGGATAGTCTTCCTGTAGTGGTAACCGCTTGATGAAAAGTTGAATGCACCCTGCCAGTTTTCTCTGAAATCTGTTCAGGCAATCTATCGGTGTAAGTTGATTTGAGTTTGGAAAGTGTTCTGTGCTCGAGTATGACTTGAGGAAGTTCATATTGTTTAGCGAGTTCTTGCAAAACGGATTCCGCTGTTGAGGGCTGACCGCCAGGGGTCTTTTCGATCACCGGAATGTTCATCTCGTCAAACAGAATCTCTTGAAGCTGTTTAGGGGAGGATAAATTGAATTCTTTGCCAGCCATCGAGAAGGCTTGCTCCTCAAGCCCGTTGATGCGTTGACCTAAATTTTTAGACTGAAGATTCAAAATATCGGAATCGATAACTGTACCTTTTTGCTCCATGTCCGATAAAACTGGAATGAGAGGCAGTTCAATATCTATCAGGACTTTTTGCAGCATTTTTTGTTTCTTTAAGTGCTCACCAATCGTATCGTACATTTGCAGGGTAATGTCTGCATCCTCGGCAGCGTAATCGCTTGCGATATCTAGGTTTACTTTATTAAAAGTAAGCTGCTTAACACCTTTTCCTGCGACTTCTTCAAAAGTTGTGGTTTTTAAATTGAGATAATGATTGGCCATATCGTCAAGGTTATGACGAGTAGCTGTTGAATCCAGAACATAAGACATCATCATGGTATCGTTTTCGATACTATTTATATGAATGTCGTAATTGACCAAAACGTTTCGATCGAATTTTATGTGTTGCCCGATAATCGGCTTCTCTTCCAAAATAGGTTTGAGTTTTTTTAAACAAGCATCGCGATCTAATTGCGACGGAGCGTTTTCGTAATCGTGGGTAAAAGGTAGGTAAGCTGCCTCACCAGCGTCAACAGCAAAAGAAAGACCCACCAGATCCGCAGTGGTGAAATCCAATCGATCGGTTTCACAATCCAAGACAATTTGTTTTGCTTTGGCTAGTTTTTTTAGCCAACCGTCAAAGGTTTTGTCATCCAAGATACAAGTGTACTTACTCGTGCTTTTTGGCTTAGAGGCTTTGGGTGCCTCTTTTAATAATGTTTTGAATTCAAGTTCCGTGAAAAGCTCATGCAATCTTTTTTCATCGCGCTCGCCAACGGCTAAATCTTCGATCCCAAAGTCCAATTTCACATCTTTCTTTATTTCGGTGAGCTTGCGCGAGAGTTTTAGTTGCTCAATGCTGGCCCGCAAATATTCCCCTACCTTGCCTTTGAATTCTTCTGCTTTTTCAATGATGGTATCGATGTCGTTATGATCGGTTAGCCAATTGACCGCGGTTTTCGGACCCACTTTTTCTACACCTGGAATGTTATCTGAGGTGTCGCCAACTAGAGCCAAATAATCAACAATTTGTTCTGGCTTAACGCCGAATTTTTTCTCCACTCCTTTAATGTCAAGGACTTCGTTTTTCATCGTATTCACCAACTTAATGTTTTTGGTGACCAATTGGGCTAAATCCTTATCGCCGGTAGAAATGATCGTCGAGATACCTTTTTGTTCGGCCTCTGCAGCTAGGGTGCCGATGACATCATCCGCTTCAACGCCTTCGACCACAAAGATTTTAATGCCTAACGCTTTGATCACTTCGTGAATCGGTTCAATTTGCGGTATCAAATCATCAGGCATCGCAGCTCTGTTCGCTTTGTAGTCTTCATACATTTCATGACGAAACGTATCGCCTTTGGCATCAAAGACCATGCCAACCGGAGCGTTAGGATGATCTTGCAAGATGCGCATCACCATCGTGACCACACCGCGCACAGCACCCGTAGGCTGACCCGTGGATGTCGTTAACGGCGGTAAAGCATGATAAGCACGGTACACATAAGACGATCCGTCGACCAATATGACAGAATTGTTATCGTCTAAATTTTCAGGTTTGGCCATGCATTCAATATTGTTTTGATGGTTTATACTTCGATACTCAAGTTTAGAGTAGCAATGAAAAAAGTTCTATTACTGATTTTTGGTTTTTGTGTGGTGCTCATCGCAGTGGCTTACTTCATGGAGTACCAAATGGGATTGGAGCCTTGCCCCATGTGTATCATTCAAAGAATCGCCATTGCGTTGACCGGTTTAGCGGCCCTCATTGGCTACTTTCACGATCGCTGGTTTAAATTTTATTTTTCCTTAACCACTGTGTTTAGCGTTGCCGGAGCAGCATCCGCGATTCGTCATTTGTACTTGCAGTCTTTACCCGAAGACCAAGTGCCTTTTTGTGGGCCCGATTTAGGCTACCTCCTTGATAACGCTTATTTTTCCGATGCTTTGCGCATGCTTTTTATCGGTGACGGTAATTGCGCTGAAGTTGTCTGGAGTTTGTTCGGCGTATCCATTCCAGGCTGGGTGCTTATTTGGTGCATCATCAATATTTGCTTGTCGGTATCGCAACTGAACCCTAAAACTGCTCTTTCACAGAGTAATTAAAAGTAACTTTTTAAGGCTCCTCTAAGATGAGACAATAAGCTGAAATGAGCTTAAACGTCATCGCTATTGTCCTCTCGGCAGTTACTCTGGGTCTTGTGACTTACTTGCTGTTAAAACTGAGAGATCAAAACACCTTGGAGAAAGGTAACACCGATCATTTACAAACTAAATTAGATTCGGTTTCAAAAGATATCAACGATATAGAAAATCAATTGGCATCGGTGACAACGCCAATCAATGAACTCAATCGCTTTCTTGGTGGGAATGTCACAACCGGAAGGTTAGGTGAATGGAACCTAGAATCCATCGTCAAAGAAATCTTGCCGGATGGGAGTTATAACTTTCAGGCACAAATTAATCCTGAGACTCAAGACCGAGTCGATTGCGCGGTCAACACTGCCGATGGTCTCATTATCCCTATTGATTCCAAGTTTTATGCCGGTCAATACAAACAATACCAAGAAGCCAGCAGAGACAATGAACGAGGTATTGTACTGAGAGATCTGCGCACAGCGATCTTGCGCGATGCCGACGATATAGCCAGAAAATACATTCGCCAAAATTCAACGTCCAATTACGCAGTGCTCTACATTGCATCCGAAAAATTAATCGATCTGGTCGATGACATCGAAAACTTAAGGCAAGACTGTTTGGCAGAGAAAAAAGTTCTCATTCAAGGCCCCAATACTCTAGCTGCTTTTTTAGACACCATCAGAATCGGTCACCACTATCTAAGATTAAATGAAACGGCAGGAAAGGTAGCGGAGGTGGTAAGACGAATTAAAACTCAGTTTGATAGTTTTGATAAAAGTACTGAAGCAGTGACCAAAAAATTGGAAGCTTCCATAAAAGAGGTCTCTTCATTGCAAACTAGAATTAATGTTTTGGGAAGAGAATTAAATAAAGGCGCTGAAGATTTAAAAGAGGACTAAAATAAAAATATGTTAGGAATTTATCAATCTTCGTTAATCGGTTTATGGTTCATCTTGGCTACGATCGTAGTTCAAGCAATGGTGTTAATAAGAGTTCATCGCAGACAACCTGGCTATAAGGTTGGTGTCATCGATCCATCGTTAGGACAAGAGTCTTTGTTCTTTAGAGCGTATCGAACGTTTTGGAATTCGATGGAAAACATCGTGCCGCTCTTCGGTATGGCAATCCTTGCGTTGGTCTCCGGTTACAGCGCGACCAAACTATCGATTGTGGTTTGGACTTATGCGATTGCCAGAGTCTTTCACATGATTTTGTACTACATGGTCGCAACCGATAAAAATCCGAGCGTGCGCAGTATCTTTTTCGGCATTGGCTTTTTGGCTACTTTTTATTTGATAATTGATTTAGGTCTGTATTTAATTTTTTAACCTCTTTCTTTTTTTATTTTTTAGAGGTTTAATAATGCCCATGAAATTTAAGCTGTTTGCAATTCTTTTTGCGCTCGTCTCTTCAGCGGGAATTATCTCGCACGAGACATCGCATTTTGAATTGAATCACGGTGAGCACGTTCACAATGAGCATGCGGTTGACCTGTCTGAAGATTGTTCAACTTGTTTAGCTGAACAAATTGAGTACGTGCAAGACGATACCGTTGTTAATTCAACAGCCATAGCTTTTGATTTCCTTGATGCTTATCAGACAAGTGAAATCACTCATTTAAATAATCAACTCTCTATTCGCGCACCACCAAGCAATTAAATTTTAATTTTTTTTAATTTTTAATTTTTTTGGAGGTTTTTGTGAAACATTTTATTTATTTTTTATTAGTTCTATTCAGCGCTCAGTATGTATTAGCGGATGATGTAGAAGAAATTACGGTTACAGCTTCTTTGATTGACGAGAAGCTTAGTGATCTTGGGGAGCCAGTTCATATCCTCTCTGGAGTTGATCTGGATGCACAGGGAAGAGCAAGTCTGGGGGAATCCATTGATAGCTTGTTGGGTGTATCGAATGCAGATTATGGTTTTTCAGCCGGTCAACCGGTCATTAGAGGATTGTCTGGTAACAGAGTGAAAATTCTTAAAAACGGAATGGTTAATAGAGACGTATCTGCTATCGGAGTAGACCATCCTGTTGAGATCGATATGAATAATATTCAACAAATTGAGGTTGTTCGAGGTCCTTCTTCGTTGTTATATGCCAACGGAGGTGTCGGTGGAATTATCAATATCGTTGATAACACCATTGCTAGAAAGGATTTTGAAGGAGAAGAGATTAATCTAGATATCGAAGCTCAATCGGTTAACAAAGGAATAGCAACAGCTTTTGGTGCTCGTAATAACATCAATGGAGTTAACCTTAGCTACTCTTATGAAAACACAGATTTTGGTAGCTTTGAGATTCCAGATGGGAGCGTCATGCATTCGGAAGAAGGACATGACGATGATGACGAAGGCGAAGAACATCACGATGAGCACGAAGATGAACATGAAGAAAAAGAATCTGGTTATCTAAGCAACTCTGACTACGAACGTTTTTCTCATAAATTAGGTTTTTCAAAATTCGAAGATTGGGGCTACATTGGTGGTTCAATAAATATTCTTGAAACGCACTACGGCGTCCCTTATCACGGAGAAGGAGACGGTGGTCACGATGAGCAAGAAGGCGAAGAAGACCATGATGAACATGAAGGCGAAAGAATTTTCGCCGTTACTGACTCCAAAGAAGCCAACATTGAAGGTTCTTACGCTTTTGATGCAGGTGCTGTAAATAAAATTAACTATTTTCTCAGAAACTCTAACTATTCATTGACAGAAGGTCATGCGGAAGGAGGTCACGATGAGCATGAAGGTGAAGAAGAGCATGAAGGTGAAGAAGGTCATGATGAGCATGAAGAAGGACCAACTACGTTTTCTAACGATGCGATTGAATTTGGGGCTATTTTGGATTTCTCAACAAATGACCTAGGTCAGAAATTATCCATTAACTTGGCTAAGGAAGATACTTCAATAATTGGTCATGAGGCGTTTATGAACCCAACGAAATCTGATGAATACACCTTTGGTTACTTCATCTCTAAAGATTTAGGAGTTCACCACTTAGACTTTGGAGCTCGATACGATTCTGTATCTAGGAAGGGTTCTTTGAGCGAACATGATGAACATGATGAGCACGAAGGTGAAGAAGATCACGACGAGCACGAAGGTGAAGAAGAGCATGAAGGCGAAGAAGAGCATGCTGAAAAAACTTTTTACGACGTCAATATGGACAGCGCTAGCTTGGCTCTGACTTATTCTTACGATATTTCAGATGATGTTAGATTGTTAATTGGAGCAGCGTCGGTTGAAAGAGCGCCATCGGCATTAGAGCTTTTCATGAACGGTCCTCACTTAGCAACCGGCAGGTTGGAAACTGGGAACGTTAATCTAAATTCAGAGAGATCTAACAACGTTGATCTAACTATAGAGTTTGACGTTGACAGTTGGTTTGGAAACTTATCGATTTATGCAAATAACGTAACTGATTACATCTATTTACAAGATGAAACTGAAGAAGAGCACGAAGAAGAAGGTCATGACGATCACGCTGGCCTGATCAAAGCAGATTATCTTCAGAAAGATGCTGAGTTCACTGGGTATGAAATAGAAGTTGGTACGGTTATCGATGTTAATGATGGAGCGGTTGAGATTTCTATTGGAAGAGATTCAGTTGAAGGAAAGTTTGCCACAGGAGGCTTCATTCCGCGCATGACGCCGAACAGAAATTTCTTTGATGTGTCATATAGAAACAATGATTTAAAAACTTCTTTGACTTTGAAAGATGTTGAGGAGCAAACCAAACTTGCCTTGAACGAAACTGCAACAGGAGCATATCAAATGTTGGACTTCACTATCTCTGGTACGGTCGCATTGGATTCCGACGTTGATTTGAATCTTGCTTTCTTTGCATCAAATATTCTTGATGAAGTAGCAAGAAATCATAATTCGTTTGTAAAAGACCAGATCCCCCTACCTGGCAGAAACTTTGGGCTGAGATTTAGCCTCCGTTTCTAAAAATGTGATGCAACCACCCGATTAATTTCGGGTGGTTTGTAGCATCAAGAATGTATTCTTGCCCGCGACCTTTGCAATGCGTAATGCATTCTTTCTTATCTACCCACCTGAGTCTGTTTAAAAAAGGGTCTGAATTTGCAAAATATTTGTTTGGTAATTGCCAAACAGAACGGGTTGCTTGATCTTTTGTTAGGATCAAATCTTTGTGAGTTTTTTTAAAATGTCCGAAACCTTTATGAGAAGTTTTTTTATTTCCTAAAGTTAGCTTTTTTGACCCAACGTAAAGGCAATTATTGCTGAATTTATAAAAAGCATGCGGATGCATCTTTTTTTTATTTTTAAAGTATTTTTGAATCGCTTCATTACCATCGATTATTTTATCTATTTGAAGCCAACCAAAAATATGATGCAGGTCTCTTCCGCTTTCAGAGTAATTCTTAAACCATCCAAAAAATAGAAAAAGATCCCCTGGTCCAACTTGATTGTTTCGCAACTCGGACTGTGAGCTGCTAGCTTGCCCAAATAGTCCTGTTTCGAGATTCGGATCGTAATGACAACTGTCGCTAGGCTTACTTTTTGCCTTGGATTCTTTCAGGGCATCGATACACCTAATGCCGTTAACACTGACATCTTGAAACTTATCCGGGGCTGGTCCTGAGAAAGGAATGGGCAGAGAACATAACCTGCCATCAGAAAAAATAGGTGACGCAACACCGCCAGAAGACGAATCAAAGCCTTTTCTACTTAAAATTATTCTTCTCATAGACCAATGATATTATTTTAAAGTGGATTTTTTTATCTACAATATTAAAAGCAATTATGGAGAATTTATGAGAATAATTTTAGTTTTATCAATGTTTTTGCTTGTGGCATGCAATATGGAAGTTGATGTTCAAATTACCGGTGAGAAAAATGAAGAGTTAGCTCAATCCTGGATGGATCATTTATTGATTTCTGGCGATCTTGATGCAGCATCAGAACTAATGCATGAGGATTTTACCTTCATGTGGATGGGGATCGTTTACCCAGGTAGTGAAATCCATGGAAAAGAAAGCTTTTTTGATAATTATTGGCCGGTCGTTGGAGAGCTTTTACCGAACGGAATCGTTCTGACCACGATTGATACTATTTCAGATATTGATGGAGTAGCTTTAATTCAAGTCGGTGATGCAGAAGGTATCAACGGTGAATACGATAATAAATATGTTTGGATATTCAAAATGAAGGATGGCTTGATCCATTCTGTTCGCGAGTACAATAGCGATTTATTGGTAGCGACTAGATTATTTAAAAATGAATTAAAGCCCGTCGATTGATATATTTTATCTACAATGCCGATGGATCTTTTATTGGAGAGATCAGTTACTTTCTTAAAAAAATGTCGGGCCGTGACAAATGCAAACTATGCGACCTCAGTCACAATTTAATCTTTCAAAAAAAGTCCTGGGATGATTTCCTGAAAGAACTAGATCGTCCTTATCGCGTTTTGCATATCAACGAGCTACCCGATTCTATAAAACAGCTGAACCTAAACTATCCTTCCATATTATTGGAAAAAGATGATTCCTTTGAGGAGCTAGTTTCAAGAAAAGATTTTGAAGACATCGATAATTTATCTCAACTGAAACAGTCTCTTGAAGCTAAGATTAATTAAACTTTTTATTTAGTCCTCAATCGTATACTATACCCTCCATGGGTATAAAGGTGGTTGTATTTGCAATGCTTTTTTTCACGTTAAACAGTGAAGCGAGGCCTATTTCGTATTCGGGAGGTTCAACCTTGATGGCTTTTTCAGGGAACATGTATAACTCGCTCTATTATCATTTCTCGCCAACTTATCGATATTCAGTTGGTGTTGAAAGCGTGGAAGATAAATTTTTCGATCAACAATACAGTTACTTTAGATTTACCTACCTACTAAGTAGGCAAAATACTGAGAATTCTCAAGGAAACCTCTATTTCCAGTCTGGGCTTAGCTCAGATGGCTTGGATGGGCATTTTTATGGATTGCACGGAGATTGGGAGACTCGAAGATGGTTTATTGGCTTCAATTATCGGGATGTGAAAAATTCTCTTAAAAATTACACCGATCAATTTTTGCAAGTTGGGGTTGCTCCCTATTTGGGTGCTTACGGAGATTTTCATACTTGGATTATGATAAAAACAAAGAAAAATACTCTGGTTGGCGATTGGTCAACTTTTCCGGTTTTGAAATTTTTTAAAGGGAATTTTCTCATCGAATTTGGTTACAACGATCAAACAGAATGGGATGCCCATATTATGTATAGGTTTTAAGGAGGCGTTTATGAAAATATTTTTAGCTTTTGTATTTCTTGTGCCGTGGCTTATTAATGCACAAGATACTCACGATCATCACGATCATCATTCTCATGAAGGTCATCTGCACGAGCAAATGGTTGATGGCGAAAAGTTGGAGGTTGATGTTGAGCGTTTTGATAAATTTGTTAAAGGTTTGAAAGATAAACAAATTGCAGTGGTCAGCGTTAAAGGCATGGTTTGTGACTTTTGCGCGCAGGGAATCGAAAAAACTTTCAAAAAAGATAAAACGGTTACCAAAATTGATGTTGATTTGAATAAAGGTAAGGTTTTTATTGCCTACCAAATGAATACAAAAATTGATTTTGAAAAAATCAAAAAGATGATTGTTTCGAATGGGCAAAACGCAACCAAACTTCAAGTACTGAAACTCTAATCATGTACGATAAATCGGCTAATTTCTTTTCTTTGTTTGCCTCTTCTTCAACGTTAGTTTGTTGTGCCCTTCCTGCTTTATTTGTGGCTTTAGGCGCCGGCGCTACCTTTGCCAGTTTAATTACCGTCTTTCCTTTTCTTATTGTTCTGTCGCAATACAAACTTCAAATTACCTTGTTCGCTCTTTGCATGATCGCTGTTGCCGGCTATGTAAATTATCGAACGTACTATTTACCGTGTCCTGCGGATCCAGAATTAGGGAGAGCTTGTTTGCAAACACGAAGAAGGTCTAGATACATTTATTATTTTTCCGTTGCGATTTTTATTTTCGCAACTTCATTTACTTACATTATTCCGAGGTATTTATAATCATGAGTCATCCATGCCATAAAGAACAACTTATCAGCATCAAAAGAATCGAGGGTCAAATTCGCGGTATTGCGAAGATGATTGAAGACGAAAAATACTGCATTGATATTCTTAATCAAATCAAAGCAGTTAGGAACTCACTAACTAGCGTAGAGGGAAAAATCGTCAAAACTCATCTTAAAGAGTGCGTTAAAGAAACACTCAACGACAAACAGAATTTTGACGATAAAGTTGAAGAAGTCTTAAAAGTAATTAAAAGATAGTTTTTAGTTCATGCTCCAAAGAACGTTTCCTGATCGAGGATCGGTGACACCCAGCTCAGGAGAAATTTCTTCAAGGTAATCTCTGATGGTGTCCAAGAAAGCTATCATTTCGGGTCTAGCTGCTACCAGGGCATCCTCACTCTCAAACACGCCAAACGACACGAATTCCCTATCGCCACTTTGGAACATTTCGCTCACTAACATTCCATCAGGCTTAAAGTTAGAATCGTTAAAGACTGCAATAAAATCATCAACGCAGTCTTCTTTAACAACAAAGCGAACACAGTTTGCATACTTGCTCATAGTAATCTCCATATTTAATAATTTGTTTATGATAATGTTAAATGAAAAAAAATTTAAACCTTTAAAACTTTATAAACTTAATTAATCTAACTACCTTGGAGTATGTATGTCTTATCAAAACGATGTTGCACTATTTATGAAATCTGGAGAACAAGGTGTTAGATCGGAATTATCCTTAGAAGGCGATCAAGCTAGTTTGTATATGGATTTGATTACTGAGGAGTATCAGGAGACATTATCTGCATTTGAAAACAGTGACTTGGTAGAAGTAGCCGACGGCCTTGCCGATATGGTTTGGGTCATTATGGGAATGTGTAACAGCTGCGGTATTGATTTTGATTCAGTCTGGCAAGAAGTAAAAGCATCCAACACGAGCAAATTTCCCGATGGCAAGGCCATCAAAAATGAACACGGAAAGATTATGAAGCCAGATAGTTATTTCAAACCTAACATTAAAAAGGTTTTAGGCTTTGAGGAGTGAAAGATGAAAAAAGGATATTGGGTCGCAAAAGCAAACGTTATTGATGGAGATAAGCAAGGCGCCTACGGTAAATTGGCGGAAGAAGTCATAGCAAAATTTAACGGTAAATTTTTAGTAAGAGGCGGCGAGCAAATTACAAAAGAAGGTACAGAATTCATGCGTAATGTAGTCGTCGAGTTTCCGTCCTACGAAATTGCCTTGCAAGCCTACGAAAGTGACGATTATCAACAAGCCCTTGTTGTTCTCGATGGCGGAGCGGAGAGAGCTTATGCCATTGTCGAGGGTTATGAATAAATCTTTTCTTTTACTTGTCTTTCTTTCGATAGTGTTGAGCTGTGGTGAATCGTCTAATTCAGATAATAGCAGCTCTATTCCCTTAGAAACTGGGTTTAATCCAAAGTGCTCAACTTACAATGCAACCATCACTATTTATCCGTCTCCATACGAAGGCACTCTCAGAAGATGTATTGCTTCCGATAGGCAGTTTTACATATACCTTCCTGAGAACTATTCTGAGGTTGGATCGCCGTATCCTGCGATGTTTAGTTTGCACGGTTATACCAGCACTGCCCTGACCAATATGAGTTATACAGGATTTATGAAACAAGCCGACATCAATGACTTTGTGGTTATTTATCCCCAAGGTTTAGTTCACGAAACAAAGGGAGGCACACATTGGAACATTGATGAAATTGGTCCAGGAAACTCAGTCAACAGTATTGAATTTTTAGAATCCGTTTTGGATTGGGTCGGTCAGAATTACAATATTAATTTAAATCAATTTTACTCCGCCGGAATGTCAAATGGCGGTTTTATGAGCTATCACCTCGCTTGTAATATCAATTCGAAAATTGCAGCCGTTGCCTCTGTTACCGGATCAATGAGTGTTTTTAGTTACGAAAACTGCAACGCTCAACCAACTTCCGTAATGCAAATCCATGGGGCTGTGGACACAGTTGTTCCTTATGATGGCACGGTTACCGCTTCTGGAGTAGGTTTCAAGGGCATCGAGGACGTCATGGGGTTTTGGTCAAATAACAACGTTTGTAATCTTGAACCTTCTATCGCAACGCTATCTGACATTTCTGGAAATGGCGTAAGCGGAACGCATAGAATTTATTCTGAATGTGCTAACGATGTTGAAGTTCAGCTGTATCTATTAGAAGGAGTTGGCCACGACTGGCCTGAAAATTACGAAGTCGATGACAATGGGGGTACTGGTCAGTACGACATAAATTCTGCAGAAATTATTTGGGAATTTTTTAATAATTTTGATCAGCTCGGAAGGAAACAATAATCATGTGCGGCCGATTCACGCTAACCAAAACTCATAACTTTGATAGTATTCCGAGAGATAAAAGAGAAGTATCTTTTAATGTAGCGCCATCAAATGAAATAATCATCCTCGATCCCGAGCCCTCCTTGAAGACTTGGTCTTACAGTCCTTTGTGGGCAAAAAAGCCCTTCCATCTCATCAATTGTCGTTCCGAAACCATGCATCAAAAGCCTTCTTTCAAGGGTGCCATGCGCTGCTTAATTCCAACTACCGGGTGGTACGAATGGCAGGATAACGGCACTCACAAGCAACCCCATTATCATCATATTAATCACGATTTATTTTATTTTGCAGGACTGGCTAATAATCAAGGCTGTCTTATCGTGACCAAGGAAGCTAATAAAGATATTAAGCAGATTCACCATCGGCAACCGGTTTTATTGACGCAAAACGAGGGCGATCATTGGCTAAACAATGAAGACCAATTAGATAGTGAACTGGATGAATTGGTTGAGTACTATCCCGTTAGCACAAAAGTTAATAGTCCAAAAAATAATTCACCTGAATTAATCCAGCCTTTATAATTTTTTTATGAAGAAACCCGATGACAATTTTGTGGTGCAGTATTACAAATTCATTGTTGCGCCTATTTTAATTACTGTCTTTGTATGGCTCATGGTCGATAGATTTTTGTGAAGCTCTTTCTAAGCGGCCTGATCTTTTTTATTATCATGTTTTATGGAGTTAGATTATCGCATCGTCTCCGAGATCGTCATTTAACAAACGTAACAGACGATAATGTTCGTATAGCTCTCGGCATGTTATCTTTTGTGGTTATTGCCGCAGTAGCAATTGGAGCATCAACGATTGCTCAATATTTTATTGAGTAAATAGACCTATCGTAGAAAAAATACTCAAAACAAAACAGGCTGTAACGCCTGTAGTAAGATTCAGTCTCAAGCTAGCGTAATCTTCATCGGCAAAACTTTCACTGATTCTTTTTTCTTGCAAATAGCAGAGAGGAAAACAGAGCGTTAATACGATCAATGGAATCATGATATTAACCGTGAACAAAAATACACTGGTAAATCCAAGCAAGGAAAGTACTATGGCAGATACTAAGTCGGACTGTTTCTTGGATGACTGCCATATAATCCCAGCCAAAAAAGACAGAATGATTGCGCCGTAAATTACCAAACTGATCAGTGATGGCCTCAGCCACTTTTCTCCTAAGATCCAAGGCAATATAGTGAATGCGCCGAAAGGTATAAACCCTAGATATCCTAAAATAATTTTTGTGTTAAGCATTTTAGTCATTTTGAAAGGTTTGCTTTAAATACACAATTCTTAATCAAGAAACTCTTTTTCTCATGTTAATCTTAAAAAAAACTTTTTATAGGAGATTTAAAGTGAAAAAAATAATATTAATCATGATGCTAATTGGTCTACCGGTTAGTGTTATCGCCCAGGAAGTGCCCGATCCACTCACAGCAGGATATAGTCAATGTAAATTCCTACCCGGCAAAGGTATGGCATCTCTTGAAGAGTACATAGAACTTTTCAATGAGGAGTTGGACAAAGCTGGCATTGAAATGGGTTCAACAATGTTGATGCCATTTTTTAAGACTAATATTTCAGAATACGATGTTTTATGGGTAAACACTTGGGAAGATAACACACAAGCAGGGAAAGCGATGGATTGGTGGCTTTCTGATGCTGGAGAAAAATCAAGAGACGCTTGGCCTATGTTTTGCGACACTCAGGTTCTTACTTATCAATGGTGGATGGATGCAGTTACCGAACGAGATGATCTTGAGGGTCAAAACTTCAGTGCCTCTTATTACACATGTAATTTAAATGACGGTAAAAACCTTAGCGATGCTTACTTAGCTTCCAATGCAGAACTTAAGCTAGGACATTCAAAAGGTTCTAAATCTAGCTCGGCTCTCATTAGGCCTGCTGCAGGAACTAATTCAAGTGAATTTCCTTTCGATTTTGTCAGGTTGTTCACAAATCCTTCTTTTGCAAACTGGGGTGAAGCTGTAGACGGTTGGTACGATAATGTTAGAGGCTCAGCGGAAAGTAACAAAGTAAGAGATACATACGATTGTAATGGCTCGACTTTATTTACAGGGAGGATAGTTCGTTAGCTATCTGAAGATAAAAAAAGGAAGGCATATGCCTTCCTTTTTTTTCCAACTTTAATATTGAATCAAAGTATACCCAGCATCGACTGTAATAATTTCTCTAATTGATTCTACTTCTCTAGCGAATCTCTTAAAGTTATCACTTGCTTGACTGACGCTCAAAGCTTCAGTCATTTCAGCCATTGACGATCCAAAAATGTAAGCAAAGTGAGTCATTCCATCGACTCCTCCTGCCATGATTCTATTTACGCCGTAACTTCCAGATGCCAAGCCGTCTTCTGTTTGTGCTTCCATCATCTTCTTGTAAGCGGCAGCATACTTAGCTTCATCGGTTACCTTCATTTGCCAAAGCATGTAAACGTTTGCTTCAGGTGCAGTTCCTCCGGCATAGATAGGAGTAGATAAAGCCTGATATTCTTGGCTTATAACTCCTACTCCATCAGCAAGAAATTTTTGAGCTGCTGCACAAGTTTGAAAAGTTTGGCGCACAGCATCCATACCTTTCCCATTTTGATAATTAAAAGTGAGAATATGCGACGCTCCGTTGTCACCATTGAAGTGAGGCTCAAACAAGGTAACTCTGGCTGGCATTTCTTTGGCACAATCAGACGCCATAAAGGTTTGTAAAGATTCTACCACCGCAGCAGGATTCGAGGTTGAGAATCCATAATGCGCTGTCATCGGAGGAGAATCATGACCATCCGCAAAAAGATTGACTGCGGTGATGCTCATCATAAGTAGTAAAAACTTTTTCATATTTTTACTCAGCTGTGTAAAGAATTTCGCATTCTTCAATGGAATCTCTTTCAAAAGAATCAACTAAAGATTGCATAGCTACAAAAGCTTGACTCCAAGATGCCCCAGCATAACCTTTATCAAACATAGCTCCCATTGATTTACCATCTTTGGCAAATCCTCTAACCATTAAGGTGTTACCTTCAGGACCACCGCCGATAGGTGCAAAAACAGCCAATTGGAAATCTTCGCCTGCAGCCTTCATTGCAGCCTCAAGAACTTCTGTAGACTGTAAAAAAGCCACAACGTTCTCAGGTTTAATAGACACTCTGGTGACTCTTTCAAAACCTGGCGTTAACTCGAAAGGAGTTAAGGTTTTCCAGAAAGATGTGTACTTTATTTTCCTCATGTTTTTTAGAGCTGTTGGAGCAGCATAAGGATTATAAGTAGTGGCATTGGCCATCATGTCTTCGAGCGAAGCAAATCCATTCCAAATAAACATTTCACCGGGATAGTCGTGACCGGAAACAGTCATGCAATATCCACTTACATCTCCACCACCGGCGGCTAAGAACTGAGGATTTTCCTTCAAATAATCGATGTATTCGTAAGGATCTTCGGCTTTTACATGAAAAGTAGTGAACCCACCTTCTGGAGGTCCTTCCTGAGACCACAAAGTATTAGCGGCAAATAAGGCTACTAAAATATTTAATAAAATTTTCATAATTTCTCCTAAAAAAATTTTTACGGCCTTTAACTATAGTGAAAAATCAATTGTTATGGAATGCTAAAATGAAATATATATGAAAACCAACAACTGGCTGGTTTGTTCAGCAATTTTGATAATCCTTTTTCTGCTTAGCTGTCAGAGTGAGGTTATTGAAAATGAGGATAGAGTGATTATAGATATCGATTCGATGGAAGAAATATTTCCTCAAACAAGCGGCATAAATGTCTACAAAACTTGCACCAAAGGAGAAGCTTTTTCTAAAAAAAATCTCGAAGTTTTATTGAGAGGATGGAATGAGGTGATGGAGGAATTGGAAAATCCATCGATTAGGTCATCTTTGTTTCAAAAGAATAGAACGGAAACTCTTATTTGGAGCGAGACATGGAGTGACTACGAAACAAGAGATGAATTTGAGTTGATGTGGCAAGAGCTTTATGAGGAAAGGTGGAATTCCAGATTTAACAAAGTTTTATCTTGCAATGAAGAAATTGAACAAGTGACTGAAATAGTTTTCTCCAAGGAACCTGATGTGGAATGGTTGGGTCTTCCGCCTCATTATTCAATGTTCGTATCTTGCAATTTTAAAGATGATAATGATCTTAATTTAGCTCTAAAAATTCTCTCAACCGTGTATGATGCAAATCCTGCAATTTTTTCGAATTCGCATCGCTACAATGTCGAAATTCCCGATGGCAATAGATTGATATTTTTGGGTAATGAAAGATTTGATTTCATTTGGAGTAACTTCTGGTTAAATAAAAAAGAACGGGACGAAACTAAAAAAAGGTTAAACGAAAATTTTATTTTTGAAAATTTATCACTTTATTTCGATTGTAATATTGATGAATTTTCATACGAACCCATAAAATCAATTATTCAAGATATTTAAAATGTTGGATCATCCAAGTCAGCTAACTAATGAATTTATTTCGAATTTGTTTAATCGAGAAGTTATAGATTTAGATAGTTTCGACTTTGAACCGGTAGGTTCAGGCCAAGTAGGAGATTGCTATCGAATCAACCTTAATTGGAATAATATAAAAAATTCTCCTTCTTCCTTAATTGCCAAATGTCCTGCAGAGGATTCTTCAAGTAGAGATACCGCAAGAAATCTTCATTTATATGAAATAGAAGTATCTTTCTATCAACACTTGTCAGCAAGATGCTCTGCGCGAGTACCAGAACCTTACTTTGCAGATTACGACTCAGAAACAAGCGATGGTATCCTCCTGCTCGAAGATATGCAGCCAGCCAAACAAATTCCTCAAATGGATGGTTGTTCTAGCGATGAAGTTGAGATGGTTTTAAAAGAAGCTGCAGCACTTCATAAAAGTTATTGGAACGATGAAACTTTACTAACTTATCCCTGGCTTACCTACGGCATTAGCGAGGAAAGAAAAAAATTCGCTGCTGAGCTTTTGCCGGCCGTCTATCCCGAATGGAAGAACAGGTACGAGGGAAGAATATCAAAAGATATTTTTGAGATGGGAAATACTTTATTAGCCAACTACGTTAAGTATGCTGATGTAAGAGAAGGACCCATGACATTGGTTCAGGGTGATCTGAGGCTGGATAATCTCCTCTTTAGTGATAGAAACAACAGAGCAATCCTCTTGGATTGGCAAACTGCAGCAGTCGGCCTGCCTCTGAATGATGTAGCTTATTGCATATCGACAAGTTTTCGAGATCCTAACGAAAGAGCCATTAATGAGAAAAATTTAGTTAAGGGATATTACGATTTACTTGAGGTTAGTGATAGTTACAGTTTTGAAGAGGCTTGGGATGATTACCGACGTGCTTCCTTTGTGGGCTTTTTAATGGCTGTTTTATCTGCAATGATTGTAGAGAGAACAGACCGCGGCGATGAAATGTTTGCTGTGATGGCTGAAAGATCAGCTTGGCAAGCTTTGCACTTAGATGCATTGTCATTTTTAGAGTAAAAAAAATGCTTGAAAACATAAAATTTGCAAATCCTTTTTCTAATTTGCCTAGTACTTTTTACACTAAGCAGAGTTGGTCTTCGTTTGATCAACCTTTTTTACTTCACTTCAATCATGACTTGGCAAAAAGTTTGGGTATCGATGACGATCCAGAAGAACTGATGCAAATTTTTAACGGCAACAAAAGTTTTGAAAAAGCTTCTCCTCTTGCAATGGTTTACGGAGGTCACCAATTTGGTAATTGGGTGAATCAGTTGGGTGATGGCAGAGGCATCCTTTTTGGCCAGATTGATTCTTCTGATGGATTGATTGATCTTCATATTAAGGGTGCTGGAAAGACTCCTTATTCAAGATTTGGTGACGGCAGGGCTGTTATTCGATCATCGGTTAGAGAGCATTTATGCGGGGAAGCCATGTTTGGTTTAGGCATCCCAAGCTCTAGATCTTTAATGCTTTTCGGAAGTAACGAACCGGTGATGCGTGAAGACACAGAACGTGGAGCCATGATTGTTAGAACCGCTAAAACCCATATTAGATTTGGACACTTTGAATATTTCCATCACAACAAAATTACTGATGGCGTGAAAACTTTGCTTGATCACGTCATTGACTGTTATTACCCAGATACAAAACAAGACTCTGACAAATACTTATTATTTTTTGATGCAACAGTGAAAAAAACAGCTCATATGGTTTCAGCTTGGCAAAGCGTTGGGTTCAATCATGGAGTTATGAACACCGATAATATGTCCATTCTTGGTGAAACTTTTGATTACGGTCCTTATGCTTTCCTGGAAACTTATGATCCTAACTACATTTGCAACCACACCGACTCCCATGGCCGCTACAGCTTTTCAAATCAGCCAACCATTGCAGAATGGAACTGCTATGCCCTTGCCTCTGCTCTAATTGACTTATTCAGCGAACCAGAATTAAGAAATATTTTGAGTAAATTCAATGATTACTTTTACGAATCCTTGATTGAAAAATATAGAAAGAAACTTGGCTTTAAAAGCACTCAGGATAGCGACTATGATCTTCTTCTTGGCCTATTTGAGATTATGGAAACAGAAAAACTCGACTATACCAATACCTTTAGAGAGTTATCTAAAATTGTTACATCTTCGGATAATTTCAAATTATCTGAAAAATTATCTATTTGGCTTACTTCCTATAAAGATAGATTGAGCAAAGACGAAAATAGTATCGAGGAATCTAAAATATTGATGGACGAGAATAATCCAAAATATATCCTTAGAAACTATCTAGCTCAATCAGCTATCGTGGATGCAGAGCAAGGAAAAGCAGAGAAAATAGATGAGTTGGCTAAAGTTTTAAGCAATCCTTACGTTGATTTAGGTGAGTCAATGGAGAAGTATTGTGAGCCTGCTCCGAAGGAACAGCGAAATCAAAAGCTTAGTTGCTCGTCCTAGCAGCCAGAGAAGAAAAACAACTTCTACAAACATTTTTTAATCCCATCACGCCGTGACGGTCCTTGTCGAAAAAATGCAGTGGAAGTTTCTTTTTGCAGTTAGTGCAGCGATTAGTCACTCTATATGATAACTTGAGAAATAAAGTATCCTATAGAGAAACCTGTCGTAAAAAATAACATGATGAGAAGGTTTCTGAGTTTTTGAAAAGTTTCGTAATCCATAGTGTTCTGTTCTAGATTAGACCCTTCAGGTATACAATGGGAGAAACTGAAGGGTCTAGGGGGAAATGTTCAAATGAGTTGATTAGACTAGGCTAAAACTTGCCAATCCTAAGCTGCCTAGGTATATCAAAAATCCCAAGCAAAAAGCTAGTCCTACGCTTCCGGTGAAAACTTGGAAATTAATCATTTATTTGCTCCTTTGAAAAATTGTTAAATATTATGTTTTAAATATGAAAGCATTATATGGAAAGTGAAACCATCAAGTGATCTAAATGAGTGCATTTTTGTGAAATGCGTGCAAAATAAGATTGATTTTATATGTATGTAATTCAAAGTTATTAAAAAAGCATTTTTTTATGCTTTTTTAGGAAAATAAGATATGAAAAGAATTGAAATAAAAAGACCAGGTGGTCTAGAAAACCTTAAGTTTGTTGATGCAGAGCAACCAAAACCTCAAAGCGATGAGGTTCTTCTCAAAGTTTCGCATAGTAGCCTTAATTATCATGACCTTCTTGTTGCTCTTGGCTTTATTCCGACTGAGGATAAAAGAGTGCCTCTTGGAGACGCTGGATGTACCGTCGAAGCAATCGGTGATTCAGTCGGTGAATGGAAGATCGGAGATCAAGTGATGAGCGTAAGTTTTCCAAGATGGATTGAAGGTCCACCAAAATACGAATACTTCAGCTTCATTGGAGATAATGAAGACGGTTATGCTAGCGAATACATGGCCATTAAGGCTAATGCATTAACTCCCATTCCAAAGGATTGGTCGTTGCAAGAAGCAGCCACATTACCCTGCGCGGGACTTACTGCTTGGCGAGCAATAATGGAGGAAGGAAACCTTCAACCTAACGAGACGATTTTAGTCCAAGGATCCGGCGGTGTATCTATCTTTGCTCTTCAGCTAGCTAAGGCTCACGGGGCATATGTGATTGCCACAACCTCTTCCGATGAAAAAGCAGAAAAATTAAAATCCTTAGGTGCTGATGAAGTAGTTAATTACAAAGAACATCCGCAATGGGGAAAAGAAGTTTTGAGATTAACTGCGAATGAAGGAGTAGATCATGTCGTTGAAGTTGCAGGCGGAGAATCTTTCAATGAATCAATACGATGCGCCAAGCTAAGTGGACATATTTCCATCATTGGAATCTTAGACGGGAACACGAGTGAAATTTTGCTGCCAAGACTTTTTGCTAAACAGCTTCGAACTTCAGGAATATCCATGGGCAGTCAAAAATCTCAGAGAGACATGATTGATTTTCTTAATAAGACTGACATCAGACCGATAATTAGCGATACTTTTAAATTGGAGAAGTTAGGCGAGGCGTTTCAATTTCAGATGGACAATAAACATTTTGGGAAGATTTCAATCGAAGTCTAAATGAGTTGAATTGATTAATTTATTCACTTTTGACATTAAATATGTCATATTTTCCCTCTTATTCTTGTGATAATTTATTAAAAAACTAGAGGCTATCTGCAAGTTTTTTATGGGGAAAAAATGTTAAAAGTTTTACTTATATCAATAACAATAATATTTATTGGTTGTTCCGATTCTCTCAAACAAACAAAAGACTTCTCAGAAGGAGCAGACCTAAGCAAAAGAGAGAATGCTAGGCCTGCATACAGTGAGGATAGAAACGTATTTTTTGGTGATCTCCACGTCCACACTAAACATTCATTCGATGCTTATATTTTTGGAACAACTGCTACTCCTGATGATGCTTATCGATTCGCTCGCGGAGAAGCAATCAAACATCCGTTAGGGTTTGATCAACAGTTAAGAGAGCCATTGGATTTTTATGCTGTTACCGATCATGGTTTTTTCATGGGCATGGTACCTGGATGGGCCGATGTTGGATCTAAAGCTTCAAGGCTTCCTGGGGCGGATCACTTTCATGATCTTAACGCAGAAGACAATGTGAATTTAGACTCAATCCCTCAGAGAGTTGGTGCTTTTAGAAACATGGTCCGAACGCTTACCGACTACGATATCATCGGAGTAATAAATGCTTGGAGAACCAACAACTTATCGCAATCCAGTGATATGTATGACCATGGAACTCACCTCGCTGCTTGGGCAGATGTAGCTCGATCAGCAGAAGAAAATTATGAACCTGGGAAATTAACAACTTTTATTGCTTACGAATACACATCTTCAATGGCGAATTCCGAAAATCTTCATAGGAATGTTTTTTTTGAGGGATCAAAAGTGCCAACCAGACCGTTTTCAAGAATTGATTCAATAAACCCAGAGGATCTTTGGACTTGGATGGATATGCTGAGAGATGAAAAAGGTATCGATAGCATAGCAATACCACACAACAGTAACGGCTCTAATGGGCAGATGTTTGAAGATGAAAAATGGAACGGAGAAGTGGTTGATAAAGAATACGCTGCTTTTAGGATGCGTAATGAGCCTCTTGTAGAGGTAACTCAAGTTAAAGGAACATCCGAAACTCACCCTCTTCTATCACCAAATGACGAGTGGGCTAATTTTGAAATCTTTCCTTCCAGGATCGGACAAAACATTTATTCAATTCCATACGGAGGTTACGTCAGAGATACTTACCTTCGTGGAATGCTAGCCGAATGGGAGGGCAAAGGAAATCCTTACAAATTTGGTTTAGTTGGAGCCAGCGACACGCATACAGCAGCCTCTTCATTTGATGAGTCCAATTATTGGTCAAAAGTAGGCTTACTAGATGGTGAAACGTGGCTTAGAGGATCAACTCCTCTTGCCAAAGAAGATATTGATCAAATAACTTCATCGGTTAATACTCAGGGTCTTTATCGATTTGTTGAACAAGATGAAGAATATTTCTTAGATACCTACTACTCTCGTTGGGGGGCGTCAGGAATTGCTGCAGTTTGGGCTGAAGAAAATACCAGAGAGTCTATTTTTGCTGGTTTTAGAAGAAAGGAAACTTACGCAACTTCAGGCAGTAGAATTAAATTAAGATTCTTTGGAGGCTTTGGCTTAGATGAACTGGATCTAGACGATGAGGGAGTTATTGCAAAAGCATATGAAAAAGGGGTAAGCATGGGTGGAGATCTTGCTCACAACAAAGATGAAAAACCTTCCTTCATAGTTTGGGCTCAAAGAGATAAAAACGGTGCCCCGCTGCAAAGAATTCAAATCATAAAAGGTACCGTAGATGAATTTGATGCAATGCCAAACGAAGAAGTCATTGATGTCGTATGCTCTAACGGCCTGAAAGTTAACCCTAAAACCAATCGTTGTCCTGACAACGGAGCAAAAGTGGATATAGAAACATGTGCTTTCTCTATGGATAGAGGCGCTGCTGAATTAAAGACGATTTGGACGGATGAGAATTACGATCCAACACAGAAAAACTTTTACTACGTCAGAGTATTAGAAAACCCAACTTGCCGATGGTCTACTTGGGATGCGATAAAATCAGGATCTACAATTAGAAAAGATTTAGAAACTTTAATACAAGAGCGAGCTTGGTCCACACCCATTTGGATAAGCTCGGTAAGACTTGAACAAGCTGCGTTGTTTTCAACCGACGACACTGTTCTAGATAACGACTAAGATTTAAGCAATATGATTGTGATGGATGGAAGCATGGGGAACGAGCTTCTGGCCAGAAGATCCGATCTTATTACATGCCTTTGGTCTGCTCAGTATCTTATTGATGCCCCTGAGTTAGTCAAAGAAATTCACCTTGATTATATTAATGCCGGTGCTGACTTGATAATTACCAATACGTATTCAACCATTCCCAGTTATTTATCTAAACAAAAAGCTGAAGATAAAATGCCTGAACTTATTCATTTAGCTGGAAAGCTTGCAAGAGAAGCCGTAGAAGATTCCAAAAAAAAAGTTATGGTTGCTGGATCTTTACCACCGCTAGAAGAAAGCTATCGACCTGATCTTGTCATAGATAGGAAAGAAGCTGTTCCTATTTATGAAACTCTTATAAAAGAACTTACTCCGTTTGTTGATATTTTTATTTGCGAGACGATGTCATCGATAAAGGAGATGCAACACGTCATACAAGCCTTACATAATCTTGATAATGAAAAGCCTGTTTGGATTTCATGGTCACTTAAAGAAGATAGAAAAAATCAACTGCGTAGCGGGGAGTCAATTAAAGAAGCATTCAACGCTTCTACCTCGATAAAGCCTGAGGCATATTTATTTAACTGTACAGATCCCTTCGCGATTACTGAGGGGCTTAAAGAATTGAAAGAATTAACTCAAAAACCAATAGGTGGCTATCCAAATGTCTTTAATGTTCCTGCTGGTTGGACTCTTGATAACGATGTTCAAGTATCAGTAAGAGATTTGTCTGTTGAAAAGTTTTTAGAATTTGCAGAAGAATGGCGAAATCTTGGGGCAACCATAATAGGCGGCTGTTGCGGGATCGGTCCTAAATTCATCAAGGCTGTAGCAGATAAAAAATAAATCGACAGAAAGTCATTTCTTTGTCATTTTTCTGTAAGATGACAATGTGCAAACAAGAAAAGCAACCAACCGAAATAAGTTAATCAAAGCTGCAGCAACCCTCATTGAACGGGATGGTTATAAAAACATAGACGTTACTAAGGTCACCAAAGAAGCAAAATTGGGCTACGGTACTTTTTATAATCATTTTTCAGATATCACAGAACTTTTAGAAGAAATAACCAAAGAAGTACTTATCAATATTCAAGATTTTGTTATCGAGCTCACTGGTCATGAAACCAGCTCCTTAAAACAAATTTTTATAAGGAATTATTTCCAATTTCATGCATTTAACGGCTCCCCTATTCTTGAATGGGTGGTGGAAAATCCTACCTTTTTGATGAAGCTTTGGGATGACAATACAAAAAGTATGACCAACAAGATAATCAAACAAGTGATTAAAAAAGGAGAGCTAAAAGGAGATCCCATAGAACTTTTAGATCGATTTGAGAATATCAGGGAAACCTATCGATGGAACTTTCTTGGTTCACTGCACTCCTTGCTTGCTGGGAAAGATCCAGACATAGCCTTTGTTGAAAATACCGAAGGTGTGGATATTTTTTCTATGCCGTATAAGGAGAAACGAGAATTTCTTACTTCTATCGTTTCAGACTATAAGAAACATTCCTCAAAGATACAGAGCATATTTTTAAATAATTCGTAATGTGGAATAAAAAGAATATTAATGAATGGTACTCAAATCATAAGTGGTTAGTTGGATGTAATTACCTTCCAAGCACAGCCATCAATCAACTGGAAATGTTTCAAGAGGATAGTTTTGATCTTGCAACAAATAATAAAGAAATCGGTTGGGCAAATGACATTGGGTTCAATAGTTTGCGAATTTATCTTCACGATTTGCTCTGGCAAGATAAAGAAAATTTTAAAAAACGGCTAAATGAAATCCTTATTCTTTGTTCAGATCATAATATAAAGCCTATCTTGGTTCTCTTCGACGATTGTCATAGACCCTTTCCCAAACTTGGTAAACAACCTTTGCCAGTTAGGGGAGTTCATAATTCCGGCTGGAAACAAAGTCCTGGACACGTAATTGTCAAAGAAATTGCCAAAGGCAATAAAGATGATGAAGCAAGACTTAAATTATTTACTCAAGAAATTCTCGATGATTTTCGAGACGATGAAAGAATCTTACTATGGGATCTCTACAACGAACCGGGTCAATTTGGTATTGGTGACGAATCTAACGTTCTTTTAACCAAAGTATGGGATTGGGCCTTTGAAGTTCGTCCATCCCAACCTCTGACTGCCTGCCTTGACGGTACAATTGGCGATAAAAATATTCAAACTAATAAAGAAAAATCAGATGTCATTACTTTCCACGTCTATGAACACCAAAAGGTGATCCCTATTATTGAAGAACTAAAAGAAATTGGTAGGCCTCTTATATGCACCGAATACATGGCAAGAGAATTTGGTACTACGTTTGAATTTACTTTGCCTATCTTTAAAGAGCACAACATTGGAGCCTATAACTGGGGTCTTGTTGCGGGCAAAAGTCAGACTCATTTTGGCTGGGAAACTATCTTAAAAATCAAAGACCTTAAAGATAAAGGAGATTTTGTTAGAGAAGGAGAACCTCTTCCAGAACCAGATATTTGGTTTCACGATATTTTTAGGATTAATGGCTCTCCTTATAATCAAAGTGAAATTGACTTTATAAAAACAATCACCAAAGAGCTACAGGATTAATAATCATTTGAACTGCTCCTTTTAATTTTGCCTGGCCTAACACAAATAAAAATTCACTAACGCCTTCGCTTGCCAATCTTCCTGTGTTCATGGTCTCAAGAATATAAATCCCATTTTCTTTGATAAGAGTTACGTGATCATAAAAAACTTTATCGCCCTCAATAGGTGGAACAGCTCCTACGCCCCAAGTATCAGAGCCAACTGCCATAGGATTTAAGGATGCAAGATATCTGGCAGCGTCATTAGTTATGCCTGGTTCAGTAGAGACCCATTCTTGCGGATTTTGTTTAAGCTTTGCTTCTGTCCATCCAGTATGGAAAATTATAATGTCGCCATCTTTAAACTTAATATTCTGTTTTTTTGCCGCTCTTTTAATGTCATCTACTGATATTGGTTCTCCGCCCTTCATAAATTTCACATTTTTTAAAGAAGTCATATCTAAAAGTACTCCTCTCCCAACTAAAGGGGGGATTTTTTCAATACCAAATTTTGTCATGCCATTAATAAATGCAAATTCCTTACCGGGAGTACAATTATAAAATTCCTGGCTTTCTCCAAGGTGTCCCAAACTATCAATTTGTGAACCAGTACCTAGCCACATCTGCAGTACATCGTCATTAGCCGACATATCCCATCCGTAATCCCCAATTGCGACTCGACCAAAATGCTGATCAGGTTGAACAACTTGCAGCTGAGTGTATCTTGGAGGAAAAGCCGGCATACCTGGCTCAATAACTACTCCAAGTCCGTGAGATTTTCCTTGTTTGACGAGTTTTAATGCCTCTAAAGTGTTTTGATTCGATATTAGGTTTGCTGATCCAATCTGATCGTTAGGTCCCCATTTAGAAGTTATACATTCATTTCCAAAGTTAAAAAAGGAAATTGATAACATAGAAATTAAAATTAAGAATTTTTTCATATCTCTCCTAAAAATTTTCAAATGTAGCTTTACTATAATATTTTTTTTCAAGTTTTTACAAACTCGTGCAATATTTGAAGGTGATAGTTGAGCCGAGTAACTGTGCCTTTACTCAGCTCAAGTTCGAAAGGTTAGTAAGGAGTTTCCATCGAAAGATATGTGTCCACCAACCATAAGATATATAAACAGTACGGGATTTTTTATTAATTAAATTATTAGCTCAGGGCCAGCAGGAACAATTCGATAAGGATTGATTTCTTTATGGCTGAAATAGTAATGTCGTTTTATATGATCAAACTTGGTTGAATCTTTGATCGCTGGAATGGTCATTAGATCGTTAACGTATCGTGAAAGATGCTTGTAATCGATGATTCTTTTGATGTTGCATTTAAAATGCGTTACATAAGCTACATCAAATCTAAGCAATGTTGGAATAAGCCTTAGATCTGCTTCCGTTAAAATATCTTCAATTAAGTACTTTGACTTTGCGAGTCTTTGATCCAATTCATCCAATGCTTCGAAGAGGGCAGTCACTGCTTCATCATAACTTTCTTGGGTTTTTGCAAATCCGCACTTGTAGACACCGTTATTTACCGAGCTGTAAATCCAATCATTAAGCTTATTTATTTCCTCTTGCAAATGATTGGGATAATAATTTTCATTGTTTCCGGTTAATTCATTGAATGCCGAATTAAAAATTCGGATAACCTGGGAGGATTCGTTGTTGACTATGGTTTCTGTTTGTTTGTCCCACAAAACAGGCACGGTCACGCTCGTCGTCACATTGGGATCGGATTTTTGATAAAGCTCTCTTAAAAATTTGAATCCGTACAATGATTCTTTAGTTGCTCCGGGATAACTATCATCAAAAGCCCAGCCCTCTTCTAGAAGATCTGGATGCACCACATCCACTGATATGTGATCTTCTAAAGATTTAAGTTTACGGTAAATAAGTGCTCTCGTAGCCCAAGGACAGGCATAACTTACATATAAATGATATCTCTCTGAATCAGGGGTATAGGCTGCATCATCGGATGAAATTTTATTTTCGAACGTTCTCGGCAAACGCGCGTATGAGCCTTTTTCATCGCTGGTGATAATAGAACGTTTCTCCCACTTGCCATCGATTAATTTACCCATAATAAATATATTGAGGCTAAGTAGGAATTATCAAGAAGAGCTATTTTTCTCTTCTTCGTATTCTTTTAGCTTTTGTTGGTACTCTTCTTCAGATAGCTTATGCCAACCTATACATTTGCCGGTTGGACTTCTTCCGCATCCACAATCCATATATGACTCCTACCATCATATTAATGAACTTTTATTATCTCATCTTTTGCTTCTTGCAAAGATTTTTTTAGTTTATCTGTAAGCTCATCAACTTCCTTTTCAGAAATAATCAAGGGGGGACAGAGAGCAATGGTATCTAATATTGGTCTCACAATAAGACCATTCTTTTGACAGATATCGCTTAAAATTTTGCCGGCTTTGCCTGCTTCTTCAAAAGGAATCTTGTTTGAAGGATCTTTATATAGTTCAACTCCTGCTATCAATCCAATGCCTCTGACTTCGCCAACAAAATCTTCTTCATTGAGTTTGCTGACGGAAGTTTGAAAATAATCACCTGTTTTATTTGCATGTTCAAAGACCTTATCTCGCTCATAAATTTCTAACGTTTTAAGAGCAACTGCACAAGAAACAGGGTGGCCAGAATAAGTATAGCCGTGACCAAAAACTCCTATGTCTCCGCTAGCTTCTTTGATGGGCTCAAATAATTCATCGTTCACAATAACTGCACTAATTGGGATATAACCAGACGAGAGTGCTTTCGCTATGGTCATGGAAGTTGGTTTTATTTCATATGTTTCAGAACCAAAGGCGTTGCCTGTTCTTCCAAACGCAGTGACCACTTCATCGGCAATTAAAGGGATATTGTATTGATCTAAAACAGCTTGAATAGAGGGGAAATAACCTTCCGGAGGGAGTATGACACCGCCAGCCCCCATTAAAGGTTCCGCAATCATTGCAGCAATAGATTCTGGCCCTTCATCAAGTATTAATTGTTCTAAAGCTTCCGATAAGCGGCTAACGTATTCTTCTTCAGTCTCCCCATCTTTGCCTTCTTTAAAATAGTGTGGTGTTTCAGTGTGAATAAAATTTTCTTGCGGCAAATCAAATAATTTATGTTGGTTTGGCAATCCAGTCATACTTGCGCTGGTAACAGTGACTCCGTGATACCCTTTTTTTCTGGCAATCATTTTCTTCTTTTTCTCTTTCCCTAACTTATTATTTGCGTAAGTAAACAATTTATACTGAGTATCGTTAGAATCTGATCCGGAGAGGCCAAAAAATACCTTGCCCGATGAAAAAGGTGACATTTCAATCAATTTTTCGGCCAAAAGAATAGCTGGTTCATGAGATTTAGATGCAAACAAAGTAGAGTAGCCAAGTTTCGACATCTGATCTTTGGCGGCATCTGCTAATTCAGTGACACCATGACCAAGTGACGTGCACCAAAGGCCTGCAAGTCCATCGATATATTTTTTACCCTCGTTGTCAAAAATGTAGATTCCCTCACCTCTCTCTAAGATGAGTACATCATCGGTTAAATGACTTTTTAAGTTAGTAATGGGATGAAATAAATAGTCCCTATCGAGCGCTTCTAAATCAAAATTTTTAGCTTTCACGGACGCAATAGTATATTTGTACGAATAAAATTCAAAGTTTTAAAAAGCTTTTTATATCTTAAAGTCTTCGCCGACAGCTTCACAACTTTTCATCCAGATCATTCTTCTAGTTTCTGGATTATCGTATTTCGACTCAAGCTTAAATGCAGTAGCTGGACCCTTCATTCCTTTTGGACCAAGAAAAGTTCCTGATTCTATTGATGGATCTGCTATTCCTCTCAAAATCCCCAAAGTCCCATCTTCTTGAGATTGACCAAATTTCATAAACTGCGAGGTGAACCATCTGCCTAACCCTCCCTCTTTAACTGTTGTATCTTGAAGATCGGTTTCGGCAAGGCCAGGATGCGCAACGATAGCTTTAATCTTGGAACCACTGTTTTGCAATTTTTCGTGCATAGCCGCAGTGAAGGCTGCGTTTGCTAATTTAGTTTGGCCGTAACGTATCCATCTGCCGCCACCAAAAAACATACTTTTACCGTTTCCACCGAGAGAGCCACCCTTTTGCTCTAAAAATTGCGGTTCAAGTTTTTTCACAGAATGTCTTGCTCCACTGGAGTGGTTGACTACTCTTGCTTCGCCTCTTTCATTCGCAGCTTTTTCAAGCAACGGCCATAGGAGTTTTGTAAGTAGAAAATGGGAAAGGTGATTGGTTTGCATTTGAATATCGTAGCCATCGTCAGTTGGCATATCTTCAAGTGCCATCACGCCGGCATTATTGCAAAGCACATCAATGCCCTCTGGATAAAGTTCATTAATTTCAGGGATGCAATCCCGCACTGAGGCAAAACTTTGTAGGTCACAATCTATCGGATAGAAAGACCCGTTTGAAGTTGTCTCTTTTAATTTTTCAAAAGAGGTTTTGGCTCTCTCTGACGGTCTATTAAGGAGAACTACTTTAGCGCCTAACTTACCGCATGCTTCAGCTGCGGTATAACCTGTGCCTGTGGTTGTCCCTGTAATTAAGACTGTCTTGTCCTCCAAAGATGGAAGGCTTTCAAAAAGCTCATCAAAATATTTCGATTCTAGATTAGGTTTTTTGTATCCTTTTTTCATTGCTAATTAAATAAATTTTCTAACTTTAAAATTTGCTCAGCATCCAGTCTACCTTTTTTTTCTGCTTCCAAACATTCAATCAATTCTTCTCTATTTTTGATGCCCAATATAACTGATCCAACGTTATCAACGCTCAACGCATATCGATGCGCAATTGAAGCAGGAGACTCTCCCCAGTCCTTAGCTAGATCACGGAAAGGTTGAGCCTTTTCATAATCAGCAAAATCGGGATGATCAAAGCCGCTTGGATGAGGTTCTCTATCCATCTTTGTAGTCAGAGCGCCCGCCTGAACTGCTCGAATAGCCAAAATGGGAATCTCTTTTTTCTTGCTCTCTTCTAAAACTAATTTTGGGTTTGGCTTTGTGCTGGCGTAGCCAATGGCTCCTAATGAATTTAGTATGTTGACCCCGCACTGAATGGCATCTGGAGGGGTCTTGGAATTGATAACATCACAGATAGCTTCTTCTTGACCGGGCCCAATGCCCCAATTCAAAATCTTGCCTTCTTTTTTAAGTTGCTCCATAGCTGGGACAACAGCATCGTAGAAACTTTTTAAAGTCGTAAGATTGGCTTTATTTACAAAAGACGAATCTGGTTTTTGCGACTCATGCTCATTTTCTATGAGCTGAGAATGGAGAAGAAAGAGATCAACGTAATCTGTTCCCATGGTGTCTAGACTTCTTATTAAAGAATTATTGAATCGCTCGTACACCTCTTCATTTGGCAAGCTTCCTAGCGCACATTTGGTTGTTAGTTTGAAAGAATCTCTATTTTTTTCCTTGATGGCTTCACCCACAACTCTTTCTGCTTCACCTTTACCGTACATAGGGGCGACGTCTAAGTGATCTATACCTGAATCGAGCGCAAGATGCACCGATGCAATACATTCTTCTCGAGAAGTTTCACCCCAAACATTACCGATACCACCGCCACCAAGCGTCAGTGCACTCACTGAGCCAAACGGTTTGAATTTTCTTGATTCCATTTTTACGAAATATTTTTAGTGGTTATCGAAAGATCAATAGGAACACCGTTATTTATTTCTTTCGAAAGATAATTAAAAAAAAGTTCTGGCTCAATAATACCTGACTCTGGAGCATGAACTCCTGTGTCTGTAATTAATCCATCGAGAATCATTTTTACTCCACAAGCTAACGGATAAGCAGTTGCCTCTCCCATGGATAAATCATCAATATCGGCATCTGTATTAAATGTGACCGCAGCAGACATTTTCTTTCCATTCTTGATGCCTTCAGCGTAACCATAAACAGATGGCAACATCTCTTTTCCAGCTTTTTCAGTATCGGGTGATTGCAATCCTTCTAGCCAAGTTAAAATTCTAGCTGCCATGTTTTTAGATAAAAGTTTCATCTCAATTAAAAAGCGAATAAATTTGAGCATACTAATTAAGGAGGCATCGTTGCTATGCATTAAATTAATTGATTCTTCGATGTCTGGATAATGATGAGGAAAGCTTATAGCCTCTGGGTGACCAAAAATATTGGCCTTATAGGTTCCAAGCTGAGGATAATCAACTGCAACCGTTTCAAGTGGGCGAACCATTTTGTATGCCCCTGAACTAAAAACTTTCACCTTGCCTATTATCTGTTCAATTCCATGAACCATTGCTGCGTTTACTCCAATCTGCGAGGATTCTCCAGCAGGTTGTGCCGATGACATATCCCATCCGGTATAAACCTTGATCACGCTATCAAGTTCATTCATGGCAACTAATCCAAGAATATTTGTTATGCCGGGACTCGCACCAAGACCTAATATGACTGTTACTCCGGCAGCTTTGGCTTCATCGTTAAGGCCAAACATTTTTTCTGTCGGTTCCCAGTCGTCGCATATATCCAAATAATGAGTTTTCGTACTAATAGCTGCTTTTAAAATAGGTTCAGCTAGTTTAAAAAAAGGGCCTGTAGTATTGACGACAACATCCACATCTTGCATTTCTCTTTCGAGAGCCTCCTTATCGGTAACGTCAATACCAATTCCAGATACTTTGTCCGAAAATTCAGAAGCAAATTCCTTTGCTGCTGAGTCATTTAAGTCAGCAATTACTATATTTTTTATAGCATGATGTTTTATGAGTGATCGAATAGCATATCGACCCATGCCGCCACTGCCGCCTAACGCTAAAATTTTCATTAGTTTGATAAGATCAGTCGTAAAAGCAGATAGCTCTTACTTCAATGCTTTCTCTAGGAGTAGCTCCTTCTCTAGCATGAACAGCATCATCAAATGCACTATGGAGGGTTGGCATAAAAGGCTTTTCATTAGAATCGTAGGTTTTGAACATGACCACTTCTTCACGGTTCATTTTTGGATAAAAATACCACTGGTGATCATCGCTGTTCATAGATTGATAGATTTCCACAGTGAAACCATTTTCATCGGCTAAAGTTTCGGTATTCTCTTCTTGCTTTCCATAGTTGAACAAATCGGTTGGAATAAGTTCTTTCTCAGAAACAGTTCTGGAATCGCACAACGCAAACGGTGCATCAACTCCATCCTTATCAAAACGCCTCCATAAATTAAAAACACTAATTCGAGAAGGATTAGAATTGTTCTCATCCAATAAAGGCTGAAGGGTCTGTTTAAAATTCGGGGTAAAGTCGTTATGAACCAGTCTATGTGCACCTAGTCTTTTGCCTTCAGCAGCTTCGGCCTCATTTCTAGTAATGTGAGAAACAATGAAGACTTCACTGGCCCCAGTCTGCTTTTTCACGAGCTCTGCCATTTCTGTGTAATAAACTTCTGTGACTTCCTTATCGCAGTAAAAATCACTTACAGCTGACTTGTGGTTTAACAAAATAAAGCCAGACTCACTCAATGAATGTTCTTCTTCTCTTGCATTGAATACTTCTTTAATGAAACCTTTGTGATCCGGCCTATCAGGATTTGGTTCACTCAGCCCAAAAGCCGGTTTCGTCTCACCATCTTTTAGAGGTTTTCGGTAAAAAAATTCTGCTTTAACTGCTTCCATATGATTAATTCTAGATAAATTTTCATTGTAGTAAACTGTTTATAAGGCAAAATTACTTAAAAGTTTTAAATGGAAATTTTATACCCTATGTTTGGCATGATTGCGGTAACCGCTTTGATGGTGCTTCTTTTATATGCTTCTAGAATTCAAGCACTCTCACAGAGAGCAAAAAATCCAAACAAAGTACCTAATGAAGTTGCCAGACACTCCGATGAAATCAGAAAATATATGTCGCCTAGAAACAGAGT
This sequence comes from uncultured SAR86 cluster bacterium, assembly GCA_902542145.1. Lineage (GTDB taxonomy): Bacteria > Pseudomonadota > Gammaproteobacteria > Magnimaribacterales > AG-339-G14 > CACNYO01. The sequence continues at coordinate 5,374 of CACBTL010000007.1, read as the reverse complement.
CATCACCGAAAACTACAACCATCTCTTTGAGCAACCTACGCTTTTTTATGCAGTTGTCGTTTACATATTTTTGATGGGCAACACTGATGCAACCCATATTATATTGGCTTGGGGGTACGTATTATTCAGAGCCATTCATTCTGTTTATCAGCTGACTCTTAATCAGGTTCCCATGCGAGCCACTATTTTTGGTATTGCTGGCGCCTTTTTACTCATAATGATTTTTAGAGAAGCTATTTCTTTGTTAACTTAATTTTTTAAGTTACATTTAAATACAAAGATATAGGGGGAAATATGTCTGGACCACTAGACGGATATCGAGTTATTGAACTAACTTCAACAGTTTCCGGCCCTTTTGCTGGCATGATGATGGCAGATCAAGGTGCTGATGTCATAAAAGTTGAGCCGCCGCTGATTGGTGATTTAGCCAGAGTCATGGGTAGCTCACGAGACGGCATGGCCGCAATGTTCTCGGTTATCAACAGAAATAAACGTTGCATCGTTTTAGATTTTAAAGAACCGAAAGATTTTGATGTCCTCAAAAAACTTTTAGATACCGCCGATGTATTAATAGAAAACTACCGTCCGGGAGTGGTAAAAAAATTGGGTATTGATTATGAAACTCTAAAAAAGTCTAATCCAAAAATTATTTACACTTCTATTTCCGGTTACGGACAATCCGGTCCTTACATAAATAGAAGAGTCTACGATCCGTTAATTCAAGCTACAGCCGGTTCGGCTGCTGTACAAAATTCAGAGAAGCCAGAGTTCTTTAAAACCATAGTTTTTGACAAAGTTACTGGCCTTACTGCAGCGCAAGCTATAAGCACCGCATTGGTTCAAAGAGAAAGAACCGGTAAAGGACAGTATTTACCGATATCAATGCTGGATTCAGCGCTTTATTACATTTGGCCTGATGTCATGTGGTCCAAAACTCTCTTAGGAGACGGCGTGAAATATTTACCTGACCTCTTTGATGCTTTTCCAATTTTCAAAACTAAAACACGATATTTAAGCGTCATTCTTTTACAAGACGCAGACTTTCAAAAATTCTGTGAACTTTGTAATTCTGATTTGCACACTAATGAAAAATATTTGACCACTGATGCAAGAGTAGAGAACTTAGAGTCTTTACTAAAGGATGTGCAAGATCTACTCACCGACATCGATGCAGAATTTCTTTGCGATGGATTGGATAAAGCTGGAGTGCCAGTTGCGATAGTAAACTCCCTAGATGAAATTCATGAAGATCCTCAAGTCATTCAACAAGAATCCTTGGTCGAAGTTGAGCATCCAGTTGCTGGCAAAATGCGTATGCCGAAACCTCCTTTTAATTTTATCGATCAAAATGAATTCCCTAAATCGCACGCTCCTAGTCTAGGAATGCACAACCGAGAAGTTCTCGAGGATTTAGGTGTTGATGAAGCGGATATCTTGAGAATGGAAGAACGAGAAAAAGCAAACAAAGAGCTGATAGAAGCTATGACGCTTGCTGATGCCGGCAATCAATCTAGAAAGTAGCTGTTAATTTACCTTAATTAAGCCGTCTAAGTACCTTTTGGTATTCCCCCCAAGGATGATCCTATCGTTGGAAATTTCACATTGCAGATAGCCGCCTCTTTGTGAGCTCTGAAATGCATTCAAAATTGTTTTGTTCAATTTTTCTCCCCAGTAAGCAGCTAACATGCAATGTGCAGAGCCAGTAACTGGATCTTCGTTTACCCCTGTTTGAGGATAGAAACATCTAGAAATGAAATCATATTTTGAGCTTTTAGCAGAAACAACCAAACCTCTTGAATTCAAATTCTTCATCGACGCAAAATCAGGTTGTAAATTTTTTACATCTTCATCAGAGGGTAAAATAGCAAGGTAGTCGCTTTTTCCCTTTAATATTTCGATTGGCTCACATTGTAAGCTTTCTCCAATAATAGGTTGAAATCCAACTTCATTTGGATGATCGATAGGAAAATCTAAAAAAATCATCTCATTTTCCTTGCTGGCATGAAGCTTTCCGCTTTTTGATTGAAAACTTATATCAGTCTCATCCTGAAGGTATTCATCAAACAAAATTCTTGCAGTTGCCAAGGTAGCATGTCCGCAAAGCTCTACTTCGAGGGTAGGCGTAAACCACCTAATCTGAAACGTTTTTTCTTTGATATTAATAAAGGCTGTTTCGGAAAGATTATTTTCGAAAGCAATCGATTGTAGTACGTCATCACTTGGCCAATCTTCAAGGATACAAACGGCAGCTGGATTGCCTTTGAAAAGTTCTTCTGTAAAAGCGTCTACAAAAAAAGTTTTGATCACATTTCAGCGATTTTTTGTTTGACGATCTCAATCCCTTTCATATTCGCACCCATAATCCTTTCCATTTCGGGAGCACCTTGACTGATGTCGCCCAGTTCTTTTAGAACCAAGTGAGAATCGTCATGACCGTCCATTTGAGTCATGTCATCCAACCATCTAGACACGTTTGGGAAATCTGAGTAATCAAAAGTATTGGTAAACTCTTTTTTTAATTGACCTAATTCAACATAAGCGGCCATGTCAGCAATGGTTGGAGCATCGCCAGTTAAGTATTTATTGTCTACAAGCCATTGGGTTTCCATGGCTTTCAACCCTTTGGTGAAAACTTTACGAGACATTTCTATTACTGGCTCAGCTAGTCCTAGGTCAGGCCTAACTTTTGGTGCAAAAAAAGCTAACGTAGCCTCTTTAAAACTTCTATGATGATAATGCAAAATCGAATCGACTTTAGATCTTTGCTCAGGATTATCAGGATAAAGATCGGTCCAACCGTGTTTTGTGCACAAATAAGACATTATTGCGAGGGACTCTCCAAGAACAAAACCCGTATCAGGTTCTTCAAGTCCGGGAATAGTGGCATTCGGAAATTTCTTCATATAATCAGGATCTCGAGTTCCGTTACCTTTGGGTGAACCTGGAACGGTTACCACGAGTTCAAAGGGCAGCTTTTTATTTAATAACAACCAGATTACTGTTCTAACTGCTTGTGACATTGGTACGCCATATATTTTTATCGGTTCACTCATTTTTTCTCCAAATTTAGGTGTTTAGCGCGCTGTAATTTTTCTTTGACTCAAATGCGAACGTAATCATTATCATACAAACTATATTTATAAGGGTGATTATCTTTTGCAAGGTTGCATGTTGAATCATTTCAGATTCAGCTTCCATTGGATTGCCGCTAAATATTTCATACATTACGTAAGCGACAATTGATGCCATTAAAAATGAAATCATGTAGCCGTAATAGTTATTAATTTCCTTATTTTTGAACATCAAAACGAGATACAAAAGAGTTGCTGGTATGAGTAACCTAAAGGAATTTAGAGCAAAAAAAACATGCTCATCAAAATAAAGATCATGCGGAGTAAGGCCGACTAGAGCAAAAAAAGCCATTCCTAAAAAGATGAAAAGCGACCCAAAAAAGGCTATCCAATAATCAATGCCTTCATTTTTAAAAAGCGCAGGAACTGAGTTAAAAAAAGCCAGACCGGCAAAGAAGCAAATTCCTAATGAGAAAGCAAAAAAGACTGATGAGAGAAAATTTTGCTCGCCGTTATGAGCTTTGTACGCACCTAGGTCGCTTAAAAAATTATGGGTTAAGGAATATCCAATCTGAGAATCATCGTGAATGTTCCCTCCTGGATAAAAATACATTGAGATCGAAATGAAGACCAAAAACCCAATGGCCATTAGTCTTACGAAACTAAGATTGAAAATATCTCTCATCACTAATTGCTGTCTGCTACCGAGCCTCCATCTGAAGCAATGGTCTGACCAACTATATATTCGCCTGCTCTAGAGCAAAGAAAAATTGCAAGCCCTGCAATATCTTCAAGGCTTCCTACGCGACCGCTTGGGTTTGCCTCACCTACTTGACTCCAATCAACGTCGGTATCACCTCCAAACCCGACTCCAGTACTTAACATCCAAGTTGGATAAGGTCCTGGAGCAATGGCATTCACAATAATTTTTTCTTTAATTAAAAATGCTGCTAGAACTCTAGACAGGTGATGCACAGCTGCTTTCGAGGGTCCGTAAGCAAAATTTTCAAAAGCACCTTTTTTAAGACCATCAATTGAACCTATGTTGATGACCCTAGCCGGGTCGTCTTTACCTGCTTCCCTTAAAAGTGGTAATAGTTTTTGAGTTAAAAAGAAAATACCTTTGACGTTAGTATCCATGACTTTGTCCCAACCGATTTCTGGATAGGTGTCGATAGGCTCACCCCAAGCAACACCGGCGTTGTTTATTAAAATATCAAGTTTGTCCTCTTTTGCTTTTATGGCATCAGCTAATGCCTCTATCCCTTCAACATTTGATACATCGGCAGGTATTGAAATACAATCACCTCCGTATTCCTCGCTTAGTTTTTTAGCGGTTTCATCACATACCTCTGCTTTTCTTGAGCTAATGTAAACCTTCGCTCCTGAAGCTAAGAAGCCAGCAGCGATCATGCTACCAATTCCTCTCGAACCTCCAGTGACCAAAGCCACTTTGCCTTCTATTGAAAATAAATCTTTCATGGTTATCTCCCTTTAATTAAGTTGTTAAATATAACTAATAAATTGCCAATTTTGAAAAAGCTTTTTCAGTTATTTCGTTATTTTTGTTCGAAACCAAAAATGCATTTTTCTTTTTATTGAAAACTACTGCTTTATGAGGTTTTTCGTCGATTAGGTGCAGTGCGCAGCCTCCATCGACAGCAAAACATTCATCGAAAGTATTTTTCTTGAGCATTTTATGTACGCTTGGTCTTCTTTCAGGTTCTTCATCGTAATGAGGGCAGCAAACTCCAGAAACAAAATTTAAACAATCCATTACCTTCAAGTTTTCAGCCCAAGAGTCTGTGATTCCTCTCTCAAACCAGCAAATGGCGCCAGCACTAACCCCACTCATCACTGATCCTTTTTCGTAAGCTTGTTTCAAAATTTCATCCAGTCCCCAATCACGCCATACCGCCAACATGCTCTTGGTATTGCCCCCTCCCACAAAAATAGCATCCTGATCATGAATTAACTTTTCCAAGTTTGGTGTGCGTTTAAAAAAATCTAAATGAGTTGGCTGACAATTAAGATTTGAAAATGTTGCGTAATAGTTGAGTTTATAAAGTTCTAAATCGCCTGTTGCAGTAGGAATAAAACAAATTTTAGGTTTTCTTTTTTTGGTCTGATCAAGGATGTACTGCTCAATAATGCCTACGCCGGGGTTTCTGCCGAAACCACCTCCGCCAATGGATATAATTTGTCTTGACGCCCCCATATATAAGTTTTTGAAATTGTTAATTTCAGTAAAACCGAGTTTTCATCTCCCTTTTAATATAGCACTTTATGAATTAACTTCATCT
>CACBTL010000006.1:0-71093 GCA_902542145.1 uncultured SAR86 cluster bacterium | reverse complement strand
TTGGCATAACCGAAAGTCAACTAGGGATGGTTTCCGCTTTTTACTTTATGCCTGTAGCAATTTTGGCAATAGTTATCGGTCGAGCTCTTGATAAGTATTCAGTTAAAAGTTTTATGATGATTGGAGCTGTCATTTATGCCATAGGACTTTTCTCTCTAAGTTTCATAAATTCTTATTGGTCGCTTCTGACAATTTATCTTACTATTCTTGCATTAGGGTCAATCATGATGGGAAATCTAGCAGTAGCTAAATTAATCTCGAATTGGTTTGATAAAAATGCTGGCAGAGCTCTAGGAATTGCGGCAGTTGGTATTTCTTTCTCAGGCGTTGTGCTTCCTTTGGTTGTTGATCCGCTTCTTGACCTGGTAGGCTGGAGAAATGTTTACGTAATCTTTGCCTCGGTAATTCTATTCATTATTTTACCTCTTATCTTTTTTACCGTGATTGATGATCCAAAAAGTGTCAACCAAGCTAAAGATGGAATTAAGAGAGAAAATGAAGAAGAATCCTTACCTCAAGAGATGACTGCAAAAGATTTATTGTCCAAAAAAGTTTTTTGGATAATTTCTTTAGCTTTTGCTTTTCAATTTCTGTCCATGATGGGTGTGCTTTCCTTTTTACCCGTCCATGCAAGTAAGATGGGATTAGACGAAACCTGGAATCTTTTAGGTCTGCCGGTTAAACAATATGTTTTTGCTTATGCTCTATCTGCCTTTGGAGGAGTTTTGGGGAAAATTCTATTTGGATATCTCATGGATGTAATGAAAGCAGCTTATCCTTCAATGATGGCAATGTTTCTACAAGCGCTTGGAATCTTTGGAATTACTTATTTCAATGAACCGAACATCTTTCTTTTAAGTGCGTTTATCTTTGGTTTGGGTTTTGGAGCTGCAATGCCCCTTATGACTGCATGTTACTTAAGAACTTTTGGAGCGCATAATCTTGGCAAAGCTAGAGGCATTTCGTCTCCTATAGTTTCTCCGCTTCAACCTATTGGAATCTTGATAACAAGTATCTTAATAGGTTTCCAAGATACCTATTTCGTGGCCTTCAACATTATGGGTTGTGTTGCGTTAGTTGCAGTGGTCTTAGCAAGCCAAATTCAAGAACCTGAAAAGATCTGATCTGTCTTCGCAGCAGCTATGAAATCATTTTTATGAAGACCTTTGATCTTATGTGACCACCAAGTTACCGTAACCTTTCCCCATTCAATTAAGATTTCTGGATGATGATCTTCTTTTTTTGCTAGATCAGCGATTTTATTGGCAAAATTAACGCTTTCTTCATAATTAGAGAAAGCAAAAGAGCAAATCAATTTTTTTAATCGATTTACCTCAATAATTTCCCAAGAGGGTACCAAAGGTTTAAGTTCTTCTATTTCCTCTTTAGTAACTTTAGGAGCATCGGCCTTACAAGCTTCGCAATTTGAATCTAAAAGGTAGTCAACTTTCATTGAATTCCGCCCTTAGCTAGCTTAGCAGGATCTAATAATTTCTTTAATCTTGCCACGGGAAGATTTGTCTCTTCAGAGGCAACATCAATGATTGGCCGATTCTCTTTGTAAGCTTTTTTAGCAATTGCAGCAGCTTTCTTGTAACCAATAATTGGATTGAGGGCTGTTACAAGTATTGGATTTTTTGCCAAAGACGATTCCAAATTCTTTTTGTTCACCTTGAAGGTTTTAATTGCCTTATTTGCAAGCACATCGCAAGCACCTGAGAGGAGATTAATACTTTTTAGTAAGTTATAGGCTATGACGGGAAGCATGACATTTAACTGATAGTTACCTGCTTGCGCTGCGATAGTAATACTCACATCATTTCCTATAACATCTGCAGAGACCATGGTTACAGCTTCAGGAATCACTGGATTTACTTTACCTGGCATAATACTACTTCCTGGTTGCAAAGCCTGGAGTTCTATCTCAGATAATCCAGCTAACGGTCCACTGTTCATCCACCGTAAATCATTTGAAATCTTCATCAAAGCAACGGCTAAGTTTTTTAGTTCCCCAGATAATTGCACGGCTGTATCTTGAGAACTTAACTCATGAAAGAAATTATCACTAGCAACACTTCTATATTTGTTCCCAGACAACTTGGAGATTTCCTGAGCAAAAACTTTGGCAAATCTTTTGTGAGCATTAATTCCTGTTCCAACGGCAGTTCCACCTTGGGGTAGTTCTAAAAGCCTAGCCTCAATAAATTTTAGATTTTTTAGAGAGTTCTTTAATTGACTAGACCATGCAGATAATTCATCCGCAAAATCAATAGGCATTGCATCCATAAGATGAGTTCTCCCTGTTTTTATTATCCCTCTGAGAGAAAATGCTTTTTTATCAATTTCATTAATGAGGTTTTCTAAGTTGGGATATAACTTTTTGGATAAATCCATATATGCACTAATTTTTATCGCAGTTGGTATCACATCATTACTGCTTTGGGACATATTCACGTCATCATTCGGGCTAACCTCCTCACCAGAAAATGCTGATGCTAAATTAGCTATAACCTCGTTTGCATTCATATTCGAACTGGTTCCAGATCCTGTTTGAAATACATCGATAGGAAACTCTTTATGATGTTTTTCCTGCCATACTTCTTTAGAAGCCTTCGATATTGATCTGGCCTTTTTATTGGGAAGAAGCTTCAATGTATTATTAGCTCTAGCTGCAGCATCTTTAATTAATCCTAATGAGCTAACAAAGGATTTGGTAAAAGGAAAATCCATTCTTATGCCACTTATAGGAAAGTTATCTATAGCTCTTTGTGTTTGTGCTCCGTATAGAGCTTTTCGGGGAACGTAAACTATTCCAATACTATCTGATTCTTCTCGGTAACCTTTTTTTGCCATGAGACTTATGTATATTTTATTGATTAGTTTAAACTAGTAAAATTGTAATATGGAAATTAAGTAGGTAGGAGAAATATATGACAAATAACCTTAATATAGATGTCTCAAAAGGAAAATTGGATCAAAAAGAAAAAGGTTCCTTACTTCCAATAGAATGTAAATCCATTGAGGAAACAAGGAGATATAACCTAGAAAGATTGGCCTCAGGATTTAGAATGTTTGCTCATTTTGGTTTTGATGAAGGAATAGCTGGTCACATTACATATAGAGATCCTGAACACGAAGATCATTTTTGGGTAAATCCTTTTGGAATGCATTTCAATCAAATTTGTGTCTCTGATTTAATACTAGTAAACAAAGACGGTGAAGTTGTTTTAGGCGATAAGCCAGTAAATACAGCTGCTTTTGCAATTCATTCATCTCTTCATGATGCTAGGCCAGATGTAAATGCTGCAGCCCACTCTCATTCTATGTATGGCAAAACTTTTTCAACTTTCGGCAGACTTCTTGAGCCGATAACTCAAGATTCCTGTGCTTTTTTTGATAATCATGTTCTCTTTGATGATTACACAGGTGTGGTTCTAGAAGGAGATGAAGGTAAAAGAATTGCTGCCGCAATAGGTGATAAAAAGGCTGCTATTCTTAAAAATCATGGTCTCTTAACTACAGGCGGGACGGTGGATGAAGCGCTTTGGGCTTTCTTGTCAATGGATAGATGCTGTCAATCTCAAATTTTGGCAGAATCCGTTGGACAGATGGAAAGAATTCCTGATGATGTTGCTCAATTGACAAAATCACAAGTTGGTTCGGATATGGCTATGTGGGCAAGTTATCAGCCTCTGTACGACTTAATGCTTGAAAAAGATCCAAGTTTCTTAAATTAAGCCATGTTTCTTGTTTACCTGCTTGGGGTAGTGCTGTTTTTTTCCTTTATGGCAAATTTTGCATTTAGGAAAATCTTCAAATCTTTAAGCTGGGTAGATAAGCCCGACGGAGTAAAGAAACTTCACAAGAAAGATATACCTCTTTCTGGAGGCATATCTTTCATAGCATCATTAATATTTGCAGTTCTAATCTTTGATTTCTTTGCAGGGGTAAATTTCAATTTATCCTGGAATGGCTTTTTTGTTGATGACTCTATTCAAGAAGATAGTTCATTAAATCAAAATCTTAGTAAAAAAATTGATCTTATTGGTAATGATTCTTTTGAAATTAAAGTTGTAGGTATAAATGAAAATTCTCAAGCTGTCGAAGTCATAAACAAGAAAACTTTTGAAACGGAGTTGATGGAAGTATACAAAGATGAAACTGGTTTTTTCCAAATTAAAGGTGATGGTTTCGAGGCTAATTCAAATTACGTTCAAGAAACACTGTTACCTCCAAAAGTTACTGTAAATATCAATGGCGATGAGTCAATTTACTATCAAAAAATTAATGTTAATGTTCCGCCCTTTTTCATATGGATGTTAATTACAGGAATCATTCTTGCTTTTGTAACTTTAATTGACGATTTATGGGGTTTAAGTGTCCCAACGAGATTTTTATCCCAAGCTATAGCTTGTTTAATTCTTATTACTCAGTCTGGTTTATATATAGATAATTTAGGAAATTTATTTGGTTTAGGCTCTATTGAACTCAATCCAGCTTTAGGAGTTTTATTCACAATTTTTTGTGTAATAGGTGTTCTGAATGCTTTTAATTGGATTGATGGCTTTAATGGTGGTTTAACCAGCCAATTTCTGGTAGGTATCACCGCTCCTTTAATACTTTTATCTGCGAACAATTCCATTTTCATTGAGCAAATTTATTTATTTCTTGTAATTTGTTTTCTTCCTTATGCACTTATGAATCTTAAAGTCTTAGGTAAAAGATTTGTCATCTTTATGGGAGATCATGGCTCAATGTTTTGTGGATACACTGTGGCATGGTGCTTAATTTATTTTGCAATGGAAAGGGCTGATTATATGAATCCTATAACAGCAGTTTGGATCGTTGGATTTGTTTTATTTAACGCGATATCTACAATAATTATTAGACTTGTGAATAAAAGATCTCCGCTAACATCTGATAGAAGTCATGTCCATCATGTGCTAGAAAGACTTGGCCTAAAGGGTCTAAGAGTTTCTTTCGTTATTTTAGTCATATCTTCTCTACTTGCCCTAACAGGTGTAACTCTTGAATTAATTGGCGTATCAGAGTTAGTTTCTATGCTTCTTTTAGTTTTTGTAAGCTTGGTATTTCTGAGATATAGATTTAATTTAGAGAATTCCTAAAATTTTTTAAATACACGTATCCTCCTATAGAGCCAAGAATTGCACCGTATAACGAACCAGCAAAAACTTGATAAGGAAAGTGTTTTCCTAGATAAATTCTAGATATAGCTACAGAGCAAGAAATTAAGAGAAAAATTAAAGAATATCTATTTACTTTAAAAATAGTTAATAAAAATAATGAACCTGCAAAAAAATTAGCTGAATGATTTGAGGGCATTCCTGTCAGAGTTGCAGAACATTGATTCAAAAGTTGACCCTTGTCATCTAAAAGATATGAATAATCAGAAAAACACGGTCTAAAGTTTAAAAAGTAGCTTTTTAAAAGATTTGCACTAAAGTCGGTTATTCCAATGGTTAAAAGCCAAGCTATGAATACCCAAAGCAACTTCTCTTGAGATTTATAAAAAAAATAAGGAATAACACAAAAAGCCAAAATTAATCCAAACAAATTATTGCTTAAGATTTGCATTAAACCCTCTAAAAGATTGCTTTGACCTCTCAGAGAGTTTAACAATTCCAGTAGATCAAAATCCACAAGATTTACTTTAAGATTTCTTCCTCGACCTGTCCTAACCTGTCTTTTCCAAAAAACATTTCATTGCCAACAAAGAAAGTTGGAATCCCGAATACTCCTCTTTCCACTGCTTCAGAAGTTTTATCCATCAAAGAGGATTTAATATCAGGATCATTCATACCATTCATCAGCAGGGAAGAATCAAAACCCCAATGATCGTATTCGGCCTTGATAACCTCAGGATCATCCATTTTCTTTTCTCTTTCCCACATGGATCTTGTAATTTTTTGGACGTAGTCCATAAGAAAACCTTCTTTCTCGGCAACCACAGCTGCTCTCATAATCTGAAGAGTAATCACTGGAAAATTTGGATTCATTTTAAAATCTGAAAGGTTATGCTTAACGATGAATCTCTGCATTTCTACACCGTCATAATCAAGTTTATTTTTGATCCCTGCAAAAGCCACCATGGGAGGTTGATTATTAGTCAATTTAAAAATGCCTCCTAGTAAAGCTAATTTAATATTGAATTTAAAACCTAACTTATCCTCTAGCTCCTTACCAGCCATTAACGAAAGATAAGCATTTGGGCTTGCAAAATCAAAGTAAAAATCTACTTCCTTCATAAAAACTCCTTTTTCTTATTATTCTTTCAATTCTTGCAGCTTGCAAGGGCAATGATAGAATCTTTGTGAGGAAACAAATTATGGATATAAAACCAATACCTACACTTTCAGAAAAAGTAAATGACATAAGAACTAGAACAGCAAATATTGTTGCGGAACATATTATTCCCAATGAAAGAGACATTTATTCAGGTGGAGATAAATCCAAATCTCTTCGAGAAGATATTAGACAAGAAGTTAAAAAAGAAAAGCTATGGGCTCCTCATCTACCAGAAGAGTATGGAGGAATGGGAATAGGCTTCATAGCTCATGCCTATATGAATGAAATTTTAGCCTGGTCTCCTTTATCCAACAGACTTTTTGGAGTGATAGCTCCTAATTCGGGCAACCAAAAAGTGCTTCTTAAATACGGTTCAGAAGAACAAAAGAAAAAATGGCTACTCCCGTTGATAGAAGGAGAGATGGAGTCATGCTTTTCCATGACTGAGCCTGATAATGCCGGTTCTGATCCCAGATCAATTAAAACAACCGCAAAAAAAGATGGTGACCACTGGGTCATAAACGGTCACAAAGTCATGACGTCCAATGGAATTAGAGCTGATTTCGCTATTGTTATGTGCAGAACAGAAGAAGAAGATGGATCTGGAGGCGTGAATTCAAGAATGTCTCAAATTATTGTCCCAACAGACTCAGAGGGTTTCAATATTGTTCGATCAGTTCCTATATGGGGACATACCGGGGGAGATCATGTAGAAATTAAATATGAGAATGTCAGAGTTCCTATAGAAAATACACTAGGTGCGAGAGGATCAGGTCACCAGGCTGCTCAAGATAGATTAGGTGCAGGAAGGGTTTTTCATTGCATGAATTCTATAGGACAAATGTGGCGTGCTTTTGATCTGATGCTTAAGAGAACTATAGAAAGAGAAGTTCATGGTGGAAAATTAGAAACCAAACAACTTATACAAGGTTTCATTGCCGACTCTTATATAGATATTCAAACAGCCAGACTAATGACTATCCATTGTGCTGAGGTTATGGAAGCTGAAGGCAACCCAAGAGTTGATATCTCTGCACTAAAAGTCTACGTACCAAATGCAATGCACAAAGTGGTGGACAGAGCAATTCAAGTATACGGTTGGAAAGGTGTTTCATCAGATCTACCTCTCGCGGGCATGTATCAGGGAGCAAGGACATTAAGACTAGCTGATGGACCTGATGAAGTTCACAGAGTATTAATAGCTAAGGAAATCTTAAAAAAATATCACGAAGGTCTTTCTTGGGACTTTGGTTTTTAAATTATTTTCTAACAGTATCTTTCATCTGCTTCAGGTATTTTTTATTAATGTCTGCCATTTTAGCTGTGCAAGTAGCTGAGGCAATCAGTTTATCGTCTTGAAATAATTCTGAGGAGAGAAATCCAATTGATTTTCCAATCTTTGTAACTTTTGCTCTAGCTAAATATTTGCCAGGAGCTCCAGAGGATAAATAATTGATATTCATATCAATCGTCATTGGAGATTTTTCATAATCCGTTAGCTCAAATGCGAGAAAAGCCATTGAACAATCAAGCATAGTGGCAACGAAACCACCTTGAAGGACTCTTCCGCCAGTATGGCAAAAATCTGATGAAGCTTCAAAGCTCATTAAGAGAGTTTCTTCAGTCTTATCTACTTTCTCAACTTTGGCATTGAATATGTCTAGATAGACAGGTCTATTATCTGGGTTATTTGATTGATTTGAATGCATCTATTGCTCTAAGTCTTGATGATTTCAAGTCTACAATCATTTCTGGATAGTTTAAAGATGATCTAATTTCTTTAGAGGGATTATGTATTTCATTGGATGGACATTCAACTAACTCAGGTACAAAATTTTTAATAAATTTACCGTCAGGATCAAATTTTTCGGACTGTGTAATTGGATTAAAAATTCTAAAATATGGTGATGCATCGACTCCAGTAGATGCGCTCCATTGCCAGCCACCATTATTCGAACAAAAATCACCATCTATTAAGTTTTCCATGAAGTACCTTTCACCTTTTCTCCAGTCGACTAATAAGTTTTTACTAAGAAACATGGCAGTTATCATCCTTAAACGATTATGCATCCATTTTCTCTCATTTAATTGCCTCATGGCCGCATCAATAATTGGTATTCCAGTTTTGCCTTCACACCATTTTATGAAAGACTCCTCATCTTCTCTCCACAAAATATGATCATATTTTGGATTAAAACATTTCCCCTTTGACACATGTGAGAAGTGATAAGTTATGTACTTATAGAACTCTCTCCATATTATTTCAGTTATCCAAGTAAATTGACCGGTCCCATTTTCATCAGGAAGACTTCCGAGTACATGATTAATAGCTTGTTTTGAGGAAATCAAACCTATCGCAAATGAAGAGGATAAGTTACTTGTTGCAGATAAACTTGGAATGTCCCTCAATTCTTTGTAGTTTTGAATTGAGGAATCTATAAAATCATCTAGCTTTTGAATTGCAGAACTTTCTGTTAAGGGGAAATCATCAAACGAAAAGTTAAGCTCCTGATCATAAGCATCTTGGAATTGAGGAATCTCATCTTGATGAAGTATTCTATTTATTTGCTTTATGGGAGCAGGAGTCTCGCTGAGGATATCTGGTGTTATCAAAGATCTCATTTTTTTTGAATAAGGAGTAAAAACTTTGAAAGGTAGCCCTGAATTATTTTTTATGTTGTCAGGGTCAATTAATTGAGAATTAAATTCTCTGTAAGATATATGGTGTTGAAGACAGATTTCTTCTAAATTTTTATTTCTTTGTTTTTCATTGAATGGATATTCAGAATTTAAAAAAATTTTTTTGATTCCATTCGACCTACAGAAATCTAAAATATCTCTAGGCTCATCTGAAATTTTTTCAGAATACAAAATCTTCAGTGAGATGTTTAAAGAAATTAGAGAATTCTTGATTTTTTCAAGACCTAAAAGTTTTAGTTTCAATTTAGCTAGGCTATCTCCATGATCTTTATTTTTTTCTTTATCAATGATAAACAAAGCAACTAAACCATTTTGATCTAACGAAGCTTCATAAAGAGCTTTATTATCTTGAGTCCTTAGATCGTCTGAAAAAATGAAAAGATTCATAAAAATGGTGGTAGATCAGCGAGAATATTTCGCCCAACCTATTAAAATTAATACCCACTAACCTACCATAATTTGGCGGGTCTATTAAACCCGCCATGTTCAGGAAATAGGAGAGATTATGGGGGAGAAAGATTACCTGAACAGATGCATTGTATATAAAAAAAAGGAAGGTTGAAGTTATAAAGTGCTAATCTTTAGTTATAAATGACTTCTTCAAATTTCATACCAGATTTGATTAATCTATCTAAAAGTGGATTGCCAAGCCCATAAGCTGAAGTTAAAACTCCTCCTACAACGAGTTCATCAGAAATTGCTAGTGTTATAGCAGACTCACAAACCATTTGGGCAGTCGCTTTATAACCTGGATCTCCATCTCCATAGATTTGGAAATATTTGATTTCACCATCTTCTGCTTCTACTTTAAATAATCCTTTGAACCAACCATTTTCTCTAGTTTCCTTATCCGGACCCTCGCCAGGCTTGGGTAAGAATCTCCTAACAATGTGCCTTAAGGGTGTTGAGATTACTAAAAAAGCAAATATCAGTCCGAAACTGGCAAATCTTGCTGATCTTTTTGAAGGATAACTTCCAAGCTCTTTGAAGATGAAATCAGAACCATAACTTCTTTGATCAGCATCATATAAAGCTGAACTTCGTCTTACGACTCTCGTATTAGCAAAAGACATTAACCCAATTCCTGAATATGAATCTGTATTTTCTATTTGTTTAATTTCAAAACCATCTTTACTTGATTTCCTTTGTTTTTCAGAAACGCTATTTTCTGGGT
The DNA here is from genome assembly GCA_902542145.1 of uncultured SAR86 cluster bacterium. Classification (GTDB taxonomy): domain Bacteria; phylum Pseudomonadota; class Gammaproteobacteria; order Magnimaribacterales; family AG-339-G14; genus CACNYO01. Next base: position 60,913 of record CACBTL010000006.1, on the reverse strand, counting down.
TTAAAAGAAAAGGGTCTCTTTTTTCTTTTGGAAGAGGTCCAATAGTAAACATTGTTTCGGTTGTACCGCCACTTACTCCTCCTTGACCTGAATGATAAACAGTGACCTTTTTAATGGGCTTTCCCATTTGTTGAACAGAGTAAAAAACACCCATATCTGAAGGTATAGAGTCATAACCGCATGAAGGTATTATCCTTGTTCCCTCCTCTGAAGCTTTATTGTGATGTTCATCTATCAAATCTTTTACCCAATGATTTTCTCCAGTTATATCTGTGTAATGTGTTTTATTTTCAACGCATGATTTGACAATTAAATTACTGTATCTGGCAAAAGGACCTGCAGTAGACAATATTACTTTTGTTTTGCACACAATATGATCAATTGAATCTTTATCTCCTCCGTCTGCAACAAAAATTTCGCAATCTAGCCTCAATGACTCTTTAAGGTCTTCTAATTTTTGCTTATTGCGACCAGCTATTGCCCATTTAATGTCAGGGTAATTATCCCTTAGATACTCTGCACAAAGCCTCCCAGTAAAGCCAGTGGCTCCATACAAAATTATTTGATACACCCTATCCATATTGATTGGTCGGGACGGCTGGATTTGAACCAGCGACCACTTGACCCCCAGTCAAGTGCGCTACCAGACTGCGCCACGCCCCGAATTTTAATTCAAGACGATCGTTATGAGCCGTCAACTGTCAAAGGTTTACAGACTTCAACTATCTCTCCATGATCCACACATACTTCACCAGAATTCAGCAATGTCGAATCTTCCGGTACTGCCCCAATGAAGGCAGAATCATAAATTTCCGGCTGAACTCCATCTAAGCCAGTTACCACAGTCGAGTAAGTATTTTGACCAACGGCGCTTGCAAGAGGTTTAAGATAATACTCTCCTCTCAAAAACTTAGATTTAAGCTCAGTTTCTCCGTCTTCGGACATCACTATAGTGCCATCAGGAATAACGTACGTAGGGAAACCTCTTGTATTTTGTCTGTCGGTTTCTGAAAGAGAATCCCAGTCGAGATACTCACCAAGCTCAGTCCAAGTTGCAATATTAAAGTTGGTCCACTCAAAACCATGTAACCGTCCAAATCCTGCATACTCAAGAGTCTTTTTCCTTCCGGCATCAGAACCGTAGCTTGAATCATTAGGGAGAGTTAAGGTAACTGCTTCAGGTCTTGAAATTTCCACAAGTGCACCATTAGAATCGTAAACTTGATAATTCACCCATGGGTCCCAGAATACCTCATAATATTCGTTCATTTTCCAAAGTTTACTTGCGCAGTATCTAAAATTCTCAGAAGACTGCACAGTAGAATCAGAGTGATATTCGTAAGCATTTTTAGTTCCATCGTTGTTGGTATCACGAGTTTTTTCACACTCAACTTCTGAAGCTTTTGTCATATCAAAAAGAGTCATATGGTTTTTCATTCCCCAACAATCTTTATCTACCCCATTGGGTTCAACTATGCATATATTTCCTTCAAATTTTCCCCATGGATTATTGAGTTCATACATACCAGCAGGCAAGGTCAAAGCAGTGTTTGTTGTGGTATCAACCAAAGAATCTCCTGAAGCTTGATATTGCATTACCTCAGTTGAAAGAACTCCTTCTTGGGTCCAATTACCTTTCTCAGATCCTGATCTTACATATGGACCTGTAGGTAAAGCAGATGTATCACCACCAGCAAGAGCTGGTCCAGTATAAGGACTGGTGATATCTCCTTGAGCGGGACTTTGCTCCGTTCCTGTTGCAATCAAGGCAAGAGCCTCATTGAAATAAGTAGTAAAACTTGTTCCAGACATGCACCTTTCTATACATCCTAAGGTAAGACCTGCAATTTCAGATGGAGCTATATCTTTTTCTGTTCTTCTCCTTACAAGCTCATCGCCTGGAGCGGCTAAGGCATCTCCTTTGATTTCATAGCCTTGGCCCCGACCGTGTGCCCAGAGATTTCTCCAAACTTCATAACCGTTAGTACTATCCCTATCGTCGTCCCACATTTCTAGGTATTCTGCGGGAGTGAAAGTAAATGGTGTGATATCGACTTCAGCAACCCATCTGTTATTGACTTCTTTAACTGCTTTATCAAACACAAAAGTACCTACAGGCGAAGCTCCGCCTGTTGAATAAGCAGCATCCCAATAGCCTAAGAAAATATTATATAAATTACCGTTATCATCTAGAGATTCTGTAGGAACCCCTAATTCACGCCATCTTTCTAACGGACATCTATCATCTTCGCCATTTGAATTATTATCCATATCGTCATCTATCAATTGAGTCCCTGAGAAGACTTTGCGATCGTTCCACCAGCAGTTAGAACCGGCCTCTGTTCTATCCCACTCAATGTGAATATCTAGCTCAACTCCAGACAAGCTATTGAGAGAAACATTATCAATAGACATTTTACGTAAGGACAATTTTCTCTGTTTTAAATTATAGGAAGAAGTATCTTCTGAATTTACTTTTTTAAAAACAGTTGTGTCAGTCACATTAGATCTCATCTCTTCCCAAATATGGGTTCCCCAATAATCTGCCCAAGCATAAATTGGTTCAGTTCTTGTATCGTCGTAGGGCGAAATAAATTCTTCCTCTGTTTTTAATTCGAAACCAGGATTCTTCATATCGTAACGAAGATCATCTGAAGTGGTATAAAGACCATACTCCCACACAGCTAATTTTGCATCTGCAGCTTTTGTGGATTCACATTTTTCTTGAACGCCTCTGGCTGGACCGTTTTCAGCCAACCAAGGAAACTCATCCGTTCTGAAATCATAGGCTTTATAATTTTCTAAATCAGGGGTAATGACAAATTCAGATTGGTCATCAACTCTGGTTCTTCTATTGGCACCAACTAATTTCAAGCAAGATGCATTGGTATTTTTATCGTAGGAAAATGCGAGAACCAACTCACCATCCCAAAAGTTAGGGTTAAGATCACTTTGCTCGCCGCAAATTGAGGGATCAGCCTGTCTTTCTTGCCATTCGACGAGTTTTCCATCGATAAAACACTCAGAAGTATAAGATTTCCAAATTCCATCTCGCCCATTTGCATTATCGCTCATCAAAATGCTTTCTCCTCTTGGGCCAAGAAATAGTGTTTGAGCGTCGGTAGTATCCAATCTGCCTGCTCCCATCTGAGACCCTGCTGGTGGACACTTATAATAATGTTCCATGTAGTCTCTCCAAAAAGCATCAGAACCTTCTTGGACGCCAGCATTAATGGCTGCGGTTCTTGCATCTTCTTCACTTTGATATGGTGCATTTTGACAATTCGACTCAGCTACAAAATCCAATTCAATGTCTCCATTGGGATCCTCATCTGTGGCACCAGAAAGAATCTTAGCTAAAAAATAAATAAGCATATCAGGATCAGCATCCCACATACCTTCGTAATCTGTTTGTGCTTCTGAGTAATCTCCTTGCTGGAAAAACCAACCCTTAACTTCTAAGTAATCCTTATTTCTAACTTCGCTGAAGGCTGACTTCACATCTAAAACAAAGGTACTAGGTATTTCAACTTCAGCTGCGCCTTGTTGTTGCTGATTTCCTTGTTGGGCTTGATTTTGCGCATCCTGTCTAGCTGCGGCAACATCACATCTTGAATCATATACTTGAGCCCGATAGGGACCTTTGTCAATGAATTGTTCAACTTTTAGTTTAGAGATTGTACATAGGATGTTATTTGCCTCACCTAGTGTATTTTCAACTTCATTATTAGCAGTATAAATCTCCTTTTTATCTTCGGTGTATGATTGTGAGTGGATATATGGACTCAAAATCACTAATAGGAATATAAGCTTTTTCATAGTTCTCCCCTTGTTATTTTATTTATTATTCTACGGCGATTGCTTCTACCTTCGTCGGAAGAATGTAATCTGCAGGATTGATTGAAGATGCCGAGCTAGATGAAGTATCTGTATCTGTATCTGTATCTGTATCTGTATCAGTATTTGTATTTGATGCAGGCGCTGAACTAGCTGCAGAACTTTGAACAGGAGTGGAAGATCCACCGCCACCGCAAGCTCCTAAAAGACTTATTGAAACTAGTAAAAACAATAACCCATTTATTCTCATATTGATCTCCCATTAATTTATATTAAATATACTACTTAATTTAAACATTACTAGTTTTTTTTAAGAGCTTTTTTATAGCTTCAAGTTCTTTTTTAATATTTAAGCTTTTAGTTTTTTTTGATTTTTTGTCCTTCATATATCTATCTATATGAGAAGGTTTTATTCCTTGATCTTTAATGAGTCTTTTCATTTCAATAAGGAGCTTTATTCTCTTTAAGTCATAATTTCTGTTGAGACTATTAGATCTCAACTTGGGTTCAAATTTTTCCCAATATCTTATTTCTGTTTGCTTGATTCCAAGTAAATTGGAGACTTCTGAGATGGAGTAATACTTTTTATTGGGCAAGGAAGAAAAATCAATATCAGACAATTTTATCCCTTAATTTTCGACCTGGCTTGAAAGAAATAGAAGATCTTGCAGAAACTACATATTCTTTGCCAGTTTTAGGGTTTCTTCCTGGACGCGCTTTCTTTTTTAGTAAATAAAAATTCCCAAAACCACTTAATTTCACTTCTTCTCCCTTTTCTAAACTGTTGGAAATTTCAGCAAAAAAAGAATTCACAAATTCTAGGCAGTCTTTTTTTGGTAAACCCATTTTTTTATGCAAGTGCTCAGCTAATTCTAGTTTAGTTATCGCCATTGTTACGATCTTAATTTAGCATTAAAAATTTTAGCAGCATGCTTAATTTGATTCTCAACAAATTGATCTACTTCTTTATCTTCCAATGTGGCTCCGGTCGCTTGCCAAAAGACTCGGAAAGTGATGCTTTTTAAAAATTCATCTATTCCTTTGCCTTGATAAATATCGATCACTGAAACAGACCTTAAATTTGTGCCTCCAGCTTTTTTAAGCTCTTTTATAAATTGGTTAGCAGGTATTTCTTTAGCGACAAGAAAGGACAAATCTCTTTCGCTACCAGGAAATTTTGGCGGTTGAACTATTGCATTAATTCTCGGCAATTTTATAGAGTCTAAATTTATCTCAAACAAAACTATTTCCGGCAACTTAAGTTTTTTTTGAATTAATGGATGCAAAACACCAATTTTTCCTATGGATTTAGTTTTCATTTTTATTTCTGCTGATATTCCTGGGTGCAAATGATTTGCAGAAATTTTTTTGTAAACAGGTTCAATATTTAATCTCGAGAAAAATATATCCAGACTTTTTCTGAGATCGTAAAAGCTGCTTTGAAAAGAACCGGACCAATCAGATGAAGATTTATCAAAATAGAGCAGCCCAGCAAGACTCTTCCAACTTTCTTTTTTAGTAAAGACGTTCCCAACTTCAAAGATTTTGAATTTTTGAGCACCTCTATTGAAATTATATTCAAAGTTACTTAACAATCCGGGAACAAGGGAGGGTCGCATAACATCCTGATTACTCGACATGGGATTGGCTAACTCAATTGAATCGTTATTTAGCCCGAGCTTTTGAATAAAAGATGAATCAACAAAAGCGTAATTAATCACTTCATTAAAGCCAGCATTAACAAAAATATCTTTACTTAGTTTCTCCTTTTCAATAGATGTATCTTCAGGGGAGGAAGCTAGTAATTTCAATCTTTTGCTAGGTAAATTATCGTATCCAATTATTCTCGCTATCTCTTCGATAATATCCTCTTTAATTTCAATATCGTATCGATGAGAAGGACAAGTTAGCTCCATTAAATTTCCTTTTGATTCAACTTTAAATTCTAGCGCCTTTAAAAGTTTTATAACCTTGACGGTGGGAATCTCTATCCCGAGCCTCGAATCAATGAATTCCTTACTTATGGATATTTTCTTTGCTTTATGATTTTTAGATTGTTTAAAACTCTTTGAAAAGTCTCCTCCAAAGATTTCAGCATAAAGTTGTGCTGCAAAATTAAGTGCATACTCTTGGATTTCTTTATCAACTCCTCTTTCGAATCTTAATGATGCCTCAGATTGAAAGCCTAACTTTCTTGCATTTCCTCTGATGCTTGCAGGCTCAAAGCAAGCTGACTCTAAAAAAATTTCTTGAGTTGTTTCATCTACTTCAGAATTAGCACACCCCATAATTCCAGCCAGAGCTATTTCTTCTTTTTCATCGGATATTGTAAGGAATTCTTTAGTTATCTCATAGGAAGCACCATCCAAAAGTTTCAACTTTGTTCTTTTGGAAGGGAATTTGACATAAATTTTATTGCCAATCTTTTTGTTATCAAAAGCATGCAAAGGTTGTCCGGTGTGGAGCATTACATAGTTTGTAATATCAACTATGGGATTAACTTGGCCAATATCAGCAGCCTTTAGAGTTTTTTTGATATATTGCGGAGTTTTGCCTTTACTCTTAAGTTTAATGATTTGACCTAGATAGCTTGAACAGGCGCTATTATCTACAGAAACAGTTTTTTTAGAATCGAGACTTTGATGTTGCTTCTTAAATTTTGGAAGTCTTAATTTTAAATTATTAACTACACAAACTTCTCTAGCTATACCCATCAGGCTAAAACAGTCTCCTCTGTTAGGAGTTAAATCTAGTTTGATTAGTAAATCATTTTTTTCTTTTGTTGATTGGTCAACTTCCAACCCCAACTCTGTAAGTTGTTCTAATAGGTCGGTATCAGAGATCGATCCTGATATATATTGCAGTAGGTCAGATTTATAGAATTGCATTATCCTTTGGTGACAAACCTTAAGTCATTCTCAAATAACATTCTGATATCAGATATCTGATATCTGAGCATAGTCATTCTTTCTATTCCCATACCAAAGGCAAAACCTGAATACACTTCTGGGTTTAGCCCAACGTTTTTCAATACATTTGGATGAACCATTCCACATCCCATTATTTCTAACCAGCCATTCTTTCCTTGAATATCTACTTCCACTGAAGGTTCTGTGAACGGAAAGTATGAAGGTCGAAACCTTACCTTTGGATTATCTTTAAAAAAAGATTCGATAAACTCTAAAATCTCATTTTTCAGATGTGCAAAATTTATATCTTTATCGACAACAAGACCTTCCACTTGATGAAACATAGGGGTGTGAGTTTGATCTGAATCGCATCTAAATACTTTGCCTGGACACAATATTTTTAAAGGCGGAGATTCCAATTCCATAGACCTGATTTGAACTGGTGAGGTGTGAGTTCTTAAAAGGTTACCATCATCAAAATAAAAGGTGTCGTGCATGTCTCTAGCAGGATGGTTGTCAGGAATATTCAATGCAGAAAAATTGAAATACTCTGATTCAATTTCAGGCCCTTCTCGGAGAACGTAACCTTTGTTTTTAAAATAATTTGAGATTTCTTGAGCTATGATAGATACCGGATGGTAACTTCCTACTTCTGGACTTAATGGCAAAGTAACATCAATTGCTTCTTTGGATAGTTGTTCATCCAAGGCAGATTGTTCAATTTTTTCCAACGAAGAGCTGATTGATTCTTCAATTAGAGATTTAAATTCATTGATCGATTTACCTAACTCAGGTTTCTTTTCAGCAGGAGCATTTGATAGTTGGGACATTAAAGATGGAAGAATGCCTTTCTTGCCAAGGTATTCAATTTTTAGAGAATTAAGAGAATCTTGAGAATCTGCTTCTTTAAATTTACTTAAGAAAGATTTTTTCTCTTGGGCTAAATCCATAGCCCATTATGCAGCAATATCTTTAACCTTTGAAACTAGAGATGCAAAACCTTCTTTATCTTCAACAGCCATATTGGCTAAGACTCTTCTATCCAAATCAATTTTGGCTTTTTTAAGACCGTTCATGAAAACACTATAGCTAAGACCGTGCTCTCTTACTGCAGCATTAATTCTAATAATCCAAAGCGATCTAAAAGTTCTTTTCTTAACTTTTCTATCTCTGTATGCGTATTGGCCAGCTTTTATTACAGCCTGATTTGCGACTTTGAAAGTCCTGCTCCGAGCTCCTCTGTAACCTTTGGCTAGTTTAAGGATTTTCTTGTGTCTTTTTTTGGCTTGAACGCCGCGTTTCACTCTGCTCATGATTTTTCTCTAAACATTCTTTTTACCAGTTTTTCATCGCCAGCAGCTAGTTGAGTTGTACCTCTGAGTTGCCTTTTTGATTTTGTCGACATCTTAGTAAGAATATGTCTTTTATTAGCTTGTTTTCTTTTGAGTCCAGAGCCTGTTTTTTTAAAGCGCTTGGCAGCTCCTTTATGTACTTTTATTTTTGGCATATTTAATTTTTCTTTTTTGTTGGTGACATAACCATTACAAGCTGTCTTCCCTCTGACTGCGGCTCTTGCTCAACAACAGCCTGGTCAGAAAGGTCTGTTTCAATTCTTTTCAGAAGCTCAAAACCTAAATTCTGATGCGCCATTTCTCTGCCTCTAAATCTCATTGTAATTTTTGCCTTATCTCCATCTTGAATAAATCTTATTATGCTTTTTAACTTTATTTGATAATCGTTTTCTTCTGTTCCAGGTCTAAATTTTACTTCTTTAATTTGTGTTCTTTTTTGTTTTTTCTTTGAAGCTGATTTTTGTTTTTTCTTATCGAAAAGGTGTTTACCGTAATCCATGAGTTTGCAAACTGGATGTTCAGAATCGTTTGCTAACTGAACCAAATCAAGGCTTGCAGCGGAAGCTTTTTTCATGGCTTCTTCTATCGCAACTATTCCCAGTTGTTCTCCAGATTCAGATATAAGTCTTACTTTTGAAGCGGAAATTTGTCGATTTACAGGTTGCCTATTTTTAAAAGACGACTGTCTAGGTCTTGGAGAAGTTATTTTAAACCTCTAACGGAAAATTTTAACAATCAGACCTCCTTGGATCTTATTTTTCTCAAAACCATTTTTGAGAACTCACTCTCTGACATTGAAGATTGCTTTTGAGATTCTCTGTCTCTAACACTGACAGAGCCCTCTTCAACCTCCTTATCACCTATTACTATTTGATAAGGTATCTTTTGTATAGAGTGGTCGCGGATTTTATAAGTGATTTTCTCATTCCTCAAGTCTGAAATGACTTTTATTTCATTTTTTTTCAATATCTCAGTGATTTCAACTACTCTATCAGTATGTTTTTCCGACACATTCATGACTACTGCATGGATAGGAGATAACCATAAAGGAAAGGATCCATCGTATTGTTCAATTAAAATTCCTATAAATCTCTCAAACGATCCCAGAATTGCTCTATGCATCATGACTGGTCTATGTTTTTTACCATCCTCTCCCACATAAGAAGCATCAAGCCTTTCAGGCAAATTGAAATCAGCCTGAAAAGTTCCGCACTGCCATTCTCTTTTTAATGCATCGGTAAGAACAAAATCAATTTTTGGTCCGTAAAAAGCTCCATCGCCTTCTGCAATCTCATAATCAATGTTTAGAGCTTCGATAGCATTCTTGAGAGCTTTTTCAGCTTTGTCCCAAATCTTATCAGAGCCAACTCTTACCTCTGGTCTTGTTGAAAGTTTTATATTAATTTTTTTAAAGCCAAAATCTTCATAAACATCATAAAGAAGGGAAATAAATGAAGCAGTCTCTTCTTGGATTTGATCCTCAGTGCAAAAAATATGTCCGTCATCTTGAGTGAAGCCCCTTACCCGCATAAGTCCATGCATGGTCCCTGAAGGTTCGTATCTATGGCAGCTACCAAACTCTGCAAACCTAATCGGTAAGTCTCTGTATGACTTTAAAGATTGATTATAAATTTGAACGTGGCCTGGACAATTCATGGGTTTCAAAGCATTTGTTCTCTTTTCCTTTGCATGTTCTTCATCAATTTCTGTGATGAACATATTTTCTCTATATTTTTCCCAATGACCCGATTTCTCCCATAATTTTCTATCAATTACTTGTGGCGTTTTTATCTCAGAGTAATTTGCATTAACTTGTTTTTCTCTCATATATTTTTCAACTGCAGTATAAATACTCCATCCTTTAGGATGCCAAAAAACCATGCCAGGAGCTTCTTCTTGCAGATGAAATAAATCATATTTTTTTCCGAGTAACCTATGATCTCTTTTGGATGCTTCTTCTTTAGTATGCAAATGATCATCAAGTTCTTTTTTAGAATTCCATGCCGTTCCATAGACTCTTTGGAGCATTTTATTGTCTGATTTTCCTCTCCAATAAGCGCCGGCAGAATGCGTTAATTTGAAAGCTTTAACAAAACTCATATTAGGAATATGAGGCCCCCGACACATATCCACGTACTCCTCATGATGGTATAGGGCAACATTTTCTGATTTATCAATATCTTTGAGTATTTCAAGTTTGTAATCTTCTTTTCTACTCTTAAAGACTTTTACAGCCTCTTTATGCGGAACTACTTTTTTTTCAACCTCATAAGATGAACTAGCTAACTCTTTCATTCGTTTTTCAATTTTTTCAAGATCTTGATGAGTCAGTTTATGGTCTAAGTCAATATCATAATAAAATCCATCTTCAATGATTGGTCCAATTGCCATTTTAGTTTCAGGAAAAATTTGTTTGATGGCATGGCCAAATAAGTGAGCACAACTATGTCGAATAATATCTAATCCTTGTTTATCTTTGTTGGTTAAGATGGCAACTTCTGAGTTTTGTTCTATAAGATCACAAGCATCATGCTCTTTCCCATTGATAACGCCTGCTAGAGTTGCTTTAGCTAAACCTGGGCCGATATCTTGAGCCAATTCATAAATGCTAGGAGGCTTATCAAAATTTCTCTTGGATTTATCAGGAAGTATAATTTCTATCATTTTTTGACCTATACGAGGGGCCTAAATGTTATTTTACTTAAATATCACTATTTTTTAAGGAGAAAGGTAAGATTTAACCCACTTTTTTTCTTCTGATTTGAAAAGTGTTCTTTCATGTCTTCGGAATTCTCCTTCTTTCCAAATTTCAATCTCCGCAGGCGTGATTTTGTACATACCGCAATGATCTGGCAGTTTAATATCTTTCTCTTCCAAATTATTCATAGCTTTTTCAACTGTTTTTTGGAAGCTTTCAAAAGATTCAATTTCTTCGCTTTGTTTTGAAACAATAGCCGAAATTCTTGAACCTTTTGGTCTCGAATTAAAATATTCTTCCGATTCCGATCTGGAAACTTCAGATATTGATCCACTGATTCTGATTTGAACTTGTAACTCTCTCCACCAAAAGTTTACTGAAACATTATTATTCTTTGAAATATCTTGGCCCTTTTTACTTTTGTAGTTGGTATAAAAAAATAAACCATCATCAGTAAATTTTTTTAGTAATACAACTCTGGAAGACGGTCTTTGATATTCATCAACGGTTGAAACGGTCATACCATTCCAGTCTCTTAAATCTTTATCTCTGGCTTGCTCAAGAAAAAATTTGACTTCAAGGAGAGGTTCTTGAGAAATGGAATCAAAATTCATTTATTTTCTTTGAACCCAAAAATCTAGCGATAAATATTTGCCTGGACCAAATAATAAAATGATTGTCGTCATTAAGAAATAAGTAACTGACATCTCATAACCTCCAGCGTCTGCATTCCATCCGTTTGGAGAGTGATAATAAGTAGCCACAATCATGCAGATTAAAATAGGTACGGTCGCCCATCTCGAGAAAAGGCCTATTAACAAGAGGATTGCCCCTAATGCTTCAGCAATAACTGTTAGCCAAGCAAATAGGTCGGGTAGAATTAAATTGAGGTTATCTTTTCCTCCGGGGGCTAAAAACTCTGAAAATCTATCAACATTTGGTATGCCATCTTCCCACGCTATTTTTCTGATCCCAGCGTTCCAAAATATGAAGAATAAGTAGACTCTCAAAAAGAATAGACCAATGAAATCAAAGGCTTTTAAGTTACCTAAAAAATTATCTAATTTTAAAATAAATCTAATCATTTTTTTTCCTTCTCTATTATCTCAAATGCTGCTTGTATTTCTATAAATTTTTCTTTAGCTTTTTCAATTAATTCCTCCGGAAGACCTTTAGAAATTAGTGCATCTGGATGAAATTCTTTTCTTTTAACTCTATAGACTTTTTTTATTTCTTCTAAAGTCATGCCTTTTGTAACACCCAGAACTTCATAAGCATTTGAAATTTTTCCAACATATTTATTGTATAAATCTTTATAAACATTTTTATCAAACCCAAAGATGTTAGGGATTTTTCTCAACAGCCTCTCTTCATTTTCATGCATTTCTCCATCAGCCATGGCTAACTCAAATAAAAGCTCATAAAAAACCAAAAGAGAATTTGGACTAGAGCCTAAAAGTTGATACAACTGCTTTGCATATGCCTCAAAAGAAACGCTATCTGATTTAGCTTTTTGAAAAATATTTATAGCAAAATTTCTTTCATCTTCACTAAAATTAAATTTGTTAGAAATAAAGCTTTCTATTTTGGAAACTTCCTCTTCGCTTACTCTTCCATCTGCTTTTGCTATTTTTGCTAGGCAAGCAAATAAAGCTGTAAAAAAAGCTACTTGATGATCTAAATTATTTGGATTTCTTCTAGATTTTGCTTGCCTTGTCATTCTGGAGCCCATTACACTTCCAACAAGAGCACCAATAGGTCCAAGTAAAGTGAATCCAATCATTCCACCTACAATTCCGCCAATTAAACTCATTTTTTCTTAATTTTTATGCATTGCTATGGTTTAATAATTGTACATGGTTAAGTTTTATTGGGGGAAAGATGTCTGAATCAAAACCATTACCTGTAGTGGATTATTTAAGAATTCCTGATGATGGTAATCCTTACTTGGAAGGTTATCGTTGTAAAAAATGTGGTTCCACTTATTTAGGTGAAAGAACTGTATGTTCTAAATGTTTTGCAAGAAACGAGATGGAAGTTATTAAGTTATCTGAAACAGGAATTTTGCATAGCTACGCAATTGTTTTTAGATCATTTCCTGGAATCGATGTCCCTTACATTTCTGCAATTGTAGATCTTGATGGTGGAGGAACAATTAAAGGAAATTTGATTAATATTGATCCTGATCCTGATAAAATAGAATTTAATATGCCAGTTAAAATAACTTATGGCGATGCTTTAGGCAGAAAAGATAAAGATGGAAATTCTTATCTTAGTTATTTTTTTGAACCAGCTTAGTTGAGGTGAAATTATGAGTGATGTTTATGTAATGGGTGTTGATATGATCAAGTTTGGAAGATTTCCTGACAGAAGTGTTCCGAATATTGGAGCTGAAGCCGCTTTAATGGCTTTAGATGATGCAGGTTTAGGAATTCAAGACATGCAAGCACTATATTGTGGAAATCTAGGTCAAGCTAACGCAATGGTTGGTCAGAGAATTCTTCAAGAAATCGGACAAACTGGGATGCCAGTTGTAAATGTTGCCAATGCTTGCGCAACTGGTGCTACTGCTTTTAGAGAAGCTTGGATGTCAATAAAAGCTGGTATGTATGATGTAGTTCTTGCTGTGGGTGTAGAGCAGATGGGTAAAGGACTCTTGGGTGGAGCTGGAGGAGGAGATGGTATTCCTAAAGAAGGTCTTCTTGGATCTGGGACAATGCCATGTGTGTTTGCTGAAGCTGGCATGGAGCATACTAAGGAATATGGAACTACCTTTGAACAATTCGCTAAAATCTCAGTCAAGAATCATCATCATTCAACGATGAATCCAAAGGCGATGTATCAAATTGAAACTCCTCTTGATGAAGTCATGAATGCTGAAATGATTTCTTATCCAAATACAAAACTTATGTGCTCAGTAAATGTTGATGGTTCTGCAGCAGCAGTGTTGGTTTCTGAGAAAAAGGCAAAAGAATTGGGCATGTCAAGAGCAGTTAAAGTTAGAGCTTCTGCTATGGCAAGTGATCCTTATACTGATAGAGATTTAGTGATGCCTGATGTTAATGCCTGCACTAGACTTGCTGCAAAAGATGCTTATGAACAGGCAGGGATTGGTCCAGAAGATGTAAATCTTGTGGAACTTCATGATTGTTTTGCTACTGCTGAAATGTTGCACTATGAAAACCTTGGTCTTTGTAAAGATGGGGATGCTGGAAGAATGATAGACGAAGGACATGTTGAGCTCGGAGGAAAAGTTCCTGTTAACGTTTCAGGGGGTCTCTTATCAAAAGGTCATCCCTTAGGAGCAACAGGAATAGCAAATATTTATGAGGTTTGCACTCACTTAAGAGGTGAAGCAGGTGCAAGGCAAGTAGAAGGTGCGAAGATTGGAATGACACATGTCATTGGTCTTGGAACAGCTTGTGGGATTCATATTCTCGAGAAAACGAATTAATCCTTGAAAATAGGCCTAACTGGCGACACTCATAACAATTTAAAAAATGTCGCAATTATTTGCGACATTTTTAACTCTCATGATTTAGACATTATAATCCATACTGGAGACATAAGCCTTCCTAAAACATTATTGGCATTTAAAGACCTTAAGGCTCCCTTAAAAGGTGTATTTGGCAATAATGATCAAGGTGAAAAAGAAAGTTTATTAAAAGTATGCTCAGAGAATGATTTTATTTTCGAAGATATTCTCAAAATAGAAATTTCAAAGAATAATTTCCTTTTTGCCATTCATGATCCTAATGATATTGATGAGAGTTTTTTCAAGCAAGGTAATATTATAGTCCATGGGCATACACACAGGTTTAGGGATGAAATTTTGAAAGATACCTTTATTTTTAATCCAGGAGAATGTGCTGGAATTATGCAAGGCATGAATAAAGTGGGAATTGTTGATACAGATATTCCAAAAATGGAGATTATTTCTTTTTAGATTTATATCTAAAAATTAGAAAATCAAAAATTAAAATTAAGAAAAATACCAGCACCATGGGTCTTAATAATCTCATTTGATTGAAATTCTGAAACTCTAAAAGGTCAATCAGATAAATTGAAAGAATTGGTGCCATATCCCCACTTCCAGGATACAAAAACCAAAAAGTAATAAATAGGCTTAAGAAAATAGCATAACTTAGCCTTTTGAGTACTATATTTGAAAATACTTTTCTAATTAATAGCGCTATCAATAAAGCTAAAAATAAATTTAATGCCCACAATAAGTAAATCATAAAAAATATTTCATAAAATCATTCCTTGATGAATCTTTTTTTATAATCCATCTACACTCATCAAACTTTTTTTTCTCCACAATTCTCTTCAAGTGTTTCAGATCTCTATCTTGCAATATATGGCTTGGAGGAACATTCATTTTCCTTGCTTGACTTTCTCTCCAATTAAAAATGTCTATCTCTAATTGAGAAGCATTTTTATTTTTTTTAAGTAGTCTTTTAAGTCTTGATTCAGAAAAATCTTCTTCTCCAAGATTTTTTTCTTTCTCACACTGTAAATGGAATAAATTTAACTTATTTAAGCGTTTCAATTTTTTATTTTGGATTCTCATTATTGAATGAAGATATCTTACGTCTTCTGCTGCGTACTTTATCTGTGTATTTCTTAATGGTCTGCTTTCCCAGTCTGAATTTGTTTCAGATTTCGAAATATCTTTTAGAAAATATTTTTTTACTATTTTCTTATAACTGATTTGGACTCCATTAGTTTGATTTAAGATATCTTCAGCTAACTGTGTGTCAAAAATATTTTCTAATTTAATATTTAGGCAATTATAAAGAACTGATGAGTCTCCTCTAACAGAATGAAAAATTTTGGTAACATTTTTATCTGCTAATACTTTGTGAATTTTTGACATATCTAAAGTAAGACAATCCAAGATATAGATTTTATTTTCCGTACATACCTGTATTAGACTTAATTTCGGAAAATAAGTATTTCTCCAAATAAATTCCGTATCCAATGCTAATAAATTATTAGATTCAATATCGATTAAAGCTGATTCAAAGGAGGATTCTTCCTGTATGTAGTAAATTTCTTTTTTAATCAGAAAGTCTTTAAGAAGATTAAAAACTTTCACTTCACTGATCTTTTAGTGATTTTAGGACCTCTTTTTTGTACTCTGGCAAACTTAAACCAGTCTTCAAAATTGAATAAAAATATCCTTGTTTATTTCCACAATCGAAACACTCACCTTTAAGTAAAGTAGCCTGAGAAATATTTCCTTCACTAACAAAATTCTTGATGGCATCAGTTATTTCAATTTCTTTGCCGCTTCCAGAATCATTTGAAATGAAATCTAAAATTTTATTTTCAAAAATATATCTACCAACAGCAGCAAATCTTGACGGCGCTTTAGCAATAGTAGGCTTTTCGTGTATATCAATAATCTTAGAAATTGTTCCATGTGATTTAAGAGGCTTTTCTAGTTTAGCAATTCCATATTTGGAAACATCTTTCGCTGGGACTTTTTCCAAAAGTAATATGCTTGAGTTATTTTTCAAAAAGGTTTTTCTCATGTATGCAAGATTATCTTTTTTTGAGTTGAACTTTGAATTATTCATCACTCTGTCAGGAAGAACCACTGCGAAAGGCTCTCCATTTATCAATTCCTTTGCTTGAAGAATTGCATGTCCTAATCCTTTTGCCTCGCCTTGCCTTACAGAGAAAATCTTGCTCTTTAAACGTGAAATATTTTTTATCTCTCTTAATAAGCTTCTTTTAATTCTTCTTTCAAGAGTTGTTTCTAGCTCAAAGCTAGTATCAAAATGATTTTCTATTGAATTCTTGCTTGAATGGGTAACTAAAATTATTTCTTTAAAACCAGCAGAAATCACCTCTTCAATAACATATTGAATTATTGGTTTATCAATAATTGGTAACATTTCTTTAGGAATTACCTTGGTTGCAGGAAGCATCCTAGTTCCTAAGCCCGCAACTGGAATAACAACTTTTTGTAGAGTCATATTATTTGATCAAATTTTTTAATGTTAATTCTAACCCTCTAGATAATGATGAAGGACAAATATTGAAATCATTGTTAATTTTATTTGTACATAATGCAGAGTAAAGTGGCCTATCGGCAAGTGTATTTTTCTTATAAAGTTTTGATGAAACAGGATTAATATCTGCAAAGTTAATATGACTTTTCTTGCAGAACTTTTGAATTTTGAGAGAAAATTGATACCAAGAAATTACTTCATCGCCTGAAAAGTGATATATTTTTTTTCCAAATTTCTCTTTAGAAGATAATTCAATTATCCTCATTACTCCCTCAGAGATATCAGGAGCGTAAGTAGGATTGCTGAATTGATCATCAACAACTTCTAATGATTTTTTCTTTATTCCTAAATTAAAAATAGTTTTGACGAAGTTATTTCCAAATTCGCTATAAACCCAAGAAGTTCTTATGATTAAAAATTTGTTACATTTTGTTTTTAAAATTTTTTCTCCATCTAGTTTTGATTTTGCATAAATTGATTTAGGTTTTGGATCCTCGCTTTCTTTTACAGGATTTTTTTTTGATGAATCAAAAAGATAATCTGTTGAAAAATGTATGAGTGGAATATCTAAATTATTTGATATATCAGACATTTTCTTCAGAGCATTACAATTTATATCATAAGCATCTTCTTGATTAATTTCAGCTAAATCAACTTGAGTGTAAGCAGCGCAATTTATAATGAAGTCAAATTCTTTAAAATCATCTTGATTTAAATTGAGAATGTCCATTGAAGATTTATCAAAAAAAAATAAGTTATGATTAAATTTTGTTTTAATTTTTTTGAAAGAACTACCTAACTGACCATCAGATCCTGTAACTAAAATTTTCATTTACTAAGTTTTGAAAGTAAGACTCCATTCCTGTCTTTATCAGAAACAATAGGCTCACTTACAGGCCAGTCAATATTTAAATCAGGATCATTCCACATAAGGGTTTTTTCATCATCTGGTTTATAGAAATTAGTACATTTATATATAACATGGGCAAATTCTGACAAAACTACAAAACCATGGGCAAAACCTTCAGGAATCCAGAACTGTGAATTATTTACGTCAGATAGAGTGATCACATCGCAATGACCATAACTTTTGGAATCCGGCCTCAAATCAACTGCGACATCAAATATTTCACCCATTAAAACCCTTACTAATTTTCCTTGTGGAAAGTTTTTCTGGAAATGAAGGCCTCTAAGAACTGATTTTTTTGAAAAAGAATAATTATCTTGAACAAAATTTATATTACTTAAAACCTTTGAATATTTATCTTTATGATAAATCTCAGTGAAAAAACCTCTTTCGTCTTCATAATTTTCTGTTTCAAGAATGATAGTTCCTGATTTATTCTCTTTAATTTTCACAAGATTGATCAATATATTCCGTAATGGCTTTCCCATAAGACGAATTTTGTTCATAGGATAAAACTTTTAATTGATTTAAATCTATCCATCCATTCTCAAATCCAATAATTTCTATACTAGAAAAAATTTTCTTATTTTGATTCTGATATTTTTGAACTTTTTTGCTTGCAAGCAAAAGATTATCGAAAGTCCCTGCATCAAACCATTCAATTTTTTCATTAACGTTTAATGAATTAAGCTGACCTTTATCTAAGTAAATATTATTAATGTCTGTAATTTCTAATTCCCCTCTGGCAGAAGGTTTTAATGACTTAGCATATTCTGATACATGTTCGTCATAAGAATAGAGCCCTGTAACTGCCATCTTAGATGGAGCTCTGGATGGCTTTTCAATTATTTCTAGTACATTTCCCTTTTTATCAAATTTTGCAACTCCAAAACTGTTGGGATTATTTACTTTTTTAAGAAAAATACTTGCGCCTCTATAGTATTTAGAATGTTTAAAGGTTTGACTTAGTGAATTATCAAAATCTAAAAAGACATTATCTCCTAAAATTAAAAAAACATTGTCTTCATCAATAAATTCTTCGCAAATGATAAACGCTTCAGCGATTCCTTTAGGTTGATTTTGGATAAAATAGCTAATATCAAGCCCATATTTGGAACCATCTCCGAATAAGCGAGAGTAATTTTTTTTGTCCTCACTGGTGGTAATTATTGCAATCTCTCTTAGTCCAAACTTCATTAAAATTGCTAATGAATAAAAGATCATAGGTTTATCGTAAATTGGTAGCAAATGTTTTGAATATGCTTTTGTAAGAGGATGCAATCTTGTGCCTTTTCCACCAGCTAAAATTATGCCTTTTGAATTCTTCAATATTCTGAGTACCAGTTAATAATCTACTTAATTAAGATATTAGAAACTTTATCATCATTCTTAATTTTATTTCCTAAAGTCAAAGCTCCATATCTGGTGAGATGATCTCCATCAAAGGAGAATACTCCCGTGCCATCATAGTTATTACATTTTTTTTCATTTCCACAAAAAAGTTTCACAATATCAATGAATATTGTTTCTTCGGGAATATTTGTTCTTAAAAATTTATTTATTTTATTTGCTTCCACGCTTATAGGAATTGATTCAGTCCAACTCATTAAACCTCCATTCATAAATTCCCTTGCATTTATATCTCCAAAGTCTTTCTTACCAAAAAATATTAATGAGCTATTAATTTCTTTTATATTCTTTATTGATTGTTTTAAAAAAGGTAGTTGCCATTCCCTCCAATTTGAAATTAACCATATTTGATCAGCTTCAATCATCAAATTGATTAGCTGTTCTGAGTTGAAAAAATTAGGTTGAGATTTACAATTCTCTGAAGAAAAAGTTCTTAATTTTTCAAATTCAATCATCAATACTCCACATGAATTTGGTATTCTGTAACCAGTAATATTTAAACTGTTACTTAATTTACTTTCCACTAAACTATTTAACAAATCCTCTGCGTGACTATCTCCAATTAATAGGATCTTTTTTTTATTATTTTTTTCAAAATTTTTAAGAATGATTTTACGTAGGTTCTGTTCTACATAAGTTGGACCTTCTGATAGAGAAGTGACTATTTTTTTATCTTTTCCATTGAACCTTTCCAGCTCGCCATCTGAGATATGAAAATAAATTCCAAAAGATAGAATTACAAAGGCAAAAAACCCAGAAAAAAGAAAAAGCCTTTTATTGTTAATCATATTAGGATTTCTGAAGGGTCTTTCTAGATACTTCCAAGAAAGGTAAGCCATTCCAATAGATAATGCGATAATTATGAAAACATAAAAAAAATTTAGACTATCGTCAAATCGATATTTTGAAAAGGCTAATAAGGGATGATGCCATAAATATAAGCTGTAAGATATTAAACCAATACTTACCAGAAATTTATAACTCAAAATTCTTTGCACAAAGGTTCCATTTTTCGCCGCCAAGATTATAAGAAAAGCGCCTAAATTGGGGATGAGAGTATAAATACTCGGAGTTCGTGTATCTTTATCAAACAGAATGATTGATACAATAATCAATGATATCCCTAAGATACTTAAAAAATTATTTAGAAACAATGACTTAGGAAAGTCCTTTCCATAAATTATAAAAGCAGCAAAAACTCCCAACAAAATTTCCCATGCCCTTGTATGAAGTAAATAAAAATTTTGCGTCTCTGAGTAAAAATAAATTTCAGAATAAATAAGACTAAAAATAAATATTAGCGACAATACTATCAAAATTACTTTAAGTCCAAACTTCCAAAATAAAATTAGAAAAATTGGAAAAATTAGATAATATTGCTCCTCCACAGATAAGCTCCATGTATGAAGAAGTGGTTTTAAATCTGCTTCACTAGCAAAATAATTCTGTTCGAACAAAAAAAGAATGTTGCTAGAGAAAAACAATGTTGATATCAGACTTTGACCGAAGTCTTTTAGATCATTAGGCATTAATAAAAGGAAGGATAAGGGGATAGAAAAAATAAGAACCAAAAATAAGGCAGGAATAATTCTTCTTATACGCCTTATGTAAAAACTAGTAAGTTTAAAATTTTCTTTATTTTTTTCTTTAATAATAATCGTTGAAATTAAATAACCGCTAATAACAAAAAAAATATCAACCCCAATAAATCCTCCATTAAAAAAAGGTATGCCAGCATGAAACAAAACTACAGGAACTATAGCGAAAGCTCTTAATCCATCAATTTCTGGTCTGTATTGCATAAATGATAAATAAAGATAATTTAAAAAAAATTAATTAATTTTGCAGAAACCAATTTATTGTTTTATCTAGACCCTGATCTAGCGAATGAGATGGCCTCCAAGAAATTAGCTTGTTCAATTTACTAAAATTAATTGCGTACCTTTGATCATGGCCAGGCCTATCTTGGACAAATTCTATTAGGCTTTCAAATGAGTTTGAGTTTTTGTCGCTATTTTTACTATTTATTGAATCATATTTATCACAAATTAATTTAGCTAGTTCAAGGTTTGTTACCTCAGATTCTCCGCCTATATTGACTCTTTCATTTTTTATCTCTTTTGATATCAGACCAAGTATCGCATCAACATGATCCTCAACATATAACCAATCCCTTATTTGCATTCCATTTCCATAAATTGGAATCTTCTGATTTTTTTTTAGTTTTTCAATAATTGTTGGTATTAATTTTTCGTTATCTTGGAAAGGGCCGTAATTATTTGAACAATTTGTGATTAAATAATTTAGATTATATGTTCTAGCCCAAGAGCTAACTAAATGATCTGATGCAGCTTTTGAGGCTGAATAAGGGGAACTTGGATTAATTTGATTTTCTTCTGTAAACGGTTGATTATTTAAAGATAAATCTCCATAAACTTCATCAGTGGAAATATGAATCATTTGTGCTGAGGGATGATGAGCCCTGATACCTTCAAGCAAATTAAATGTTCCTAAAATATTTGTGTTTAAAAATATTTCCGGATTTTTTACTGAATTATCAACATGACTCTCTGCTGCAAAATTTACAACCCTGTTTGGTTTTTCAATTTTAAAAATATCAAAAATCTTTTTTTTGTCTCCTATATCCACTTGATAAAATTTATATCTATCTGAATTGATGATATCTTCTCCCAAAGCACTTGAATTGGAAGCGTAAGTTAAAGAATCAATATTTATTATTGAGAAGTTAGTTTCAGCAAAAGTCTTTCTTATAAAACAGCTGCCTATAAACCCATATCCTCCTGTAATAAGCAATTTCATATTATTTTTCTATTTTTAAAAAAAAAACGAATGGCGCTTTTCAAATGCATTAAAAAATAAAAAAAATCTCTCCTAGATGATCGACGAGCATCATGAATAACTTTTATTGTATGATTGCATAGATAGTTTATACCCATTTTTTTTGATCTATAAAATAAGTCAACATCTTCAAAATACATAAAATATTTATCGTCAAAACCTCCAAGAAGCTCATAAAGATTCCTTGGAAAGATTAAAAACATTCCTGCTGCCCAATCAAACTTAGTGGATGACGAATGATTTATGTCAAAGCCAAGCCTTCGCAAAATCAAAGAAAAAGGAGTGGGAAAATCTCTAAAATTATCTTCTCTTTCTCCATTTGTATTAAAAATTAAAGGGCATGTTATGCACTGACTTATATCCAAAGGTTCATCAAAAAGATTTCCAAGGTCTTGTATTTCTATATCAGGATTAGAGATTATAAAAAAGCTTTTAGAAGATTCCATAAAAGCAAAATTATGATTTTCAGCAAATCCCTTCTCTTTTTTATTCTTAATAACTTTTATGTTCAAATTCTCAAACTCTTTAAGGAAATTTGTTGGCTCCTCCTTATTAAGTGTGATTATTATTTCGTAATCAAGGCTTATAAAATTTTTAGAAATAAGTGATTTAAGAAGTTTCTTAACTAGCTCTCCTTGACCATGACTTACTATAGAGATACAAAAACTAGATTTCATTTTTAAATGAGTACCAAGAAGTATATTGTCTTAAATGATTAGAGAGTAAATTAGAGCTGAACGGGAGATCAAAGTTATTTTTCAAATTAAAATTAGTATCATTAAAAAGAGCTTTTAGTGATTGCTTATCGTGAAAAATTTTATGATCAGCATCGCTTTGAAAGCCAAGTTTACCTGGCACACCGATCAATAATATTCCTCCTGGCCTTATTACTCTAATAATTTCTAAAATTATGTTTTTTGGATTTTCTATATGTTCAAAGACATTATCAGAAAGAACGCTATCAAAATGATTATCTTCAAAGGGAATAACTCCATCCTCAATTTTAGAAGCTAGCAACCCTCTTTCTTTACAAAAGTTTACGTTATGTTGATTAATATCTACTCCTATAGAGTTATTATTATATTTCAGGTAGTCTCCAATTCCGCACCCATAATCAAGAATCTTTCCATTTAAATGCCTTGTTATTAATGGATATAAATAAAAATTTCGATAAATTAGACCCATTAGAGATCTTTCTTTCAAATAGCTGTGATAATTTTCAAACTTACTCATATTTAATTAAAAGATTGATTTTAAAATTTTCTTTGAGACTTCTTCGTTGCAGTATAAGGATGGTAAAAGGTTCTTCTTTAAAGAACCATTATTATTCCTAACGATTTCAGAAGCTTTATTGAGAGCGCTCACAATATTTTTTGTATCTAAGAACTTTACTGAATTATTATCAACTAAGAGCTTTTTATGCTCATCAATATCCCTTCCAACAACAATTAATCCAAGAAAAAGGGATTCCATGACTGATCTTGATACACCTTCGGCTAAGGATGTATGTATGAGAATTTCTGATGAAGATAAAATTTTGTAAGGATCTGTAAGATGACCGTGCATGTAGGTGTATTCGGACATGTTTAGGTTCTGAATTAAATTTTCACATTCTACTTTTAAGGGGCCATCTCCAACAACATGTAAAACTGATGACTTATTATTCATATGATATTGATTGAAAGCTTCAATAGCTTCTAAAGGTTTTTTTCTATTATTAAGATTTCCTAAAAAAATAAAGTTAAGTGATTTATTTTTATCAAGATAAGAAGATCTATAAGGTTCTAGTTTTTTCTCCTCAATGATATTTTCAATTACAAATGCTCTGGATAAAGAATAATTTTCTATGTCTTTTTTCATTTTTTCAGACAAAGAAAATACTTTAGAAAAAAAGGATGTCATAAAATAATGCATAATCGCTAAAGGAATTCCTATTAAGCCATAGTCAGTTCGGTAATTTGAGATTAAATCACCTCTTATGTAACTTATCCTGATCCAGTTACCTTTAATCATTGCATTTATTAAATCTGAAGATAAACACATTGATATGAGTGCATCTTTTTCGCTTAGTTCTTTTTTAAGATATTTGCGTATTTTTCTGAAATCTCTATAACCAGAATCAAAATTTTTCACCTTAAATTTATCTGAGTAATTCGGCGATACTGAGTTTTTCGAATTCTTTTGTGTAACAATAATAGTTTCATATTTCTTTGAAATTACTTCTGCTATTGCTAAAGCACCCCTTGCAGGTCCGCTATTATCTAAGGAAGGGATAAGTATAACTATTTTTCTATTCATTCATTAATTCAACAATCTGCTTAGCTCTTTTTCCCCAAGTAAATTTATTTTCTTGGTCAAGCTTAGCCTTTTTAGATAACTTTGATGAAAGCTCTGGATTTGTTTTTAATAAATTTAATGCTTTGTTCCAAGAGGAAAGATGATCTGGTGTTGCCAATAAACAATTATTCATATCAATCAAAACTTCTCTTAATACTGGTAAATCAGAAGAAATTATTGGAACTCCCGAAGACATATATTCAAACATCTTCATAGGTGACATCCACTCAGCAGTATCAACATTTCCAGAAATCTTTACAGATTTTTGATACGGCATAAGTAAGCAATTCAAACTTTGCATTATGTTTTTTACTTTAGAATATGAAACATGTCCCACAAATAACAAGTTGTTTAATTTGTTTCTCTGCCTGTATTTATTTATCTCATCTTCAGTGCCGCCGAAAACAAGAAATAACGTATTTGGATTATATTCAGCCAATCCTATAATTATCTCTATTCCTCTCCCTTCATATAGATGGCCAAAATAGCCTACAATAAAATTGTTATGGATTTTTTCTTCAGGAACATATTCTGATAAAATTCTTTTCTTTTCATAATCACTTTTTCGATTACTCTCACTAAAAGCAGCGTCATGAAGAATCTTAGCCTCAAATTTATGTTTAAATTTATTTTCTAGAATTTCTTGTAGTTTTTGAGATATTACAACTACTTTAGTTTTAAGAGAAAAAATTATGAATTTTTGGAGCTTTGACTTAATACCTTTTTCAACTAAGTGTGTTTCATATACGTGATTTATTTTCAATATAGTCAAAAACAGAGATGCATAAAAATTTCTTGAAATAATTAAGGAGTATTTTTCATTTTTTAGAAATATAAAAATAAGGAAGTAAAAGGCAATTAAGAAATTAGATAATCTACTAAATGGGGAGTAGATTGACTTAAAATTTATGTCATCTGTCAAAGAGTCAAAATCTAAAGATACTTGTCTTTTAAATTTAAGTTTATTAATTAATGTTCTTTGACAAAATAAGTCAATCTCATATCCGTTTTCGATAAAGCCCTTTGATTGCGAAATCACATGAATTGAATTCGCTGCTCGCGATGGAAGTAAAGATGGTGATACGTAAATTACTTTCATCAGAAAGAACCGATACCGGGAAAATCTATAAAACCCCACTCTTCTTCTGAAGAAAGACCTAAAGAAATATCAATTTTTGCCAGAGTCATAATTCTAAACCAAGTATCCCAAAGATCAGATTCTTCCCAATATCTGTGAATCTCAGTCCAGTGAGTAGTCACTGTGTTATGTTTCGGTCTCATTAAAGTGATATATTGCCTGAGTCTTTCTTTTTTCATTCCCTTTGGAGAAAAAATCCAATGATTGAATCCATTTATTAAGTAATTAGTATTTAAAGGTCTTATAAGCCTGGATTCACAGTGTCCTCCATCGATATTTTGATCAGTTAAAATTGAATTTCTTGTTCTAATTAATAATTCTTTAAATTTTTCATTGAGTTTTTTATTTTTTGTAAGAATAAAAATTGCATCGTAATCAAAACATCCGCCTCCTCCAATATAAGGAGAAAATCTTCCATCTTCTGAAGAGGTTAAGTAAACTGACTCAGCAGCAAGGTCCCAATTAATATTTTCTGTTTTCCTATATGAAAATATTTCATACTGATGGTAGCCGTTTTGAAATTGAAGATGATTCATGAATTTATAATCTCCCCAAAATCCATTATGGTTCATTGAATCAATGTGTAATTTTTCCCAATTTTCAATGAGGTTCTCGTAATTTTTATTTCGATAATTATTTAGGTAAATTAATATAACTGCATAAAACATCGAAAGGTTGCCAGTTTGAGCTCTTCCAGAAGTCATCATGCTATGCAATTTATTATTGTGTTTTTGAAAAGAAAAATAATTGTCGAAGTGATTGACTAAACTTTCTAAAATATTCTCATCGAGAACTTTGAGCACACTCAATCCAAAACAAATATATTGCATGTCTTTTTTGCTTAATAAAAGTTTTTCATAGTTATCAAACAATTGAAGTTTTCTTAAGATCTCTTGATGAATCTCATTTTTTAGTTTCACGTAAAATGAATCCGGCAGATCAACTTTTATAAAGTTTGCAACTAAAAACCCAAAGATATTGCTAAATATGGAAGAATCCGTTCTTGGAGTTAGAGAAAATTTTTCATCATCATTAAAGCATCTGTATAAAAAATTTGATGAAGAATTTATAGAATCTTTTAAATCTTCTTTCATTAGTTCAATAAGGTAGAGAAAAGCTCATGATTAAATCAAAAGTTCCAGGACGAAAAAGTAAAAAACATGCTACAGGCACAAGTATAAATAAAGATTTACTAATGCTTATGTCTCCGACCTTATTTTCATAAAGTTGAAGGGACCTGATTAACAGAAAAGGATATAGAGATGCGATCATGCTAGAAATTCTAAAAGCAAATATTGCAACGTCGCTTAAAGAAACAAATGTTACCAAGGAAATAACTTCCAAAAGTAATAGTATTTCTATGAGTTTATCATTTGATTTAGATTGAAAATAATAAAAGCTTGAAATGAGAAGAATAACTGTATGGAAATACAAAAAAGATAAGCTGGAAACTTCATTCCCGTATCCCTCTTTTTCCCAATTTAAATATATTCCTATTCTTGGATCTATGGCGTTTAAATATTCTAAATTTGAACCAAATAAAATTATTACAAGGAATGACAATAAGATTAAAATAGACTTGTTAATTAATTTATAACTAAAAATCCAGCTGAAGAAATAAAAGCTCAATATAAGAGGGATTACTGTCAGGTGAATTGATGATGCAATAAGACCTATTATAAATTTTAAGTATTTCTTATCGTATGTAATGCTCAAAAGGAATAAAGAGAAAGCAAAAGCTGACCTTAGTTGAACTAAATCTCTTAAAACCATTAAATGTAAAAAATAAAAAGTAATGAACAAAGCAAAACTAATAGAATTTTTGTTGCAAAATCTATGAAAAGCATAGATCGTTATCAAATTCATCGCCAAAAACATATGAGCAAGGCTCAAATTCAGTGCATTGAAAATATAAATTAGTGATCTGTAACCAAAATCCGGAACATCAGATGGATTTTGATAAAAAGAATAAACGTAATTATCTAAATCTACTCCCTCAGACCTGAAGGATAGTAAAGATAAGAAAAAGACAAAAAATAAGAAAAAAAAGGGATCTAACTTTTGTGGATAAACTTTATTCCTCGAGTTTATTGGAATAAATAATATGAAAACTATAGCTAGGAGATAATATAGGTAAGCAGCCAATGTATTGCCTTAAATTTGATGCTTTTCTTTGATTAAAATCTCAGCTAATTTGAAGTCTGCTTCATTGTCAATGTCTATGCTCCTTGTTATCGGTACTTCAACTCCTAAGCAAGGATCTCCTAATATGCTGGCCTCATCAACGATCACAGATCTCTTAGACAGGTAAACAGCTCCGTTCCTTTTATATACTCTTGGCAATGACTGTCGAGGTCTCATATCTTCAAACCCTTGATCAATATAATTAACAAGTACGTTATTGTTAAGTAACCTTTTCATCTTAAAAGGGTGAATAGACGACTCACAAATTGTTGCGGCACTGACAAATTCTTTTTCAGAATTCAAAGAATAAATGCAGTTTAGGATATCCTCTGGTTCACAAAGAGGTGAAGTAGGTTGGAGAAGACATATTTGATCATATTTAATTTTTTTATCCTTTTCCATATATTCCAGAGCATGGTTCATAGCATCTATAGAAAGAGAATCGTCTCTACTATATCTGATTGGACGTCTAAAAGGAGCTATGTCAGCTTGAATTGAATTTGCATGATCGATTATGTTTTTATCGTCAGAGGAAACAACTATTTCAATGTCAAAATTTGAACTGATTTTTATTTTGGCTTCAAGCGCTGCTTCAAGGATATATTGAAAAAGAGGCTTGCCACAAATTTTTCTAAAATTTTTGTTTGTAACTCCCTTTGAGCCTTTTCTGGCTAATATTATAAAAAGAACTTTTATTTTACCCATTATCAATCATGAAGTTTATTTGGTTCATTAAGTCAGCAGCACCAGAAAAAGATACGTTGAAACTTATTTTTGCATCATTTTTTAATAGTGAATCCACATTTGTGACGTCTAGTCCCTTAACCATATAGAGGTCAGAGATTATTTTAGCATTATGATTTGCTTCATTATCCTCTTTGTCATAAATAGGTATGAAAGAAATATTTCTTTCGAGGCAATCGGTGACAATTCCAAGACTGGGTCTTCCGATTACAAAATCAAACTTATCTAAATTTATGAAATCTTTAGCTGATGAATAGGTTATATCTTTTGATAGATTAGGATGCTCAAAATTTTCTAGAAGTTCATCTATCACTATCTCGCCATCATATTTTGAAAGATATTTTTCTATGAAACTTTTAAAAAGCCGTGGGTAATTTTCTGTCCAAGCTCCTTTGCCTTGAACAAATAGAATTCTATTATTTTTTCTAGATGCCGAATCTTTTTTATTTCCAAATAGACCTATTTGGGAAAAACTTTTCAAAGACCTTACATAAGATTTTGAAAAAATTGTACCTAAAGTTATAAATCTTTTATTTGGCGAGTTCATATAATTGTAATTTTTATCATCATTAAATTTTAAAATCTGTTTGTGCCAAAAAAAATTAGCTAAAAGAATGCCGCTATCATTGAATTTGAAGACTTCTGGATAATTATCAGAAATTACAATACTTTCCTTTTCTAAACTTTCGGTAAAATTGAATATTTCTAATATTTCATTAGAAGTTTTATTCTGATAATCCGAAAACATTGGTAAATTTGGAATATTTTTAATTGTTATTTCTTTTGATATATTTAGTTTTAACCTTTTGCAATAACTCAAAAATGCATCTTCATTTGTGAAAATTGTTACATTAAATCGTTGAAGATCTATGGTATCTAAAATGGTGTTTAATCTTCTAAAATGACCAAAACCATTAGGACAAACTATAAAACTTATCTTTAAAATCACTCCTTTATGAATTTTCCTACTGAATGAGATTTAGAGGGTTTATATTTAAGAAAAATAAAATTTGAGATTTTATTTAATACTTCTAATGTCTTAACTCTTTGATCGAGAACAATAGTTGAGTTTGATTTTAGTGAATCAGATTGAATTAAATTCAATATATCTGCATCAAAAGCTTTCTCTTCGTCTTCAAAGGTCGTATGAGGCCCATCAATATAAACAAAATCATATTTTCCTTCAGGAATACTTTCATAAAAACAACCAAAATATCCATCAAATAATTTCGTTTTTCTTGATGAAAGGATAGGATTTATATAATTTGATAAATCTTCGGGAATGATTTTTAAGAAATCTTTATAATAAAAATCAGATTCTTCCATGGTAGTTAAACAACCCTTTTCTCCTCCTGAGTGATCTATTTCTTTGAGCGCATAAGCAATTACACAAGAAGAAATCCCAGATCCAAACTCAATTGGATCTTTAGGTTTATGTTTTTTCATTAGACTATATAAATTTAGG
The DNA here is from genome assembly GCA_902542145.1 of uncultured SAR86 cluster bacterium. Classification (GTDB taxonomy): domain Bacteria; phylum Pseudomonadota; class Gammaproteobacteria; order Magnimaribacterales; family AG-339-G14; genus CACNYO01. The sequence continues at coordinate 31,050 of CACBTL010000006.1, read as the reverse complement.
TAATCAGAATATGAACAACCTGTGGACCCACTGGTCTCAACAAGCTTTTGAGTGAGTCTATATATCTCTCCATTATTTATTTTTGAAAAACGATATTCATCATAATATCTATAACATATTCTCAGCCAAAAATAAGGATTTAAATATCTGGGTTTAGCTTTATAGAAGAAATAAAACCTTAAAATTTTTAAGAGAGATCTAAGTTTTTTTACCATAGAAATTTAGGAGAAACTTAATTAGATTTTTCAATAAGTTCAGGGGAAATGAAATATAAAGAGAGATATTTTTTTTTCTTCTAAATTTTCGATGTTCATGCATCCAATCTAAAAAAGAATTTTTTTCCTTTTCAAATGTAATTTCATCATTTGTGTATTTTATTTTATTTTCAGCAATATTTTCCTTTTCAAGATATCCAAACATTCCGCAATTCACAGATGCATTTTTTAAAGGATCTAAATTTTCAAAAAAGACTGTTCTCAAATTTAAAGAATTTCCTAAGTTGCTTAGACTATTTTTTGTTAAAAGTTGATTATGAAAGTTATTTATACCCCTTGGATAGTGAAAATTAAGTTTATTAGCTGAAACATGATCGATTTCATTATAAAAAAATATCCTTCCATTTTTCTTAAGCAGAGAAACTAATGTTCTCAGAAAGTTTAAAGGATCATAAGAATGTGTAATTTGATGATTTATAAAGATTTCATCAAATTTTTTATCTTTATACGGACTCTTGAAATCCCCTGGTGATAAAAGATTAGCATTCTCATAACCTTTGCTTTTTAAATATCTCAAATTAGATTCAAAATACTCGATAGGAAAAATATTTTCTTTTGGAATATGACTGAATAGTTTATCTAAAATTAAACCACACTCGGTTCTGAGCCATAGAATTTCAGAGGTTGAATTGAAAGTTATATTATTTTTATTTAATACATTAAAAAAATTTTTTGAAAAATTTTCATGAGTTTCTAGATATTCCTGAGGTGGCGGAAATTTGTTGTACCATCTTTTTTGGACGTCTGCAAAAAATTCCATTGAATACATACTTTCTTCATTTCTTCTATTTTTTGAGAATACAAGTAAACAGTTTTTGCATATTTGAAAATTACTCTTTTTGAGAAGTGAAAAATCTACATTATGATATTTTTTGAGATTTTTTTTATCATTTGAAAAAATATCTAGATCATTGTCGAATTCTACATTCTGAAAAAGCTTGATAAAGCTTTTACTTTTACAGTTAGGGCATTCAAGAAGGGAATTTAATTTAATTTCCATGGTGATCGGAGATTATTTTACATGATTAATGTCTAAAAAATTTCATATGTATTTTATAATTATTTGAATGAAATGAATAAAGTATTTCAAAAGCATTTCTTTTTATATTCTTAAATTTAATTTGATGTAGCTATCAATATAAATTTAGGAAAGAAAAACATTCAAAATATTGGTTTTAACTTGGATAAAAAATAGATCATTTTTTTCAAGAGAGTGATTTTAATTTTTTTTAAATCTTTATGAAAAGATAACTTTAATAATAAGGTGTTTCACCTTGTTTATTTTGATTCCAGAGTAATAAGTAATTAGTCCTTTTCCAAAATTAGCATACCTAGTCCAAATTTCTTTTTCCTTAATTTTTTGAACAAATAGAATAAGGAAGGTGAAAAATTGTTCTTATTAATTTCAGACGCAGATCTATAAAGGTATCCTTTACTTTTTAAATTTAATTTATCAAAGAAATTTTGAAACTCTAGAAGAGGCTCAATAAATAGATATTTATCTGCCTTAATTTCTAAAATTTTTTTTATGGCTTTTGGAAAAACTTCCTCCATTTGCTCCATGGCAAGAGAAGTAAAAACTAGGGTATTACCAATTACAAAGCTTTCATCTAATCCTTCTGTTATATCTTTCTGAGTGAAAGTAAGATTATTTAAAGGGAATGATATTTTTGAATTGTTATTAAGCGAAACAAATTTTGAAATATTTTCAACAATTGTTTTATTTTTTGAAGAGGCATAAGAATTTTCCACACCTTTATTCGTTAGCTCAAATCCTGAAAAGTTTTTATCAGGAAATCTGTTAGCTAAATAAATAAGATTAAAACCATTTCCTGAACCAATTTCAATTATATTTTGAAAATTACCTTTTTTAATTTGATCTTCAATGATTGTTAGGAAGATTGAGTTAAGCCACCATGTAGAAGTTGAAATGTTAGAGTCCTCAGTTATGTGTTCTTTGTAAGAACAGCTAAGGAAAAAGGAATCTAAATTTTTGAATTGTTTTTCTAAATTTTGTTTGTCCCAGATAAGGTCATATTCATCTTTAATATCTCTTTTTTTTCTTTTGAGAAAACCAGAGAAATATTTGAATAAAATTCTAAAGGAATAAATAAAGGATTTAAAATTAGACCTTCCTGGTATATGTTTTATTGGATTCAAATTGGAAACATTTTCTATTTTCGCAGAGGCAATTTCTCTAATCTTAAAATCGTTAAATTTGTATATCTTCATAAATTTAAAAAATTTAGGATGTGATTTTTTATCCTATGGAATTCATAATTTGGACCGCAATGATAATTTATAAATTGACTTTTGTTCGTTATCTTCGAATTATTTGTAAGTATCTGATTTATATATTTTCCTAACTCTTTTTTATTTTTAGCATCCATGATTGAGCCAAAGGATAAAGATCTTTTATTATGAATTTGGTTTGCATCTATCCTAATATCTTGTCTTTGAGAATGACCATCTTCTCTATAATCATAGCTAATATTTATAGTAGGAATATCGTAATAAATTGATTCTATGTTCATTGTTGAGAAAATGCTTATAAATATTGATGATTTAAGGAAGGCGTCTCTAGATATTTGATCGTATTCTTCTGTAAGCAAAATATCATTTTTATTTTCATTAGGTAAAAGAATTTGGAAATTATGTTTATGGGCAAGATTTTTAAGCTCTTGCAATTCTTGAAAACTATTATTGTCTAGATTTAAAGGATGAATTCTTATGAACAAATCAAATTTTATTTGATCTCTTATTTCTATGAGATCTTTAACTATCCTGACATTATCTTTATATGCTTTAGAGCTTTTAAGTGCCAACATAATTGTATTTTGAGTTTTAGAAAATTCAATTTTTTTAAATAAAGGACTTCCAACAATTAACATTTTATTTGAGCAAAATTCATAATTATTTATTACATCCTCTTTCATGGAATCTGACCAAATGTAAACAAAGTCTGGTTGAAAAATAGGTATGCCTTTAGTTGTAGGATTGTCCCAGCTCTGAATATAACTGAATACTTTTAAATTTTTCTTCAAAGCCCTTAATGCAACAATAGAAACTAAATTAGATTTCAAATTACCTACACTGAAAGTAAAAACTCCATCGATATTATCTAATTCTGGAATATATCTGCTTTCCAAATTTAAAAGCGAGATTATAAGTTTACGAGAGAATTTTCTAAAATATTGATATCTGCTTAATAAATAAATCAAGTACTTAAATATATTTTCCTTTAGAAAATTCCAATTATAAGACTCAACTTGAAAAGTGTTGCTTACTGAGCTCAAATCTTTTCCAGCGGGAGCCACATACTTAAAGAGTGATTTAAAAAACTTGAATATCTTTAATCTGGACTTCAAATTAAAGTTTGATTTTACTTCTTGTTCAAAATTTTCTTCTAACTTCGATAATTCTTTCGAGCTCAAAAAAATGAATTCAGGAGCATTTGAATTCTTTAAACCTAAAGAGTTAAATAATCTATCAGAAAATATATTTTCTGAGATAACGAGAATTCTTCTGGAAGAATTAATCACTGATTTATTGATTGGAAATTACTCCCAATTGTAGACATGTCTTTTTATTCCATTTTCTGTGATTACTGAAGCAAATCTTCCTCTGTAGTAAAGACGATTTGAATATTCTTCATTGGACATTTCAAATGTTCTTTTACCCAAAAATTTTGAAGAGTACCCAAGCCTCTTAAGAATCTTTAATTGATCTTCTTTGCTTAATTTATAGAATTTAAATAAGTCTTTTACATCAGATGGATTGATTGAAACTTTTCCGTCTTTGGTTTGATCTTTAGGTAAAATTGTAAAGTGACGTTCAATTAAAGATGCACCGTTATATATTGCTGCATAAGAAGCTAAATTAGGAATTTCCATGGTGCTTGAGTGATCACTATAACCTACTCTTTTAGAGAATTTTCTAAGATACTCAATTCTATTTAAATTTAGATGCTCCAAGGGAGTAGGATATCTTGTGACACAATGGAAGAAAGTTGCTTTCTTGCCCAAAATTTTACTTGCTTTTTCCACCTCTGAATCGAATGTTGCCCCAGTAGAAATATAAATTTTTTTATAAAGATTTTTTAATGTTTCAAGCATTGAGAAACTTGCACAATCATAGCTAGCAACTTTTATTTCATCGAAACCAATATCATGTAATTCATGTGCATGCTGATGGGCAAAGCATGTTGTCAGAGGAGTAACTTTATGAGCTTCACACTCTTTAATAAATTTTTTAACCGTGGAGTGTTTAATTTCTAATTTTTTTAACCTTTTATATTCTTCCTCGTAGGGCCTTTTAAAACAATTGATTCTTGAAACTTTATCCAAGCCACCATTTTCAAAAATTTTTCTATAAGTGATATTTTCAGAAAAAATGTGTTGAAGTTTTACATGAGTTGCTCCTGCTTCAACAGCTTCGTCGAGCATGCTAAAAAGTATTTTTTCTTTTCCATTATGATTCTGGCAGAGTTCAGCAATTAATTTCATTTTTGATTTAAGATTAATTCAAGATTTTTTTTAATTCAATAGGTTGAAAAGGATCTGATCCATGCAACCTGTTAATATTTCTGAAAGATACAATAAGCATCAATCTTGAACCATCATTAGTAATTCTGGAACCAAAATGAAAATTCCTAAATGTATCAACAATGAATACCTTGCCTCTTTTACCCAAAAATTTCTTAACATTTGAAAATTTAGAGACTCTTTTTTCCCATTTTAAGGATTTATGAATTGGATTAATAAAACTTAACATTCTTGCTTTAAGAGATTGAGTAATGATAGAAAAAGGACCATCCTCTGATGAATTCACGTCTGAGAAATAGATGAAAACTTTAAGAGTTTTAATTGAATTAAAGTCTCGGTGGAATAATTGAGATGATTGGTACTTAGATCCTAGATTTAAACTTCTTACTAATTCTATAGACTCTAAATAATACGGCTCTGAAAAATAATTGGAAACTATTTTGTATAAAGTTTTATCATTTTTAAAAATAAGCTTGGATAAATCTATTGTTTTCTCTCTATTTAAGCTTTTATTATTCCAAAAAGATTTACTCGAATTATTGTCACCTAAATTACCTTCCTGATTAAAATATTTTTCATGTATTCGCTCTAAGAAATGTTCCTCATACTTTGTGTATTCTAAAAATCCATTCTTTTTAAGATTATGAAATAAAACTTTTTCCTTATTATTTAATTCCAAATGAACTTTTTTAAAACTTGACCTAAATAAATAGATAAATGTAAAAAAAAAGATTTTTATATTTATTTTTAACTCTTTTAAAAAGATTGATTTAATAAAAGTTAATTTATTAAGAATAAAATTCATTATGCCATTTTACAAATTCTTTAATGCCCTTATCTACCGAAATTTTAGGCTTAAAACCAGTCTTCAAAAAAAGTTTATGAACAGAGGAATGAGTTTTTTTGACGTCACCTTTTTGCATGGGAAGAAACTTGAATTTAGCCTTCTTACCAAGATTATTCTCTATTGATGTTATGAAATTCATAAGATTTACAGGCTTTCCTCTTCCAATATTATATATTTCATGGTCTTTATGATTTACGGTTAATAATTTAAATATCGCCTCAGTAATATCATCGATGTAGGTAAAATCTCTCAACATATTTCCAGAATTGAAAACTTCAATCTTTTTTCCTGATTTTATTGCTTCAATAAATTTAAAAAGAGCCATATCAGGACGTCCCCATGGCCCATAAACAGTAAAGAATCTTAAACCAACTATATTCATCTTGTATAAGTAAGAGTATGCAGATGCCATAAGTTCATTTGTTTTTTTTGAGACACCATAAATAGCAAGTGGATTGTCTGTATTGTGTATTTCTTTGAAAGGCATTTTTTCATTAGAACCGTAAATACTAGAACTCGATGCATAGAATAAAGTCTTCAAGGAATCATGAGATTTTAAAATATCTAATAGGTTTAAGAATCCTTTAATGTTGTTTTCTATATACGTGGAAGGATTTTCTATCGAATACCTAACACCAGCTTGAGCAGCAAGATTTATAACATATTCAAAGGAATTGTTGCTCATAAGATCCTCTAGTTTTTTGACTTGCAGAAGATCAACCTTATAAAAATGGAAATTTTTATAGTTTTTTAAATTTTTTATTCTTTCTTTTTTGAGACGAACGTCATAGTAATCATTTAGGTTATCTATACCTACAACAACAAAATTTTTTTTCAGCAACTTTTCAGAAAGATGCATTCCAATAAATCCAGCAGCACCAGTTATGAGAACTTTTTTTCTATTTCCTGCCATAAATATCTTCAAACCTTTTTATGTCATCCTCACCTAAATATGATCCAAATTGGGTTTCTAATAGGACTAAATTATTTTTTGATTTATTAGTTAACCGATGTTTGCTTTTTTTTGGAATAAATATTTTTTCACCTTTTTGAAGATCGTAAATCTTGTTATCTAAATATACTTCGGCTTTACCATCTAGAACTTGCCAATGCTCTTCCCTTTTTTGATGCATTTGTAAACTTAATGACTGACCCGGGTGAACTTCTATTACCTTTACCTGAAAATCTTTGCCCAAGGATATTGTTTTATATTTTCCCCATGGCCTGTGGACTTCATCGCCTAATGAATTTAGGTGAGAATTATTTTCTAATTTTTTTAAAGAATTTTTTATTTTATGAGTATTATCTCTTTTGGAAATAAGAAATTTATTATTTTTTTCTGCGATTATTAGATTATCCACGCCAAGAATAATAAATTGTTTTTCTGATCCATTTTTAAAGATTATATTTCTCTCAGAATCTTCCAAGACTGTATTGCCATCGACTATATTTAGATAATTTTTTTTATGTGATTTCAATGCATGATTTTTTAGCTCATTCCAGTTTCCTATGTCTGACCAATCAAAACTTATCTTTTGATACTTTATATTGTGAATTTTTTCCATCAGTGAATAATCAAAACTCTCTGATTTAATTTTTTTAAAACTTGCTTCATCGAGAATTAATTCTCTTCTTAGTAGCGATGAGCTTTCATATGCTTTTATGATCTGAAAGTAATTTTTTCTGTTATGTTCTTGATACGCTTCTAAAACATAATCACTTTTAAAAAAAAACATCCCGCAATTCCAAAAAAAGATATCATTTTTAAAATATCTTTTTGCGATCTTGATTTTTGGTTTCTCCTTGAATTCAAGAACTTTATTTGTATTTTTCTGTGTTTTGAAATATCCAAATTCAGTACTAGGATGATCTGGTTTTTTTCCAAATATTAAAATACTTTCATCATCTAACTTTTTTTCTGCTTTGATGAAATCATATTTAAATTTGTTTATTTTTTTAACAAATTGATCTGAGGGCAGAACTAAAACTCTTGTACTTCCAAATTTATCTTCAATTAGTTTGGTTGCAAAAATTATCGCTGGACCTGTATCTTTTCTTGAAGGTTCGATAATAAAAAATGGTTTTTTTAACTTCTGCTTCTTAGCAATTTTTTTAATCACTTCTTTAGAAGAAAGATTGCAAACAAAAACAATTTGAATTTCAGAATCAATTTCCTTGGCTCTTAAAATTGCATTCTCAATAAGGGAAACCTTATTTATTTGCAAAAATTGTTTTGGCTCATCTTTAGAAGATATGGGCCATAACCTTTCTCCAGAGCCACCGCAAAGAATTACACATGATGTTTTCATAATGAAATTGCTTATGATTTTCTGACGTAGTAGCTATACAAAATGTAAAATAAGCTGAAAAAAAGACCTAAAAAGAGTCCGTACCCTAGGTGAACGTATCGATTGGGAGAAATTTTTATTTTTTCTATGATGGCTGGACTTACCTCTTTTAAAGCATAATCTTGATTGACATTTACAATTGCAATTTTCTTGTATTCAGATTCGATGAGTGAAAATAATAACTTTTTTACATCTGCATCGGGGGCTAGTTTGGCTTCACCATAAAGATACTCGATATATCTTTCCGAATTTAAAAGCGTTTTTGTTCTTTCAAATTCATTAAATGTTTGAAAAATTAAATCAGTCATTTTCTTTGATAATTCTGGTGAAGGACTTTTATAGCCTAGCTCAAGGAAAGAAGTATTGGATTTTTTTGCAACATGAAGATTCCCAAAAAAAGTTTCATATGCATTATAAAATTCTTCTGGAATATCTGTATTCAAATTTATTCCTTTTTCAAGATTAAAATTCTTTTTTTCAAATAATGGGATCAATTTATGATTGTTTACCAAAATAGCTTCGATCACTCCATCATCAATTGCCAGGAAATTAAAATACGCTATGGATTCTAGTTTAGCTAAAAGTTCTTTTTCTGGAGACTGAACGTTTTGATTTATACCGAGGAACTCTAAGGCCTGAGAATTTTGGTTCAGTTGTTCTTCAGAATTGCCTATTTCAACTAAAGCATTAGAAAGGTATATATTTTCTCTCGTGTATGAATAAAAAATAGAAATTAAACTAAAACAAAAAACTACAAGTAAAATGAAGATTTTATTTAGCCAAAATAGCCTGAATAATGAAAATAAATTTAATCCTTGTTCAGAGGTAATAATTGATTCATTTTCTTCTAAAAAATTCATTTATATTTTTCCCAGGGTAGAATAAAAAAAGTTTTTGTCATCATAACTTTTTAAATTTGTTTTTTGTCCCCAACCATCATACAAAAGTTTCTTTGATTTTTTTTGAAGCCAATCTAAAAGGATAATATCAGAATTTTTCTCATGGTTATTTAAAATAAATATAGCGTCGGCTTTTTCAATGGAAACTAAATTTTTATAACCTAACTGGTTTACTTTTTTTGAACCAATCTCAAAATCTTTTACCCATAAGTTTTTTACTCTGTTTTGAATTAAATCACAAAAATCAACTCCAGTTGAAAATCTGTGGTCATCTGTTTTTGGGAATCCTTTAAAAGCTATACCGATGACCAAGATATTTAGATCAGATAATTTTAATTTATTGCCTCTAGAGAATTTAATTAATGATCTATAGGGCGATTTTGCTGCATGTTCATTTATTTCTCTGGAGAAAGAACCGGACTTAGGTTTTGAACTAAGTTTCTTAGAAGGATTAGAATAAATAATTGGATCTTTTGTTAAGCAATATCCGCCAACGCCTGGAGATGGTAAAGCGATATTTGATCTTGGATATTCATAATTTACCTGCTCAATTAATCTTTTTGAATCAACTTCTATATCCTCACACATATTTGATATTTCATTCGCAAAAGCAAAACTTAAATCTCTGTAGGTATTACAAGCTAATTTTGATAATTCTGCAGCTTCAATAGAATCCATCAATACTAAATTATCAAAGACTAAGTTAAGGAAAGTTCTTGAAATTTCGTTGCAATTTTTAGAAAAACCGGAGAAGAGCTGAGGTAAAGTTTTAAGTTCATCCAATGCATTACCTTCAACTGTTCTTTCAGGAGCAAAACAGTATGACCAATCAACTCCGCATTTCAAATTAGATTTTTTCTCTAGGTAAGGAATAATTGATGATGCAGAGGAGCCAAGAGGAATGGTCGATCTGATTACAACCACCGAATTATTTAATCCTGCGCAAATGATGTTATCTAATACTTCATAGATATGACTAAGATCGGGTTTATTTTTTTTTGTTAATGGAGTTCCAACTGAAACAATATAATAAGAAGATTTCTTTAATTTATTTGAAAAGATAAGTCTTTTTTCTTTGGAATTAATTTTGATATTTTCTTGCAGATGAGGCTCATAAAAGTGGGGCTTGCCTCGCTTAAGATCGCCAATTATTTTTTTATCTTTATCAATTGCATGAACTTTGAAATCTTTACTTGCAATATGACATGCAACTGTGAGGCCAACAAATCCCATGCCTATTACAGATACAATGGTTTCTTGATCAACATCGGAATTGAAAATCTCCTTATAGGAAATTGCACCAACAATTTTTTTGTTTTCATTTGTTATAAAAATATCTTCGATATTTCTTTTCCTTTTTCTTAAGTTTTCTTTCAACGATTCAAATTCTCTATTTTTAAGCTGCTTAATAGTCAAAAAAACAGGATTTTTATTCATACAAAGCTTAATTGATTCATCCATAGAATCATTTTCTGCAAAATATCTTCTCAAATCGCCATCAGTTAAAGCTCCTATGAGCTTTTCATTTTTATCAATGATTGCAAAAAAATTAGGCAGGAAATTAGATTTAGAATTTCTTTTAATTCTTTTAAGAGAATCTCTTAAAGTGAAATTATCTTTTATTGTAAGTACTTTTTTCACAAACTATGTGTCTGAAACTGCTCTGCCCTTTAATTTTTCCCAGTCTCTTTCAGGTCTTACTTCTAAGTTTGTTTGCCAAGATCCTTCAACAACGTTCAAGTTCACCCCTATTTCCTTTGAAAAATGAATTAAAGCCTGTACGTCTTTAGGAAAACATGATCCACCATAACCATTTTTTCCATCAGGTCCTGGAACTTGGCAGTGAGAATGGCCAACTCTTCCGTCTCTTAAAAAACCATCGATAACAGTATCCCAATCTGCATTAACTTTGTCAGAAATTAATTTCATCTCGTTTAGAAATGAAACCTTAGTTGCGAAATAAATGTTTGCCACATACTTGATAAGTTCAGCAGAAGAAAAATCTGTTTCAATTACAGGCATGGACTCACCAAATCGATGTTTGAAAAGTTCAGCAACTTCCTGTGTATTATCTTTTTTTCCTCCAAGAATAAATCTTGTTTGATTTATAAAATCAAAATTTGCGCTTCTTTCAGTCAAGAATTCAGGATTAAAAACTAATCTAAGATCAGGATATTTTTTTTGATAATTTGCAGTCGTTCCGGGGACTATAGTAGATCTTAGTAGAACAATTGGATTGTTATCTGTTTTTTTTAGTTCAAGGTTTATCTCTTCTAGGCAGTTATCAACAATTGAGAGATCAATTGATCCATCGAATCTAGATGGAGTTGGAACTGAAACAAAGATAACGTCTGAAGAAGTAATTACCTCTTCTAAGGAATTTGCAGATTTTTCTGGATCTTTATCAAAAATGTAAATATTGTAGTCAGCTCCGCAACCGTGCCCAAAACCAAAAGCTACAGCTGAACCTACAAATCCCCTTCCTATAATTCCTATATTTTTGATCATCTTTTTCCTTCATCTAAAAAATGTAGTGCATATTAACATTTGTATAAAAGTTTTCACCAAAATCTAGTCTGTAAAAAATAAAATATTTAACTGTAAAAATAATATAATGCTTGGGTTGTGAGCGTTTGGAAAAAAGTTATCTCATCAAGTGCCATCTATTTGGGTACAAGATTTTCATTTGGTATTTTATCTAATTTCATTTTTTACTATATTTTTAGCCCCACTGCTCTTCTTTTAATCAAAAGAGCTGAGTTATTTATGAGCCTTCCAGTAATTCTTAATTTTGGAGCTTCCAAATACTTAGCTACTAAAGGAATAAAAGGCGAATTAGATAAAAGCTTAATTTCAAATTTTTTAATATTGAAAATTACAACTTACTCGGTCTTAGTTTTATCCTTATTTTTCTATCAAGATTTAAATCTAAAAATTATTGATTATGTTTTATTAGGAATATTGCTATTTCTCGGAATTCTTGCAAATTATTTCAATAATCTTTCATATCTTCAGGACAAGGTTCATTATTTTATTAATGGCCAATCTATAATTACAGTCTTTAGTCCGGCTTTTGTTTACGGATTCGGATCTTATTTTGATTTCAGCGGGTGGATAATCTATTCGATAATATTTCAAATTATAAATCTTTTGCACCTCTTGAGAATTGCGAAAAAGAAATTTTTTTTGATTGATTTAAAATTATTCTCTATAAAAAAATTGTATCAAATTTTAAGAAATTCTTTTTTCCTTGATTTAAATTCTAGACTAGAAGCATTATTTGAGATATTTATCTTCTTCTTTTTAACAAATTTTATTTCGATTACCGAAAGTGCGATCTTAGTTTTTATTTCTAGAACCTCAAATTCAATTGCAAAGTTAGCAGGAAATACGGTAAATAAAAAAATAAGTCACTCAATAGTTTCTTTAACGAAGAATAAGTTTGAACTAGCTGATCTTAAAAAATCTTTTGGTTTTCAATCAGTCGGATATTTCTGCATGTCTATTGCCATATCTATTGTGTATGGATTATTTGTATTCTTATTCATTGAAAATTTTAAAGATTATTCTCATCTTATTTTTCTCTCAGGATTGATAAGTTATATCAGATTGATAAATGCAAATATCATTTTATTTTTGTTTGCCAGAGGTCTTTATCAAGATATTAGAAACATATTCTTTCTTTCTTTATTTATATATATATTAAATGTTCTTTTTCTTCTGCTAGAAGGCAGTGAAATCAATTTTTTTCATATTTGTTACTCTCTAGTACTCATCTCTATATATAAGTTAACTGTTTCTTTTGTATTTTTAGTTAAGGCTTTAAATTCATTCAATATTTTGAACAATCTTTTTCCATCATTTTTTTTGATGTTAGGCTTGTGTTCTTTATCTCTTTACGATAAAGAATTTTTAAATATTAATTTTTACTATTTTTCCTTATTTTTTTTGATGATAGGTATTTTTATGATTAAAAATTTCATTCTAGATGCCTTAGATTTTTTAAGGGTGATAAAGAGTACTTTAATAAACAATGATGCTAATCTTTAAAGGACTTTTTCTTATTTTTTCTAAAAACCATTAGATGCTGGATAGATTCTTCAAAGAACTTTATTTATTTTATTTGTTAGAATTTTAATTTGAGAGTCTTAAGTATAATTTTGAAGATTCTGTTTCTATGATTATAAATTTTTTTATCAAAAATAGATAAATTAATGATTAGTTTTCCGTCAGATTTGATTAATTAAATAAACCCCAAAATTCCTCAAAATTTTCATTAAATGATTTTGAATTCTCTATTGCTTTATTCTTAATTCCGTCTAGATACTCTTTATCTGACAGTTTATTCAAAAGTTCATTAAGTGATTCGGTATCGTCATAAATAATGGCACTTCCCTTTATTTCATCTGGAATAGGTTGATGTGAGGGTAAAATCAGAGGCTTGCCATATCTAATCGCATCGAAAAGTGCACCAAGATTTCTATCTATGGCTCTCTGACTATTTTTTAATTTTTTAATAGGAGCAAAAAGAATATCGCAATTTTCTATCTCTTCATTAAATTTATCAGTAGGAATAAAATTGTCACTATTTAGAAAATTTTGAGCATAGCCCTTTTCCTCGATTTTTATTGCAGAAAGGAATGAATTTTTATCGTAAGATCTTCCTAGAAAGTTAATATCGAGATTAGCAATTTTTTCTAGCCCTGTAATCCAATTATAGTCCCTTCTTCTTAGATCAACTCTTCCAGGAATTATTACCTTGGTTATCTTATTGTTTTTATTTTTTTGAGGTACTTTCAAATTAAAAGTTGCATTTGGAGCAAAATAAACTTCCTTGTCTGTCTCTTTTTCTAGTTCTTTTTTTACGAGGGTGGAGAAAACAAAAAATCCCTTTGAGCGATCCAATAACTTTTTCCATAGTAACCGATCAACTTTTTGAAGTAAGGTAAAGGGAGAGTGATATTTAAATCCATTAACGAAATGAGTTGTGATATAAATTTTCTTATGCCTTAACTTCAGGTAGAAGAAGAAAAATCTTATCAATAGATACAGAGTTTCTTTAAAATATTCTCTTATTGAATTCTTTAGAAATTTCAATTGAAATACTCTGTCTGCGACTACTACGCTTTCAAATTCAAATAAAAATAGTTTTAAGAAATTTAAAATAGAAAAATGTAAAAAATAGATTTTAGGGTTTAAATTTAAAGATATTTCAATAGATTTCTCAGGCGCAAATAATACAATCCTTTTATCTAAGTTTCTTAAATATGGCTCAACAGTTGTCCAATGAGTTGATTTGGGTTCTAGGATAAGAATATCAAATTTTTTTTTCAAAATAATTCAGGGCTCTTTTAATTCCATCTTCAAAAGAAATTTTGGGTTTAAATTTCATCTCGAGTTGTAGAGTTGTGTCTCCTCCTCTAGCAAAAACTCCTTCAGGCTTGCTCGATGTTCCTGAAACTTCAGGATTAAACCCGGCTAGATTCGAAGCTAGGGAGGCAAATTCTTTGAAGCTTGTTAATTTTCCAGTAGAAAGGTTTACTGCGTCATTGGACTCCATAATTTCCATCATAGAAAAAATTCCATTTATACAATCGTCTATGTGAATAAAGTCTCTCATTTGATCTCCTGACCCCCAGACTTTGATATCTCTGGACCCTTTTTGCTCCAAAACCCTTTTACAGATGCTGGGAAAAGGATAGCTTAGATCCTGATCTTCTCCATATCCAGAAAATGGTCTGAAAATGACTGATTTTATCCCATGTTTTTCATATGCAAGTTTAGAAAGATATTCATGAGTCAATTTTGCCCATCCATATGATAAATCCGGCATTCCAATATCTCCTGATAAATCAATATCATCTTCTTTGAGTAATCTATAGTTATCATAGGTTTGCAGATTAATTGGATAAGCTGCGCTAGAGCTGAAACATATCGAATTATCAGGTCTTGAACTAGCAGTCCATTGCCAAAAATGAGAATCTATTGATAAATCGTCAGCTACAGATAAAGGAAAGTCTTCAATCATCAGTCTCCCTCCAACCATAGCAGCAGCATGAAAAACGTTGTCATATTTTTCATTCATATTAGCTAGAAAAAAATCTCTACAATCAACTTTATAAAAATTAAACGCTGAAAAATCTCTTGGATCAAAGTCAAACCATTTATCAAGTTCTAATCCTCCAGTAAGAGGAATAATTGGATCAACACAATCAACCTCATACCCCTCTTCAAGACTTCTTTTAACTAGGTGACGCCCCACAAAACCTGCACCCCCAGTAATTAAAACTCTCATGATAATTTATTTATTAAAAATAGCTGGTTCGACATCATTTTCTTTAACGAGTTTAAGTATATGAAGATATATTTTATTTATTTCGCTTTCGTAATCTGAGGAATTAATTTCATGAGCTCCCTTTCTTCCTAAGACCTTTGAATAAAAATCTACACCTAAGCAGAGGGTTTTTACCACATTTATCATTTTAAGTATTTTCAGTTCTGCATTGGAGCTAACAAGATCTTTTGAGAGAGCTTGCTTTATATGTTGATAAAGATTTTGAAATGAATCTAGTTTAGTTACTAATTGGTCATCAAATATATTTGCAAGAGTTGAGCCTATTGTTATGACTGGAATATTCTTCATCAGAGCATCAATTGAAACGGAACTTCCTAAAGTTACTACTAGATTAGTGTATTTTAGATATTTATTTACATTATGAGAAGGATCAACCAGTAGTGTGTTACCTAGTTGAATTATTTCATTTAAAAAGTTTGATTTTCTTCTTCCAATCATCAAAGGATGCTCTTTCACTAAAAGCTTGCATCCAATGGGTAGGGATAAAGATATTTTCTTTATAACGTCTAACTGATCTGAGTTTGGTGCAGAATATGATAAAAGTTGAACTTCTGGTTCGTAGTGCAAAGGAAAAAGGATATATGTGGTTTTATCATCTAAATCTTTAGGACTTACAAAATTGAAAATATAAGTTTGATAAATTTTTCTGAGGGGTTGTAGCAATTTCTTGTTAATTTGTTGCAATAACAAATTTGGAGAGGATGAATCTTTGGATATTAAATTTTGGTAAGTGTTGCGTATTTGATTAATCAATTTAAATTTTATTTTAAAATCAACCTTTTCTACTCCCTCGTATTTTCTGAATTCTATGTTTTCGTTAATTTGATCTTTTTTCAATTCAAAAAATTCTTCTAAATTTTCATCTAAATCATACTTTTTTTGTATTCTTAGAGGAGGATCAAAAACTGAGCTTTCAAAAAAGAAATAGTTTTCTATTCTCGAAGGTCTTAAATTTAGGTAATTTATATTTTTGACATTAGAAAAATAAGCCAAAAGAAAATCAAAAATTGTGTTCATCAAAAATCCGTAACATAGATCTGGATTAATTCTTTCAAAAAGAACATCAACTTTTTGGCATGCATCGGCCAACATAGATAATTTTTCTTGGTGAGAAAGTTTGGATTTTTTATAAGAATGTGAAAACTGTGCGCTTGGATGGAAAATAATGCGTCTATCGTAATTTATTCCGTTCATTAAATTTATTGAAGGATTAAGAGACTGATACTTATTAATAATATCGAGGCTTTTTTTGTAATTGAAATTTCTTGAAAGGTTCCAGTCACTATAGAAATTCTTTTGCATTATTTTCTTTTCTTTTAACAAGTTAAGAGAATATTTATGATCAGATAGAAGAATTCCAATGTTATCTTTTGATGTGATTTTACTTGCAACATCAAAAAAGGGCTTTATTGCAAGCGACTGAGCTGAAAAAATTATATTCAAAATTTAATTAAACATGGTTATGTTTGCGTATACTACATTAAAATTAGAAAAATTAAGGAAATGGCTTTTTTAGAGAAAAAGGTTTTTGCCCTAATCCCTGCTAGAAAGGGATCAAAAGGTTTAAAAGATAAAAATATCTTCATGATTAAAGGAAAGCCCTTAATTGAGCATACACTTGTTTCTGCCTTAAAAAGTAAATTTATTGATGAGATATTTGTTTCAACTAATTGCAAAAAAGTTAAAAAAATAACAAGTAAATATGAAGATATTTTATCGATAGATAGACCAGAGAAATTTTGTAAAGATAATTCCCCTGCTAAAGATGTTGTGAATCACTTTATTTATGAAATTGAGAAAGATTTCAAAAAAGATTTTATCATTATCTATCTTCAGCCAACCTCTCCTTTGAGAACACATAAACATATCAATGAATGTTTTGAAGCAATGAAACAATTTAATAAGTTATCATCAGTTAGTGTTGTAAAGTCAAAGGAAATTCCTTTTAAAAGCTTTAAATTAAATAAAAATGGTCTTCTTAAATCCTTATTCAATGAAGAGAAGACTAACTATAGACGTCAAGATCTACCATCAACGTACCAAGCTAATGGAGCTATTTATATATTCACTAAAAATAATTTCAAAAGAAAAAAGATATTTCCTTCCAATAATTCTTTGCCATATATAATGTCTGCAAAAGACAGTATTGATATTGATCTAATAAATGATATCAAAAAAGCTGAAAGCTATATTTAAGTTAAAAATGAATAGAGAAATTATAATATCTAATAGAAAAATAGGTTTGAGTCATGACCCACTTGTTATTGCTGAAATTGGAATAAATCATGGTGGAAGTTTAGAAGTTGCAAAAAATATGGCAAAAAAAGCCATTGATTCTGGTGTTGATATTGTAAAACATCAAACTCATATAGTTGAGGATGAGATGTCCTCTCAAGCCAAGAAGGAAAAAATTTCATACATCGGAAAGAGCATATATGAATTGATGGAAGATTGTGCATTAAGTCAAGATGAAGAAATCGAACTTAAGAAATTCGTTGAGGATAAAGGGTGTATCTACATGAGCACGCCATTCTCTAGGGCGGCTTCAAATTTTTTAAACGAAATTGATGTGCCGGCTTTTAAGATAGGGTCTGGGGAATGCAATAATTATCCCTTGATAAAACATATATGTTCATTTGGTAAGCCTATTATTTTGAGTACTGGTATGAATGATATTGATTCAGTAAAGACCAGTGTGGATATAATGGAATCGTTTAATATTGACTATGCCTTGCTGCATACTACAAATATCTATCCTACTCCGCATCATTTAGTAAGGTTGGGTTCGATAAAAGAGCTTTATGATAACTTTCCAAGAGCTGTTATAGGACTGTCAGATCATACCACTGATAACTTAGCTTGTTTTGGTGGAGTTGCTTTAGGCGCTTCAATTTTAGAGAGGCATTTTACTGATAATATGAAGAGAGAGGGTCCAGATATAGAGAACTCAATGGATCCTAAAGCCGCAAAAGAACTTGTTGAAGGAGCAAAAAAATTAGCATTAGCCAGAGGAGGAAAAAAAGGTCCCATAGAAGAAGAAAGAGATGTCATAAATTTCGCATATGCTTCTGTTGTATCTATTAAAGATATAAAAAAAGGTGAAATTTTTGATATGAAAAATATATGGGTTAAAAGACCAGGAGATGGACCCTTTTTTGCGAAAGATTTTGAAAGTATTTTAGGAAAAAAAGCTGTTAGAGATATTAAAAAGGATCAGCATATTCAAAAGGATGATCTTAAGTGAAAAAGAAGAAAATTTGTTGCATAACAGGAACAAGGGCAGATTATCCAAGAGTTAAGTCAGTCTTAAAACTCATAAAAAAAAATAAAAATTTAGATCTTCAAATTATCGTAACAGGATCCCACTTACTGAAATCTCATGGTTTTTCCTACAAAGAAATTTTAAACGATGGATTTAAAATTAATAAAAAGGTAAAAATGTATGATGATGAGTATGACTCACCTCTGGGCATGACTCTTGCTACAGCTAAATGTACTGCCGGAATAGCAGATGCTCTGGATAGTTTAAAACCTGATGTTGTATTATTAACCGTTGATAGAGTAGAAACTCTTTCCGCAGCAACTGCAGCAAGTCTGATGAACTTTCCTATATTTCATATTCAAGGTGGAGAAGTAACTGGAACTATTGATGAATCAATCAGACATGCAGTGACAAAGTTATCTCACTTTCATTTTCCAGCGACTTCAGATGCAAAAAAAAGAATTATAAAAATGGGAGAGCCAACAAAATATGTTAAAAAAGTTGGATGTCCTTATATTGATGAAATAAATAACTTAAAACCGACATCCAAAAAGGAACTTGAAAGAAAATACAAATTACCTTTTGATAAGAGATTTTGTATTTTTACTCAACATCCTGTTACGACTGAGTATGGTGAAGAGTCTTATCAAATATTAGAAACTTTAAAGGCTTTAGATGAATTCAATGACTTCAATGTTATTAATTTATCATCTAATCCTGATGCTGGTGGCAAGAAAATTTCAAAATTACTAAAGGATAATAAAAAATTTACCTTCATCCCAAATATGGATAGTAAAGATTTTTTGAGTCTAATGAAATATGCATCCTTTATGATAGGGAATTCTTCAGCAGGAATAAGAGAGGCTCCTAGTTTTGGACTACCTGTAATAAATATAGGAACTAGACAGAATGGAAGATTGAGAGCATCCAATGTTTTAGATGTAAAACATGATAGATATGAGATAAAAAAAGCTATTCAAAAGGTTTTAAATGACAAAAAATTTATTCTCAAAATGAAAAATTTAAAAAATCCTTACGGAGATGGGAAGGCTGCAAAAAGAATAGTTAAGTTTATTGAAGAAACAAAAATTACAAAGCAATTTATTCAGAAAAGGATTGTTGATGTCGAGTAAAATAAAAAAAATACTTGTAACTGGAGGAGCTGGTTGTATTGGTGTGCCAGTTTGTAATGAATTAGTCAGAAGAAAAAAGGAAGTTATCCTCTATGATTTATCTGAACAGATAAATCTAACGGGGCCATATTTAAACAAAAAAATTAATTTTTTTTCTGGCTCAATAATGGATAAAACATCTCTTAGAGATGCTATAAAAGAATGTGATGGCGTAATTCATTTAGCAGCTCATCTAGGAGTTCAGAGAACAGAGAAAAATAAATTAAGATGTTTAGAAATAAATATCGAAGGAACAAAAAATATCCTTGATCTAATTTCAAACAATAAAAATATTAAAAAAATAGTTTTTGCCTCATCTTCTGAAGTTTATGGAGAGCCGATAAAAAATCCTATTGAAGAGACCGATATTACTCAAGGTAAAACCTTGTATGCTGTTAGTAAACTTGCTGGTGAAGAACTTGTGAAAGCATACCAATATGAATATAAGTCATTTAATTTTAGTATATTAAGATACTTCAATACTTATGGGCCATTTCAAGTGGCCCAGTTTGTAATTCCCAAATTTATTTTTAGAGTTCAAAGAAATTTACCTCCTATAATTAATGGAGATGGAAGCCAAGAAAGGTCTTATAACTTTTCACAGGACACGGCTAGGGCTACAGTTGATGCCCTTTTTTCATCCAAGGCAAATAATAGAACACTAAACATTGGAAATAGCTCGGAACCAATTAATCTCATTGATCTTGCAAATCTAATAATTAAGAAATGCGGTAAAGAAAATAAAATATTTCCCTCTATGAATAAAAATTTTTCTAATACGGATAGAGAGGATTCTAGGGAGATAAATTATAGATATTGTGATACGTCGCTGGCTGAAAGAATCCTTGATTACAAGGTGAGAACAAAGCTCGAGAAAGGTATAGAAAAAGTCATTGAGACAAATATCATTCCTGAGACTTGGAATACATCTGAAAAAGATTATCTCATAGATACTTAAGTGGTACCCAGGGCCGGACTTGAACCGGCACGAAGTTGCCTTCGAGGGATTTTAAGTCCCTTGTGTCTACCAATTCCACCACCTGGGCACACAAAAAATTTATGGAGGCTGAGGTCGGAATCGAACCGGCGTCCACGGATTTGCAGTCCGCTGCATAACCACTCTGCCACTCAGCCATTAATTTTTGAATGATTGTATAGCATTAGCTATATATTCTGAATCTTTAAAATTTAGATGCGGACCTATTGGTAAACTTAAGATTCTTTTTGATGCTAATTCAGAGTTAATACTATGTATTTGATTTTTATTTACCTTTTTTGAAAATGCTTTCATTTTTGATAGAGGTTTTGGGTAATAAATACCACAAGCTATCCCCCTCTTTTTAAGAAATTTCATTAAATAATCCCTTTCCTCACATAAAATAGGAAATTGATGAAACACTGAAGATTGATATCTTGACAATTTCATGGTGTCTACACAGGATCCTTTAATGGATTCAAAGAGATAATCAGCTTGTTGTAGTCTTTGTTCGTTGTTCTCTTCAAGCTTTTTTAACTTAAGGTTTAACACCAAAGCTTGGAATGTATCAAGCCTTGAGTTTCTTCCAGCTAAAATGTGATCATATGTATCAACTCTCCCATGATTGGCTATTTTCTGAGCTTTTTCAAAAAGACTTCTATTGTTGGTCACAATTGCCCCAGCATCTCCAAATGCTCCAAGATTTTTTGTGGGGTAAAAGCTAAAGGTTCCAATGTCTCCAAAATTTCCAACATTTTTCCCCTTGAACTTTGCTCCATGTGCTTGAGAGCAGTCTTCTATGATTTTAATATCTTTATCTTTGGCAAATTTTTTAATCTCATTCATATCGCATGGATTTCCAAATAAATGTACAACTATAAGAGCGCTTGTTTTTTTTGTTGTTAACTTTTTTATAGATTCTATTGAGATCGTAAAATCCTCATTATTTATATCTGCCAAAACCAATTTAAAGCCTGCCCTTACAACAGCCTCTGCTGGAGACAAAAAAGTAAAATTAGGAACAATAACTTCAGAGTTTTTGGGTAAATTTAAACTTTCTATTGCAATCTCTAAGGCATCAGTTCCATTGGCAACCCCAAGACAATATTTACTATCGTTAAATTTAGAAAAATTATCCTGGAATCTTAAGACTTCCTCTCCGCCTATAAAATTTTTGTTTTCAATAAGTTTTGAAATTCCTTTTGCAGTTCTATTAGAGTCTGATTTCTTCAAACTCAAATCAATGAAAGGGATTTTTCTAATTTTTGACATTTGTATAATTAAGAAGTGATAACCAAGACAAGATAGCTGCGATAACAATTATAATCTCAACAATTGATGAATAATCACTATCAAGAAAGATGATTGCAGTCCCTAATGAAAATATTTGAAAAAAAGTTTTAAACTTGCCTAAAAAATTAACTTTGGCTTTATTTATTTTTTTGGTTTCTAAATAGTATTGACGAATATTTCCTATAGAAAGCTCTCTAGCTACAATTAAAATTGTCATCACAAGGAAAGTAAAATTATCAAAGTGAAAAGATACAAAAATTAATAAACTACAGATGAAAATTTTATCTGCCAGGAGGTCTAAATTTGCACCTATTAAAGATTCTTGATTTAAATACCGAGCCAAGTAACCGTCTAAAAAATCAGTAAAACTTGCTACAAGAAAAATAAAAAAAGCAAGATTGATATTGTTTATGATCATGCAAAAGATTATTGGAAGAATAAGAATAATTCTTGATAAAGATATTAAGTTAGGAATCATGAAAATTCTTTATCAATGATTGAACAAATTTCATGGCCAACAATGGTATGTAATTCTTGTATTATTGCTGTTTCTTCAGATGGTGCCTTAAAAGTATAATAAGATATTTTCGAAACACTGGATTCATTGATACCGGTAAAAGAAATGGTTTTTATTCCTAAAAAATTCGCATAATTTATAGCCTTGATAATATTTTCACTTTCTCCAGAAGTTGAATATGTAATGAAACAGTCGTTATTTTTAGCTAGGGCTTGTAGTTGTCTTCTGAAAATATCTTCATAACCTTGATCATTTGACCATGCCGTTATGAATGAAGTATCTGTTGATAAGGCAATAGATGGAATTGGATCCCTTTTATTTGAAGTAACTAGTGTTCCTACGTATTCAGCAGACATATGCTGAGCCTCAGCTGCGCTTCCACCATTTCCAGCAAAAATCAGTTTTCCATTATCATTAATTACCTCCGTGAAAATTGATGAAATATTTTTTACGACTTTGAATAAGTATTCAGAATTTTCCTCAAGAATTTTTGATCTTTTGACAAATGGGTTATTTTTCATTTTTCATTCAAGTAATTAAAGATTAATTTAGCTCTCATTGGTCCAATCCCTTCGATAGATTTTATCTGATCTATGTTTGCTTTCCTAAGAGATTCTATTCCTCCAAAATGCCTAAGAAGATTATTTTTATTTTTGCTTCCTATTCCTTTAATTTCATCAAGAGCAGAACGTGTAACATTTTTTCTTCTTTTTTTGCTTCTAGATAAAGCAAATCTATGTGACTCATCTCTAATAAATTGAAGAAGTTGTTTACCTTCAAGTTCGAGGTTCATTCTTTTAATTTTCCCATTAGAAAAATAGAGAACATCATCATATTTAGAATTTCTATCTGGTCCTTTAACCAATGAAAGTATTCTTGTATCGCAGTCTTCATATAGATCAATTACCTTCTTAGCTGATGAAAGTTGCCCTTTTCCGCCATCTATAACAATCACATCAGGAAAATTATTATCTTCTCTTTTAAGTCTTTTAAATCTTCTGAATAAAACTTCTTTCATTGCTTGATAATCGTCATTTTTATTAATTTTTATATTAAAAGTTCGATACTGTTTTTTTTGTGGTCCTTCTTTATCAAATACCACGCATGAGGCAGTAACGTTATCGCCGGAAAAATGGCTAACATCAAAGCCTTCTATCCTGTTTATTTTTGATCGAGTTTTATCTTCAATTAAAGAAAGTCCTTCAGTTATCCAAGGGTAATTATATTGGCGTTGAAGGCCATCTTCTGATTGTATAGAAGCCAACTCAAAGATTTTTTTATTTTTATGATTCTTGTTCTCTAAGTTTATTTTTTTGTTATCGAGCTGCGAACTTAAATTACTAAATTTAAAATCTGATAATAGAGTTAAATTTTCTAAGTTTTTTTCTATCAAAATCTTTGAAAGAAAGCTTTCCATAAGTTCCTCTTCTGAGATGTGCTTATCTTTTTTTGAAAAATAGTTTTCTGCATTTGTGAGCCAACCATCTTTTATTTCTAAAATAGAAATACAATAAACATATTCATTAGATTTTTTAGTTATCGCAACCGCATTGTCGTAGATGGTAAAGACGGATTGATCTTTTTGAATATCCCTATAGGCTTTGATCTTATCTCTATAAAGTGCTGCTCTTTCAAACTCTTTTAAAGATGAGTACTTATCCATTTTAGAATACATAACATCAAGAAAAGATTTATCCTTGCCTTCTATAAACTTTATAGCTGATTCGATCTCTTCAAGATAATTCTCTTGTGATATTTTTCCAACACATGGAGCTGAGCACTTACCTATTTGATGTTGAATGCATGGTCTAGAGCGGTTTTGGAAGACCATATCAGAGCAATTTCTGATGCCGAACAGTGTCCTGGTTAGATCTATGGATTGTCTTGCTGCATTTACATTGGCATAGGGTCCAAGTTTTATACCTTTAAGTTTTTTATTTCTAGTTAAATAAATTCCTGGAAAATCATGACCAGAAGAAAAATAAATAGCAGGAAACGATTTATCATCTCTAAATTGAACGTTGAAGGGTGGCTTAAGTTTTCTAATTAAGTTTTGTTCTAAAAGCAAAGCATCACTTTCAGTTTTTGTGATGAATAGTTCAAGAAATTTAATCTTGTCAATTAGTTCATTTTTTTTTCTATCTTTAGATGAAGAGAGATATGACTTCAGCCTATTTGATAGGCTCTTTGCTTTGCCAATGTAAAGAATCTTATTATTTTCATCATAAAATTTATAGACCCCTGGAAGATTTGGTAATTCTTTTTCTTTGGAGAAAACTTCTTTTGTCTTAGTGTACTGATATTGCTTTGCCATCTGGTCTTCTTAAGTCAGCAAAACCTTCGTATCTACCCTTATGAAAAAGTATAGAATGTGTTTCGCCAATTCTTTCCCTATAAATAGTGTCAAATCCAAATTCATCAATATCTTTTAAGTATTTTTCATTCTCGATAAATAAAACATCAGGCTTCCATTGGTGATGAATACGTTTAGCTTTAGATGCCTCATCAATATCCATATCAAAAATTAAAACATTTAATAAAAGCTGTAGCACGGTAGATATAATAGTCGATCCTCCAGGAGAACCAGTAATTAAAAAGGGCTTTCCATCTTGAAGAACAATCGTTGGCGTCATAGATGAAAGAGGCGCTTTCTTGGATTCAACCTTATTTGCATCTGAACCTACTAGCCCAAAAAAATTTGGAAATCCTGGTTTGATTGAAAAATCATCCATCTCATTATTCATGAGGATCCCAGTTCCTTTTGCAATGATCCCAGAGCCATAAGCTGTATTTAATGTATAGGTATTCGAAACAGCATTTCCGTTTGAATCTATTATTGAAAAATGAGTTGTTTCTTCACTTTCAATAAAATATTCTCCTGGAGAATCAATATCAACTTTGCTTTTAGAGCTTTTAATTATTGATGCTAGAGTTTTTGCATACTTTTTAGAAGTTATCCTGCTTATATCAAAATTATTGAAATCTGCATCCCCTAAAAATTCTGACCTATCTGCAAATGAAAATCTCATTGCCTCAGTTAAAAGTCTATTGTATTCAAGAGAGTCATGATCGTAAGAAGTTAAGTCAAAGTTTTCTAGAATATTCAGTGATTGTGATAGAACAATACCTCCCGAACTTGGGAGTGACATTGAACAGATATTATAGTCTATGAAGTTTGAACAAAGAGGAGGCTTAAATATGGACTGGTAATTTAAAAAATCATTTTTAGTAAAAATACCACCATTTTTTTTAAAATAAGTGACAATTTTTTTTGCTGTCTCGCCAGAATAAAATTCATCTCTTCCAAACTTAGATATTCTTTTAAGTGTTTTTGCTAAGTCCTTTTGCATAAAAAGATCGCCTTCTTTCCATATATCTTTTTTAACAAAAATTTTTTTTGTTTCAAGATTTTTTGAAAATTTATCTCTGTTTTTATTAAAGGAATCTGCTTGAAATTTTGATAATTCAAATCCTTTTTCAGCAAGATCTATTGCAGGTGAGATTAATTTACTAATAGGTAATGATCCATATTTTTTATGGATCTTGTACATACCATCTACAGTTCCAGGAATTCCAGAAGCTAAAAAAGATGATGTACTTAAACCTTTTATGACATTACCATTTTCATCGAGAAACATATCTTCTTTAGCTTTTGTTGGGGCTCTTTCTCTATAATCTATCGATTCAATAGTTTTCTCATTTGCATCATAAAGTAAGGCAAAACCTCCACCGCCAATATTGCCTGCGGAAGGATTTACAACTGCTAAAGTAAAAGCTACGGATATAGCTGCATCAAAAGCATTGCCGCCATCTAGGAGAATTTTTGAACCAACTTCAGTTGCTAAGTGATGTCTCGTGACAACAACCGCATTATGTTTTGAAACAGATAAACTAGAAAAACCGATTAAAGAAATAAGAAAAAGAAAAATTAATAAATTTCTCTTAAATAAAGTAAGAATCAATTTCATTAATTACTTTAAGAGGATCTGGTGATGAAATTATTTCTCTCGCCACTACCAGGTAGTCTGCGCCCATATTAATGGCATCATGAATTGTTGAAGTTCTTTTTTGACCTCCGCTCTTAGCTTTGACTCTTATTCCTGGACAAACAGTTATAAAAGAATCCATTTCCTCCTTCTTTAAATAAGCAAGATCATTGGGAGAGCAAACGATTCCGTCAATACCTCCGCTTTTTCCTAAATTAATAAGAGAGACAATTTGATCCCTCAGATCGTTGCTAACTCCAATATCGGATAAATCTTTTTGATCAAGGCTTGTTAAAACAGTAACTCCTATTAAAAGAATTTCAGATGAAATTGAGTTCTTTGCATTGACTGCAGCCTCAATCATGTTCTGCCCTCCTGAAAGATGAATATTTGTCATCCATACATTTTGTTTGCAAGCTTCTAATATAGCTTTCTCAACTGTATTTGGTGTATCGTGATATTTTAAGTCTAAAAAAATATCAAAGCCCTGCTTTTTTAGATCTTCTAATATTTGCGGCCCACATGCTGTAAAAAGTTGGTTTCCAACCTTTACTTTGTAATTTTCGGGATTGAGGAGTTTAGTTATTTCGAAAGCAGTTTGCGAATTATCAAAATCTAATCCGACTATTATTTGCCCCTGCTTGATAAATTTTTCCATTAAAAAAACTTTAAAAATTATAGCAGTTATGAGGTCAATTTATTTATTCTATTTTTGATCAGCTTTGAAGGTCTAAAATAAATTAAAGATCTACTATCCAGTTCTATTGTTTTTCCTGATTTTGGGTTTCTTCCCCTGATTGGATTTCTCTCTCTCACTGAAAATGCCCCAAAACCTCTTATTTCAATTCTTTGCTTTTCAGAAAGGAGGTTTGATAGATGACCGATTAGAGAATCAATGGCAATTTTTGAATCGGAGGCAGAAAAAGATATATTTTGAGTAGAAAGCTTTTCAAGAAGATCTGATTTTTGCATAAATCACTTATCTTCAAGCTCCTCTTTAATGAGGTCACCAATTGAAGATTTAGAACTCTCTTCAATCTCTTTATTTTTCATTTCGTTTTCTTTTAAGATTTCTTTTTCTTTACTTTTTTCAAGCGCTTTCATGGAGCCCCAGATTTTTCTCTCTTTTCTGTCTATATTTGAAATCAAAAAGTTAATTTCATTACCTTCTTCAAGTGAGGTGCTTTCATCTTCCATAAAGTCTCTTTTTCTCATTAAAACAGAAATACTTTCTTTTACGGTTAATTTTAAAATCTCGTCCTCAATATTTGAGATAATTCCTGTAACAGAAGTTCCCTTTGGGTGATCTTTGATGAAGTTTTGAACTGGGTCATCTTCTAGTTGTTTAATACCTAAAGAAATCCTCTCTTTCAATGGATCCATGGCCAAAATAAGAGCCTGAACATCTTGACCTTTTTGGAAGTTTTGAACCGCACTTTCTTCTGCTTCTGTCCAAGACAAGTCAGATAGATGAACTAATCCATCAATATTACCGTCAAGACCAACAAACATTCCGAAGTCAGTTATAGATTTAACAGAACCATTGACAGTATCTCCTACAGAATTGTTTTCTGAGAAGATCAGCCAAGGATTTTCCTGGCATTGCTTCATTCCTAAAGAAATTCTTCTTTTTTCTAGATCGAGTTCTAAAACCATAACATCTATTTCATCTCCAGGAGATACAACCTTAGATGGATGAATGTTTTTATTGGTCCAATCGATTTCCGAAACATGCACCAAACCTTCAGTATCCTTATCAAGCTCAGCAAAGAAACCATAATCTGTAAGAGTTGAAACTTTAGCTTTATGCACTGAGTTAACTGGGTAAAGGGTTTCGATTGTCTCCCAAGGATCTGAAGACATTTGCTTCAATCCTAAAGAAATTCTTGATTTCTCCTTATCAAAATTTGTCACTTTTAAGTTTAGTTTTTCTCCAATATTAAGAACCTCAGATGGGTGATTAATTCTTTTCCACGTAATGTCTGTAATGTGAAGGAGACCATCAATACCTCCTAAATCAATAAAAGCTCCATAATCAGTTAGATTTTTAACGGTACCTTCTATTGTTGAACCTTCTTCAATAGTTGCAAATAGCTTCTCTCTATCCTCAGAGTTAATTTCTTCCT
Source organism: uncultured SAR86 cluster bacterium (assembly GCA_902542145.1). GTDB lineage: Bacteria > Pseudomonadota > Gammaproteobacteria > Magnimaribacterales > AG-339-G14 > CACNYO01. The sequence goes on along the minus strand of CACBTL010000006.1, from coordinate 2,450 downwards.
GAACAGCTTTTCTAGATAAAACTACATTTGACTTGTCTTTGTCTAATTTGATGACTTTAAAGTCTTGAAAAGTTTTTTCTAAGTGATCAAAACTTTCAAGTTGTTTTGAATCGACAAGAGAACCAGGCAGAAAAGCTCTAACTCCTGCTACGTCTACGGTCATCCCACCCCTAACTTTGCCGGTTATGTATCCTTTGACTATTGAGCCTGTTTTGAGTGATTCCTCTAAATTAAGCCAACTTTCATCGTGCATCGCCCGTAGTCTTGAAACCCTGGTCTCACCATAACCGTCTTCAACAGCCTCTAAAGTAACTTTTACCTCATCACCTATCTCAAGTTCATTATCAGATTCGTCTGCTAAAAATTCGCTTCTAGCGAGAACCGGCTCTGATTTTAAACCTACGTGAACAGTAACCCAGTCAGGTTTCAGATCTACTATAACCCCGGTAATAATAGTTCCTATTTGAAAATCTAATGTCGATAGACTCTCGTCAAGAAGTTTTCCGAAGTTTGCTTGTTCCATAATTTAAATTAAATCCATTATTTTATTTACTACCTCATCTATTGATAGATTAGTGGAATCAATCACTTTTGCCCCTTGTGGAATCAAAAGAGGAGATACATCTCTATTTTTATCCTTTAAATCTCTATTTTGTAAGCTTGAGATAAGGTAGGGCATGTTAACCTCCATACCCTTTTCTTTCAACTGAATTTGACGTCTTTTTGCTCTCTCTTCTATTGATGCATCTAAATAAATTTTTATTCCAGCTTCAGGAAAAACCACTGATCCCATATCTCTTCCATCAGCTATTAAACCTATATTAGGATCGTAAAAAGACCTTTGAGTGTCTTTAATTAGGTTTCGAATGTTTTGATTATGTGCCAAGTCTGAAGCCTTTACCCCTATTTCCTCTCTTCTAATAAAGTTTGTTACATCCTTACCGTCAAAAAAAAGATGGTATTGATCTTTTACAAGCTCAAAAAAGATACTCTTATCTTTTAATTCTTTTCCAATTGAATCTGGATGAGTTTCTTTAATATTTTCAGATATCAGAGCTATTAATCTATATAGAGCTCCGCTATCTAAAATATTCCATCCTAATTTTGCAGCTAATATTCTAGCTACTGTTCCTTTGCCAGAACCTCCTGGTCCGTCAATGGTTATTAATTTATCCATTTTTAAAGTTGAACCCCAACGTTTTTGCCTGGTCGATGAATTCTGGAAAAGAGGTATTGATACAATCTACATTGTTCACTATAAGGCCTTCAGAAGATCTCAGCCCTGCTACTAACATTGTCATCGCAATTCTATGATCTCCATGCGAATCAAATTCTTCATCAGAAAATATCCTATCTTTTTTACCAATTATCTTCAGACTATCCTCATTTAATTGAACTTCAACATCTAGTTTTTGAAGGTTATTGATCATGATTGAAAGTCTATCGCTCTCTTTATGCTTCAATTCTGATAAACCATTAAATTCTGATTCTCCATCTATTAAGCTTGCAATCAAAAAAAATAATGGGAGCTCATCAATTAAATTAGGAACGATATCTTCCATTATTTTTGCAGGCAGTAAGTCCGATGACTTTATGACTAAATCAGCCACTTCTTCGTTTCCTAATTGTCTAATATTTGCAAGATCAATATTTGCATTCATATCTGAAAGACAGTCAAGAAATGCTTTTCTAGTGTTATTTATTCCAACATTTTTAATTTTTATTTCAGAATTTTCTGAAATTAAGCATGCACCTATAAAAAAGGCTGCTGATGAGAAATCTCCAGGAACTTCAATTTGCCCAGGAGTTTTTAAATCACTTCTTTCAATTTCAACAATCCCTTTCGAAGATGAAATATTAGCTTCAAAAGTTTTCATCATCCTTTCTGTATGGTCTCTGGTTGGATATTTTTCTTTTACCAGAGTTTTACCTTCCGCATTTAATCCTGCTAATAAAATTGAGGATTTTACTTGCGCACTTGCAATTGGCATTTTGTAAGTAATACCTTTTAAACCAGTTGACGGGCTAATCTTAAGAGGAGGATTTTCCTTGTTAGTTGCGGAAATTTTTGCTCCCATTTTTTGCAAAGGGTCAATTATTCTCATCATAGGCCGATTTGAAAGAGAGGCGTCACCGGTTAATGTGGATGAAAAGTTTAACGAGCTCAAGAATCCTGCAAAAAGTCTCATACCTGTTCCAGAGTTACCAAAATAAAGATCTTTTGTTGGGGCAGATAAACCTTCTATGCCAGGAGAATCAAGAAAAATGACAGAGCTTTTAACCTTGGTTTCGATTCCAAGAAATCTAGCTACATTAAGCGAATTAAGAACATCTTCGCTATTTTGCGAGCCGTGAATTTCCGTTTTTCCTTTGCTTAAAAGTCCAAATAAGATTGCTCTGTGCGAGATAGATTTATCACCTGGAATAACAATCTCTCCTGAAAGGTTTTT